>JAFSOU010000020.1 GCA_017443265.1 Bacteroidales bacterium | reverse complement strand
TACAACAAATTCTTCGGCGAGACAGAGCAGGTGAAACGTTTCAAACTCGTTGCCGACACATGGAGCGAAGCCAACGGAATGCTCACCCCCACCCTCAAAATCAAACGCCGCAAGGTGATGAGCCGTTACCAAACAGAGATAGACGAACTTTTCAAGTAAAAAAATAATCAAATAATAACTTTAAACACCCTTAATATGGAACCAAACGAACGCACCACAAGTTTTTACCGTTTCGAAGACCTGCGCATCTATGGCAAAGCTATCGACTACAGCCAGTGGGTTATGACTAACCTCAAGGAAGCCTCCACAAAAGCTGAGAAAGAGCTTGCGAAATGCTTCTGCAACTCGTCTTACGCCATCGGGCTGAACATAGCCGAAGGCTCTTCGCGCAACAAAGCCCAATTCGAGCACTACCTCAAAATCTCGAAAACGGCAATCCGCGAATGCGTGGTATTCACCGAAATAGCAAGCAAGACAGGAATGCTTACAGAAGAAGGCCGCGAAGCCTCCCGCAACTCGCTGATGGAGCTCACCCGCATGATCGGTGCCCTCATCATATCGCTGCAACACGGCGGACGCCGCCACCGCGACGATGAACCGCAAACCGACAGCGAGAGCAACGACGGCTCCAGCTCCGACATCGAAGATTTCGACATCGACACCAACTTCTAAAAACACATCTGAATATACTTTCAGACAAAAAAAGAGCCGCAACTGCGGCTCTTTTTTTTTATTCACAAACCCGGAAACATCGGGGCGGCCTACCAGTCGTACTCGTCCCTTGCCAGACGCACCGAAACGCCCATGTGGCGGTATAGGGAGAGGTTGAAGGTGATGGAGTCCATGGTGAACGTAATAAACGATGCGCTATTAACTCCGTCGGCGGTAGAATTCCAATATGCGCCAATGGTCCTCTCGTTGGTAGCCACATTACCTTCGCGGGTTCCGGCAAAGGGCAGGAACACAGCTCCGTGATCCTCCAACTCTATCCACTGGCTGGTGTAGTAGATATTGGCGAAATAGTTGAAAAATCCCGGTACGAAGGACACTCCCGTAGGTTGTATCCATTCGTCGGGCAACAGCACCAAACCACGCATACCGTTGACAATGGCACAGCCCATCTTGTTGTTGGCCAACGGACGAGTGTGCAGCAGATACACCATCTCTGCCTTGTTAAGGGTGCGCCAGGTACCGGCAGGGAAGAAAACATCGAGCAGCGGGCTGTAAATCTCGTTCTGCACACCCCAGTCCTTTACAGTGGCACAGATGTCGAGACTGTCGTTGCCATACAATGAGTCGGCAACATTGGAGAGGGAGGGATAATGGTGCGAGCCTGAGGTGGCCCAACCGAAGAGGTCTATCCAACCCAAATTAGTGTCGGAAATAAGGCTGTTGGCGGCATCGCCAATTATATCGTTCTGGTACCAAGCAAACTGGAATTTGCCGGGCACTGTGTCGCCACCGGCGATAACATGCGTTCCTTGACGAGAATACTGAAGGTTGCCGTGAGAGAAACGCACCTTTTTGTCGTAAGCCACCGAGAATTTTCCCGTAACACCGTTGCCGAGGGTTGTAAAGATCTCCTCGTTGCCGTAGCCCACACCGTCGGGGTTGACGGCAAAGAAACGGATATAATACTTGGTGCCTGCCATAAGGTTGGAAAGCCTGATGGAATAGGAGCCTGTAACGGGCGAATTAAGGCTTGCATACGCCACATTGTCATTAATGGTGGGATTTGGCGACGTGCTCCAGCAGAAACCGCAGGAAGTTACGTTCACACGGCCTTCGGAAATCAGTGTGCCGTAAACCGTGGCGCTGTCGCTGATTATCCGGTTCAGCGAGTCGGTTGTAACCTTTGGCCTTTCGGCAAGGATGCGCACCAGACGCACCGAACGTCCCTGATTGTTGTAATAACCTTCAACATCCAAACTGGCGGATGTGAACACAACATATTTAGTTTGAGTGTTGCTGTCGGCGGTAGCTGTCCAATACTGTCCAAAACTGCCCACTCCAGTAACAGCGACGCTGTCGATGCGATAGCCTGCCGCTGGCAGGAATATAGCGCCGTACGACTCCATTATAGACCATTGGTGGGCATTATATACATTAGTCGCATAGCCGTTGCCGCGGCCTGTTATGAAATATGTTCCCATCGGGTTGGACCAGCTGTCGGGGAGAAGCAGCAATCCCGGCACTCCGCACACTGTGGCATAGCCACATTTGTTTGCCGCGCCGTCGCGTTCGGACAGGAGGTAATTCCATTCCTCGCTGGTAAGAGTGAACCACTGTCCCGGCTGGTTGCCGCCGTTAAGGATTGCGTTGAACGTTCCCCAGTCATAATTGGTGCCGGCCAGGCTGTTGTATCCCATATCGTAGCTCGGACGGTTGGTGGTGTTGAGATAAGGGTGATGTCCGTTATATCCAGAGGTACCCCATCCGAACAGGTCTATCCAAGCAATGGTGGTGTCGGAGATGGTAGAGTTTATGGCCGCTCCAACGGTGTCGTATTGGTTGGGGGCGAAACGCCAAGCTCCAGTGGCTGTGCTGTCGAGGGTAGCGTGACTGCCCGATACCGAGTACTGCAGGTTGCCGGTGGAGAAACCGATGGTACGCAAAGGCGACACCGAAAATTCCGGATTTACAGTGGAAATGGTTATCGTATTGCCGTAGGCTATGCCGTAGACGTTTCTGGCGTAAGCACGCACGTAATATACGGTTCCGGGATTAAGTCCGGTGGCATTGTGCCTAATAGCGCCTGTAGTGCCATTTATCTGAACGCTGTTGTCGGCAAGTGTGGGGTCGGGGAATGTGCCCCAGCAGAATCCTCTGGCAATGACAGCGCTGCCACCATCGGATACGATATTGCCGAAAAACGATGCCGTTGTTGTTGTTACACTGTTCACGCTATCGGTAGCCACTATGGGCGTTCCTAATGTGGTGAACGATTGTTGCTGTCCGTAACCTGTGCCCAAAGCATTGGTGGCGTATGCACGCACGTAATAGGTGGTACTCATGGAAAGGGTGCGCACGGTGTCGAAGAAAGCGCCTAAGGCAGTGGTGAGGTCGGTGGTGTGGTTGCCTGCCACAGTAGGATTGGGCAGAGTGTCCCAGCAGAAACCACGCACCGATACTACAGAGTCGCCGTACGAAGTGAGTGAGCCTGAGAAGGTGGCTGCAGTGTCGCTGAATATGGTTACGGGATTGGTGGTAACCACGGGCAGTTGCAGTGTGGTAAATGTCTGCTGGCTGCCGTAAGCTGTTCCCACCACGTTGGTGGCGTAAGCTCGTAGATAATAGGTGGTGCCCGTGACAAGTCCCGAAACGCGGCTCACAAAGGCTCCTGCCCCATTGCTGTCGACAGAATGGCCGTCGGCGACGGTAGGATTGGGCGAAGTGCTCCAGCACACGCCTCGGGCTATTATGGCAGCACCACCGTCGCTGGTTACATTGCCGCCGCTCACCGCCGTATCAACCCACACGCCCGACACCTGGGCGGTGGTTACCGTGGGCAGCACAGGAGTGGTGAAGGACATCTGGTTGCCGTACGAAGTGCCGGCTGTATTCATAGCGTATGCACGTATATAATATAAGGTACCGGGGGTGAGTCCTGTTACAACACTTGTGAATGAACCGTTGCCCACACCGTCGGTGGTGTGAGCGTCGTAAATAGTAGGATTTTGCGAGGTGCTCCAGCAGACGCCCCGCTGATACACAATTGCTCCGCCGTCGGACACTATAGCACCGCCACAGCGGGCCGAAATGCCTGTCACCGAATCGATGGCGCCAGTGGTAACAACCGGTTTTTCGGCAAATTGTAGCAGAATCATCTCGCTACTGTTCTGCATCTGGGTTATGATGTTGCTGCCTATTGTGTCGTTACCGTTTAAAATATATCCCGTGTAACGCATAAAGTCGCCGAGTTGAAAAGTTTGGCTGCTCCTCATTTTGGGCACTATTGAAGAAACCTGTCCGCAATCGGTTATTGCGTTGGTCTCACCCGACGATTGGTTCAGGAGCTTAAGCGAGGTGTGTCCCTCGTTTGTCGATGCCACAAGCATATACAGCTGTGGCTCACGCAGAGTAACGCGGAAAGCGTGACGGCCGGCCGGAAGACTTTGTCTGAGTTCGGCAATACGACGCCCGCTGAGGTCGTAAATCTGCAAAAACACATCTTCGGAATGAGGCAACTGCAACGAAACCATAGTGTTGCCACCAAAGGGGTTGGGATAACCCTCGAGGGCAAAGCTATCTTCGTAGGCTTCTTCTATACCCACGGAGGCTGTCAATGTCAGAATGGTGTCGGGATAGACAAGATTCTCGGTCCAGCCGCGCGAAAGGTTTTCGACTTTCACACTGCTTAGACACTTATACGTCCCGTCGAGACCAGTACCTACAAAGCCCAGATTTACTGTGTTGTTTTGAGCCATACACAAGGCCGTGGCGACAACAAGAGCCAGCGATAAAAGAAATCTCTTCATATTTCAACGTTTGCTTGTAATTATCATACAGAATATTAGACACTCGGCACCACCGATTGTTACATCGCACGATAAAGTGCTAAAACACAGCGTTTAGTGATGTCGGCGACATAATATGCCAATTTGCAAATATACGAAAAAAAAATGACAATAAAAAGCATCGGCGCATTTTCGCCATGATGTATTTGTAAAACAACAATCCATTTTAATGCAGTTGAAAAAAATATCGCACAAAATAAAAATAAAAATCGTATATTTGCATTGCAATTCGTCATGCACATTATATGCAAATTGCACAAACACAATAAAATAAAACAAAACCGATAAAAAAGCATTATATATGGAATACAACTATCTAAAAATAAACAATATAGACAATATCTGCACGGTGGCCATCTCGGCTCCCAAGTCGCTCAATGCCCTAAACTCCAATGTTTTGGCCGAACTCAACGTTTTCCTTGAAAGCCTTGACACAAACGCCACACGGGTGCTCATAATCACAGGCGACGGCGAGAAATCGTTCGTGGCAGGTGCCGACATATCGGAGATGAGCAACCTCAGCGAGAAGGAAGGTTTCGATTTCGGCAAACGCGGCGCCGACGTGTTCCGCAAAATCGAAGTGCTGCCCATCCCCGTTATTGCCGCTGTAAACGGTTTCGCCCTTGGCGGCGGCTGCGAGCTTGCCATGGCCTGCGACATACGCATAGCATCCAGCAACGCCAAATTCGGCCAACCCGAAGTGGGACTGGGCATCATACCCGGTTTCTCCGGCACCTGCCGTCTGGCACGTATCGTCGGCATGGGCATAGCCAAAGAGATGATTTACACCGGCAAGGCCATACGCGCCGAAGAGGCCCTGCGCATAGGATTGGTAAATGCCGTTTACCCGCAGGAGGAACTGATGGACCAAGCAGTGGCAATGGCCAAGAAAATTGCCGCCAACGCACCCATTGCTGTGCGTTACGCCAAGGTGTGCATCAACTGGGAGTACGACCTGCCCGCCGGCAAAGCCATAGCTTTCGAAAACACCATGTTCGGCAAATGCTTCGCCACCAAGGACCAGAAAGAGGGCATGGACGCTTTCCTCAACAAACGTCAGGCCGAATTTAAAAACGAATAAACCTTATTTCTAACACTTTAAAATACATCTATCATGAAAATATGTGTAATAGGAACCGGCACAATGGCCAAAGGTATAGTGAAAGCCTTCGCCGTTAAGATGCCCATTGTTATGAAAAGCCGCACACAGGCAAGTCTGGACAAAGCCATGGCTTCCATCGCCAAAGGCTACGGCAAACTTGTGGAAAAAGGCAAAATGACTCAGGACGCCGTCGATGCAATACTGAAAAACATCTCCACCACCACCGACTACGCCACCTTTGCCGACGCCGACTTGGTTATCGAAGCCGCCGTTGAAGACATGCAGCTCAAGAAAGATGTCTTCGGCGAACTGGACAAAATCTGCAAACCCGAGACCATCTTCGCAACCAATTCTTCGTCGCTGTCCATTACCGAGATAGCCGCCTGCACCAGCCGTCCCGCACAGTTCATAGGCATGCACTTTTTCAACCCCGCCGACCGCATGGCTTTGGTTGAAGTTATCAAAGGTCAGCTCACCAGCGAAGAGGTTACCAAATGCATAGTGGAGCTTGCCACTTCCATCGGCAAACAGCCTGTTGAGGTGAAAGAAGCCCCCGGTTTTGTGGTGAACCGCATCCTTATTCCTATGATTAACGAAGCTGTGGGCATCTTGGCCGACGGTATCGCCTCCGCTGAGGACATCGACAAATGCATGATGCTCGGCGCCAACCACCCCATGGGTCCGCTGGCTCTGGCCGACCTCATAGGCAACGACGTGAACCTCGCCATCATGGAAGTGCTCTACAAAGAGTTCGGCGACCCCAAATATCGTCCTCACCCGCTGCTCCGCAAAATGGTGCGCGCAGGTCTGCTCGGACGCAAAACCGGCGAAGGTTTCTACAAATATTGATTTGAAACACCTTTTGTTCAAGGCTTCCGCACCCGATAAGTGCGGAAGTTTTTTTTTGCACCTTTCACAAAATATTTTGTCATTTGAAATAAAGTTCGTAAATTTGCACCGACAAAAAAATACATCATCATGAAAAAAACGACACCAATAGCCTTGCTGACAGGCGCGATAATATTATTCGGATGCAACAACCGTCCGCAAAATCCCGAAACCGTAACACCCGAAGAGAACGAGGAACCGGCAAGGGAGATAACCTATACAACCTACACCGCCGGGGATTCCAACAACGCCTACGTAATTAGATACGAAGCCACACTGCCCGAACTCGAAAACGACTTTGCCGTGGAGAACATACGCACCGCACTGATGAGCGTGTACAACGTACCCAACGCCAACGACCCACAAACTGCGTTGGAACGCCATGTGCAGCAAAGCAAGATAGAATTCACCGAGATGCACAACGAGATGATGGGCGACGACATTTGGGATTTCGAGCCACCACAACTTGAATCGCGTTCATCGATAACACACCTCTCTTCCAACAAATATTTCTCCACATACGTAGTATCCAGTTCTTTCTACGGCGGCGGCGCACACGGCGGTTTCAACAAAAGCTATATGGTTTTCGACAACAGCAACGGCAAACAAATTACCGAAAAGGACTTCATAACCAACAAATCGGCAGTAACCAACCTGCTCAGGACTTCGGCGTTGAAACAATACATCCGCGATTTTCCCGAATTCGAGGTTTTTGAAAAGGACAACATCACCGCCAACGGCAATTTCTTTTTCACACCCGACTCGCTGATCTATCAGTACGGAGAATACGAGATTGCTGCCTATTGCTTCGGCCGACCGATGTTCCGTCTTCACAAAAAAGATGTAAAACAATACCTCAATCCCGACTCGCCAGTTTACAAATACTGGTTTGGGGAATAGATTAGTAAGTTGGGAGTTGGGGCAGTTGCCGGACACAGAGCCCTGTAGGGCTGCATTTTTCAGTTGAAAATTGAAAATTGAATTATTATTTCTCGCAGAAAGCGCGGAAATCGCAGATTTTTTCAGTCGTCAATAGCCTGTTGCCAGTAAAACAAACAGCCCTGTAGGGGCGGCAGAATATAGGCAGGGACGTAAGTCCCTGTAAAAAAAGTGTATCACACAACCATTGAGCCCCGTAGGGCGGCATTTTTATTTGATGGTTGAAATGTACATCTCTCGCTGAAAACGCAGAAAGCGCTGAAAGTGTGGAATTCTTTCAGTAGTTAGTAGTCTGTTGCCAATAAAACAAACAGCCCCGAGGGGGCGACATAATATAGGCAGGGACGTAAGTCCCTGTAAAGAATGTGTATAAAACAACCATTGAGCCCTGTAGGGGCGACATTTTTCAGTTGAAAATTGAGAGTTGAAAAATGAAATGTATATCTCTCGCAGAAAGCACAGAAAACGCAGAATTTTTTCAGTGGTCAGTAAAACAGCCCCGTAGGGCGGCATTTTTATTTGATGGTTGAAAGATGTTTATCACTGGTAATTGTTTTGTCTCGCAAAAAGCGCGGAAATGTTGAAATCCCCCTGCCCCCCCCTTTTTGGGGTCAACAATTCAAAACTTCAACCAACAACAATTAAACACTTAAACGATAAACGTTCCAACACTCTTATCACAGGTCACTTACCACAGGCAATCACTTTTTAGGCAGCACAATACGGATATCCGTGCCCTGCCCCGCCACGGAATATTTCACAAAAATCTTGCCTTTGTGGTAGTCTGCTATAATTCGTTTGGCCAGCGACAATCCAAGTCCCCAGCCGCGCTGCTTAGTGGTGAATCCGGGTTGGAAAATCTTTTTGTACATCGAGCTTGGCATACCTTTGCCCGTGTCGCACAGGTCGATGTTCACCTGTTTCTCGTCCTCGCTCAGTATTATCGAGAAAGTTCCCACCCCGTTCATAGCGTCGATGGCGTTTTTGCAGATATTCTCGATCACCCACTCGAAAAGATACGAGTTCAACGGTATTACAATCTCCTTTTCAGGAATATTCTCCACAAAGTTCACTTTTTTGGAAGTTCTGTTTTTCAAGTAGTTGAGGGAGTTTTTGAGCACCTGCACCACATCTTCGTTTTTTAGTTCGGGCACCGAGCCGATTTTGGAGAAACGGTGGGTGATGGTCTCCAAACGGTTGATGTCTTTCTGCACTTCCACGGCATATTTCTCTTCCAAACCCTTCTCGCGGAAATAGTCGAGCCACGCAAACAGCGACGAGATGGGCGTCCCCAGCTGATGGGCGGTCTCCTTGGCCATGCCAACCCATATAAGATTCTGTTCCATGGTGCGCTGTGTGCGGAACAAATTGTACGACACTATGATAAGCACAAAAGCCACAAACACATACACCAAGGGCAGCCAACGTAATGTGTCGAGCAACTCGGTATGCTCGTAAAACACAAGGGCTTTGCGTCCGCTGGGCAACTGTATTTCGATGGGGGTGTTGTCCTCCTCCATCTCGGCCAGCTTGGCACGAAGCTTGGTGGAGGTGTTGAACGAAGCAGTGTCCACATTGCCCGACGAGATAACCTTGCGCCGTGCACTGTCGGTGATGATAACGGGCACAAAGACGGAGTTGTTGGTGATGTCGTTTAGAAACGATTTGGTGAAATCGTTAAGAAAGCGCCGCAGGTCGGAGTAGATTTTCGACTCCTTGTAGAACATAAAAATCTTGATGCCGTAAATCTCGTAGTAGAACGGCGGTTCCTTGGTAAACTCCTCCCTCAGACTGCCTTCCAGTTTGGTGCCTTCCAGTTTGGTTACGCCTTTTGGCAGATCTACATTGCGGCACATAGTTATTATGCTGTCCTCGTCGGTAAGAATCACCGGAATAGTCTGGTTTGCAATGATATAGTTATAATAGAACCCCACTTCGCCGTTGATGGAGTTGGCCGAATGTTCCACAAACAGACGTTGCGCCTCGGCATAGAGGGTCATTCGGGTGCGTTCCTCGGCCTGCACTTTGGCAAAGAAATCGTCGGTATGGCTCACCAGTTCGGCTTTCTGCCAGATGGCGTTGGCCCACAGCCGCACCTTTTCCTTTTCGGAGTTCTCTATCTGACCGGCTATGCGGTTCACCTCCCAAAGTGCGAAAAAGCCCAACGCTATGGTGAGCGAAAGGATGATGTATTTGCTTGTACGTGAGATATACCGGCTTTTCATACTGTACTATTCTGTTTTTACCGCCTTGGCGGGACTAACACGAGCTATATAGCTTGCGGGCAGCAGCAAGGCCAGCACACACGCCACAGCCATAACAACGCTTACAATAACAAAAATCCACGGGTCGAGGTCGATAGGCACGGAACTCATGTGGTAGCTCTCGCTGTCGAGTTTCACAATAGCAAATTTGTACTGCAACACACAAAGTGCAAAGGCAATGGCATTTCCTATCAGCACGCCTTTGGCAATGATGCCCATCGATTTGTAAACAAATATCTTGCGTATCGACGAATTAGTGGCTCCCATGGTTTTGAGCAGTCCTATCATCGATGTCTTTTCAAAAATCATTATCAGCAATGCCGAAATAACCGCCACCACGCACACCAGCATCATAATGCCGAGTATGAGATAGATGTTGGCGTTGAGCAAGTCGAGCCACGAAAAAGTGTCGGGATTTTCCTCTTTCACCGTCCTGACGGTAAGGAAACTTCCAAGCATAGAATACACATCGGCGGCCACGTGGTCGAGGTTGTCGAAATCGTTCACAAACACCTCGTAGCCCTGCACCAAATTGGAGTCCCAGCCGTTTATCTTCTGCACCTGACGCATATCGCCGATAACAAAACGTTCGTCGAAATCGGTGAGGTCGGTGCTGTAGATGCCCACTATTTTGAAAGCACGGGCGCGGTAGTTGTTGTCCTGCCAAAAATAGGTTGGCACTTTGTCTCCGATGTCCAGCAGCATCTTTTCGGCAAAACGCTGCGAAACAATCACCTCGTTCGAAGGACTGTCGCCGTTCAAATCGAACAGCCGCCCCTCTTTCATATTCTCCTTGAAAAAAGTGGAGTCGAAATCGCTGCCAATGCCCTTGAATATGATGCCGTGGATTTTGTCCTTGGTCTTCACCATACCGCCTTTCGAGGCAAAAAACTGCACGTGGCTCACACCGTCAACCGAGCGTATGGTGTTCACTGTAGCCTCGTCGGCCACCAGCGGAAGCTGTTGGTAATAGTTGTTGGCACTTTCGAAAGGCATCACAACTATATGCGAGCCGAAACCCACTATCTTGCGGGTAATCTCGTTCTGGAAACCTTTAAGCACTGCCACCGCAATCACCACCACCATAACGCCAAGCGCAATGCTGCAGGTGGAAATCCTTATCAGAGGACGCGAGAAATTGCCTTTGTCCTTGCTCAGAAAACGCTTTGCTATAAGCCGTTCGTAATTCAAGGTGCGCTTATATTTAGAAATTGTAACCCAGTCTCAGCACCAGCATGTTCTGCGACAGCTTTTTACCTATCTCAAAAAATTCTTCGGAGTGTTCCTGTTCTTTCTTGTAGTTCAAATCGATGGGATAGTTGCCGTACTCTCCGGGGTCGCTAAACACATAATCTCTGTAGCCTGTAATCTTTGAGCGTCCCAGGAAATAGTAGTGCAACCCTACTGAGTAACGATTCTGCCACGTGGCTCCTATGCCCACCTGACAGGCAAAAGCCACCCTCCAGTTGAAATGTATGGTTCCTTCGGTGGTGCTGAAAGTCTGCACATGGTTGTCGCCGTGGGTGGTGAGGTCGTTCAAACGGGCCTCGTATTTAAAATCCTTTATGTCGGATATCTTGCGCACATCAACACCTACAGCCGTCTCGCCCCACAGGTTCCAGTCCTGGTTCAGATTGTAAACACCGTTAACACCCACCATAAGAGGTATGTTGATATAAAACAGCTGGTATGCGGGACTGAACTCCACGTCCACTTCGTTTTCGTCGGGTTTCATATTGCGGTCGCTGAGGTAATCAACATGGTGACTTACCATAGCCTGAAACAGATTGTCCTCGGCCACGGAGTGCACCCCGTTGTAGAAGAAATCGAGGGTGGCTATGAAATTGAATCTCACCAGCGAGAACACCCTTCCCACCTTGCCGAGCCTTGTCAGAGGCATGGCGTCGCCGTTGCCTATTCTTATTCCAACCTCGTCGAACGGCAGAGTGGCTTTGCCGCCGACATTGAAACCCAGTTTGGCGGAGGCTTTCATACCCCCTTGGTCGGCAAGCACCCAGTTATTGTTGATAAAGTCCACACCCGATCCGGCATTGGCGATGTTGGACTTGCCAAAAGTGCCTATGGGACATGTGCCGCCCACGTATGCCGAATAGTTCAGCATCTGAAAAAACGACTCTCCCTGCGAAAAACCGCACACCGACACCAACACAAAGGCAGTGGTCAGCGCAAATCTTTTTAAAGCATTGTCAATCATTGTATTATCGAAAAAAAGTTTTAATCTTTACCTTTTGAGATTCTTATTCCACGGTTACCGATTTGGCGAGATTTCGCGGCTGGTCCACATTGCGGCCTTTGGCGATGGCTATGTGGTACGACAGCAGCTGCAGCGGCACCACCGACAGTATGGGAACAAAACATTCTTCGGTGTCGGGAATCTCCAGACAGAAGTCCGAAAGTTCCTTCACAGCAGTGTCGCCTTTGGTAACAATGGAAATAATCTTGCCCTTACGCGCTTTCACCTCCTGAATGTTGCTCAGCACTTTTTCGTACATGCCGCGTTTGGGGGCTATCACCACCACGGGCATCTCCTCGTCGATGAGGGCGATGGGGCCGTGTTTCATCTCGGCAGCGGGATAACCTTCGGCGTGGATATACGATATCTCCTTCAGTTTCAAAGCTCCCTCGAGAGCCACGGGGTAGTTGAAACCACGGCCGAGGTATATGAAATTGCGGGCGTAAGTGAATATCTGCGCATAAAGTTTGATACGCATATTCATCTGCAGGGTTTGGTTTATCTTTTCGGGAATTTGCTGCAACTCTTCCACCAGCTCGGCAATACGTTCCTTGCTGATGGTCTTTTTCTCCTCGGCTATGTTCATAGCTATCAGCGTAAGTGTGGTTACCTGTGCGGTGAAGGCATTGGTGGAGGCCACGCCTATCTCCGGACCCACATGCAGGTACGAGCCTGTGTCGGACGCACGGGCTATCGACGAGCCCACCACGTTGCAGATACCGTAAACAAAAGCGCCGTTGTCCTTGGCCAGCTTGATGGCGGCAAGGGTGTCGGCGGTCTCGCCGCTCTGCGAAATGGCTATCACAATGTCATCCTTGGTGATTACGGGGTTACGATAGCGGAACTCCGACGAGTATTCCACTTCTACAGGTATACGGGTGAGTTCCTCGATGATGTATTTGCCTATCAGTCCGGCATGCCACGAGGTGCCGCAGGCACAGATAATTATACGTTTGGCTTTGAGGAACTTGTCCCTGTGGTCGATGATGCCCGACAGACGAACGGTCTTGCTTTCCATATTCAGACGTCCTAGCATACTTGTGCGAAGGGCTTCGGGTTGCTCGAAAATCTCCTTGAGCATAAAGTGTGGAAAATTAGCTTTTTCCAACTGACTGAGGTTCAGTTCCAAAGTCTTGATGATGGGAGTTTGAGGCACATTCGACAGGTTGGTGATGGAAATCTCGCCGTTACGTTTCATCACGGCAATTTCTTCCTCTTCGAGATAGATCACCTTGTTGGTGTATTCCACAATAGGTGTGGCGTCGGAACCGATAAGGAACTCTTTGTCGCCTACGCCTATTATCAGCGGGCTGCCTTTACGGGCTGCTATAAGTTGGTTGGGGTTGGATTTGTCGATGATGGCAATGGCATAGGCGCCTATAACGTTTTTCAGTGCCAGCTGCACTGCTTCGTAGATGCTGGTGTTGTGCGACATCTGCATATATTCTATCAGCTGTATCAGCACCTCGGTGTCGGTGTCGCTGCTGAAAGTATAGCCTTTGGAGATAAGCTCTTCTTTCAGAACCTTGTAGTTTTCGATAATGCCGTTGTGTATCAAAGCCAGCCTGCCCGACTGTGAGTAGTGCGGGTGTGCGTTCTGCGAGTTGGGCTCGCCGTGAGTGGCCCAACGGGTATGGGCGATGCCTATGGTGCCTTCCACGTCCTTGTCGGCCACATAGTTCTCCAAATCCTCAACCTTGCCTTTGGTTTTGTAAACCGAAAGGTCCAATTTGCTGTTAATCAAAGCTATTCCAGCACTATCGTAGCCTCTGTACTCCAAACGGTGCAAGCCTTTTATCAAAATGGGGTATGCTTCTCTGCTACCCAAATATCCTACTATTCCGCACATAATAAATAATTATTTGTCTTTATAATATTTCTTGAAAAATTTCTCGTAAATTGGTATGTTTTTCTGGTTGTAAAAAGTCTGATAGTTTTGAATCGAAATCGCATACACCTTGTAGTCGGCCTTGTCGAATTTCGAAAGCACTCCATCGTCTTTGGTAATGAAAGCGTAGTATTCCATGGCCTCTTTCATATTAGCGAAACGGTTGACAGTAAGCAGCTGTTGGGTTTCGTTGAACAACAACGTATTGGTTCTCAAAGCCTTGGTTCCAAAAAATTCCATATTGAAGTCCGATACGGTGTATTGCATCTCGGTGGCCTTGATTTTTCGGTCGTCGAGAAGTATTATGATGTAATGCTGCATATCCTCACGCATACGGTACATCTGTGCTTCGGGTGGCAGGTCGTCGCCCTCGTCGTCTGCTTTAGGCTGTTGTGTGGCCGGTTTGTTTTTCGACGAGTCGGCAGGCGGTGTCCGAGGTGTTACGGTTGCCACTGTGGATGTATCGGCTACGGGTTTCTTGGGTTCGCTCACCTTGTAGATATTGCCTTTCTTCAGCAGGGCTATCTGCTCTTTGGCGGTGGGCACTATGTCGCTTTTAGGGTGCTTGGCCACGATATCCTCGAGCATGGCTATGGCCTCGGTGGTCTCACCCAATTTGGCGTGCGACAACGCTTCCCAGAATTTGAATTTGGGAGTCAGTTTCTCGTCCTTGTACAGCGTTACCGCCGACGAGGCTTTCGTAATAACGTCGTTGTAGCGGCGACGGTTGTACAGGTTGTAGATGTCGGCATACTCTTTTTCCGACATCTTGGCTCGTTTGGCAATTTCAAGATAATAGTCCTCGTCCTGGATGAGATTGGCATAGTCGCTGTCGGGGAAACCGCGGAGTATCATATTCTTATAGTAGTTGGCACTGGGCGTGTTGCCCTGTTTATCGTACAGTTTATAAAGCTGGTAGAAAGCGGGCAGCACGTTGTCCGATTCGGGGAACTCCTTGGCTATTCGCAGAAAACATTCCAATGCTTTGTCATAGTTCTTGATACCGTCGTTGTAGATAAAACCGGCGATGAGCAGGCTGCTGGCGGTGTTTTTGTTCATAGTGTCGCGTTCGGCCTGTGTCTTGGGCAGGTCTTTCAAGTAATATTCGCGGCTGAACTTGTCGTCCTTTGCGTTGATTGACGTGGTGGTGGACTTGCTCTTGGTGGTGTCGCCCATTGCCACCTGCCCTCCGGAGTTGCTTTGTGCGTCGGTGCCGAACGACATGTTGTTTTTCTTCGAAAGGAACCAGAAATCCTCCAAGGCTCTTGCCCCCCAGTTTTTGAGGAAGCTCTCCTTGCCTCGCTGCATTGTCGACGAATTGTAGAAATACCAGTCGCCTTTCAGCATGTTGCTCTGTTGAGCGTTGTTCGACTTGAAAGCCGCTATCATCTCTGCTTCTATACGTTCCTGCTCTTTCTTTTTGGCCTCGGCAATAAGTTTCTTGATATACTTCTCGCGGTCGAGGGAGTCCATGTCGGCCATGCGTATGAGGCTGTCGTTGCGTTCTATCACACGTGTGTGTTTTACAAGCGAGGTAAGTATCCTGTGACGTTCCTTTATCTTGTTTGCAAAGGGGTAGTCGGCTGCCATTATCGCCACAGCTGTGTCGTAGTATCTCTGCGATTCGTCGTAATTCTGAATTTCCTCGTAAAGCACTTTGCCCAGTTTCACTGCCGATTTCGTCTTTTGCGGTTTGTTGGTGCTCACCTCCACCGACATTTTGTAGTTCTCGCAGGCTTTTTTCAGATCCTTGGCATTAAGGTACATCTCGCCTTTGGCATAGTAAATCTGGTCGCGGTACTCGTAATTTTTCTTTTCTTTCAGCATTTTGTCGAGCATCTTGAGTATGCTCTTGTAATCGCCCTTTTCCTTGTCGTAGCAGGCGGCAATGTTCATCTGCGCATTGAACTCCATCACGTATGCGGGACGCTTTTTCAGACACATTTTGTAATATTTTGTGGCTGTGGCCGTCTTGCCGAGATTGTGATACACTTGAGCCATAATGAAATACAGCCTTGCCTTGAAAGCCCGGTCGCGAGTATTGTCCACCGACAGTCGCAGGTTGTCGATAGCTTTTTTGTATTTCTCTTGTGCGAGCGACAGCTCGGCAAGGGCGGGATACAGCAACGGTGCCGTCTCTTTGGCCACTTTGCCGGTATTGAGGTCGGCGTCCATCTGGTCGAGGATCATCTCGGCCTCGCCTAATTGTCCCTCCTTTGCCATACAGCGGGCGTAGAGGACTTTGGCTTCGTCGGCAAGCACGGTGCCGTTGTAGCTGCCCATAATAAATCGGCAGGTGGATGCTGCAACGAGGTATTCTTGCTTGTAGAAATAGGCGTAGGCTGTTAGCAGGTAGCATCGTTTCACATACTCTATCTGTTCTTTGCCGTGCGATGTCATGCTGTGTTTCTGCACACCTTTGGTGCCTTTCTCAATGGCACGGTCGAGCTTCGGAGCCACGGTCAAGGCCTCCTGCTTGTCGCCAAGACGGTAAACGGGCAGTATTTTTGTGTAGTCGTCGACAACCTTGTCGTTAAGTTCGGCAATGGCCTCCTTAAGACTCTCGTTGCCGTTCCACCACACGTTGTAGTGCGCTGTTGTGTTGTGGAATTTCTTGTTCAGATAGGTGTCTTTCTCTGTGGAACACGAAAAAAGCAACACTGCCGATAATATCAGCATCAGGCCCGATGGCATAAGTCCGTGTCGCATTACGTGTGTTTTCAACTGCTGTGATAGTGAGTTTAATTAGAAATAACTCTTTTTTCCGTTTTTTAGTATGATTATCTGATTTTTTTGCAGTTAAACGTTGAAACGGAAGTGCATGATGTCGCCGTCCTGCACCACGTAGTCCTTGCCTTCGACGGCTATTTTGCCCAGCTCGCGGCATTTGGCCTCGGAGCCGAGAGTCACATAGTCGTCGTATTTTATCACCTCGGCGCGAATAAACCCTTTTTCGAAATCGCTGTGGATGATGCCTGCCGTCTGCGGGGCTTTCATACCTTTACGGAAGGTCCATGCGCGAACCTCCTTGGGGCCTGCGGTGAGGAAAGTCTGTAGGTTGAGCAATTTGTACGCCGCTTTTATCAGCCGGTTCACGCCCGACTCCTTAAGTCCCAAGTCTTCGAGGAACATCTGTTTTTCTTCGTACGAGTCCAGTTCGGCAATGTCGGCCTCTATGCCGGCGCCAATCACAAGCACCTCGGCGTTTTCATCCTTCACCGCCTCTTTCACCGCTTCGACGTAGGCGTTGCCGTTCACCACCGATTTCTCATCCACGTTGCAGACGTAGAGTATGGGCTTGGCTGTGAGCAGCATAAGATCCTTGGCGGCTTCGGCCTGGGTTTCGTCGAGTTCCACGGTGCGCGCCGAACGGCCTTGCAAAAGTGCTTCGCGGTAGAGCGTCATCACCTCCACCAGCTTTTTCGACTTTGCGTCGCCGCCTGTCTTGGCTTTTTTCTCCTCTTTGGCAAAACGGTTTTCGATGGTCTCGAGATCCTTCAGCTGAAGTTCAACGTCTATGGTCTCCTTGTCGCGGACGGGGTCCACCGTGCCGTCAACATGGGTTATATTGTCGTCGTCGAAACAGCGAAGCACGTGAATGATAGCGTCGGTTTCGCGTATGTTCGACAGAAATTTGTTTCCCAAACCCTCGCCCTTGCTTGCACCTCGCACAAGCCCTGCAATGTCCACTATCTCCACAGTGGCAGGCACTATGCTTTGCGGATTCACCAGCTCCACAAGTTTGTTCACTCGCTCGTCCGGCACAGTTATAACACCAACATTTGGCTCTATAGTGCAGAACGGAAAATTTGCCGACTGAGCCTTGGCGTTACTCAAACAATTGAACAAAGTGGACTTGCCGACATTGGGCAAACCCACTATACCACATTGTAATCCCATAATTTACAACAATATATATAATTCTTTTACTTATTAATATATGTGCAAATATACGATTTTTTTTACGAATAATCCCACTTTTTTCATACCAATCATTCTTTTATCAATTGAAAACTCAATCCTCCCCCAAAAAACAAACTCAAAACAAAAAAAATATTCAGAAATAAAACACTGCAAGACAATAACTTTCACAACCGAAAACACAAATTGCCCCCAAAAAACAAAAAAAAGTTTGTCAATCAAAAAAAAAAGTTGTAACTTTGCAAATTGCTGAACGAGACATAAAAAAAGCGACACAACGCATAACAAACAATGGTTTAGGCACATAAATTGCTTTTGCAATGTAACCAAAAGTTCAAAAAAACGTAAAAAACAATCATAAAACGAAAACAAATAGATAACAATATAAATAACGATAGAACTGATGAAAAAAAATTATTCAAAAGCTACTGTTGAAGTAATCGAATTCCGTGCAGAAAAAGGTTTTGCATCCTCCATTTCAGCAACTACTGAGCAATATCAGACTGGCAATGGCAACGTTTTTTCGAACGCTGGCGACGACAATAATTTTGGCGACGGCGGTCAAGGCGTTTGGGATTTCTAATTCCACCAGTTTAAGCGGAACTTCAATCAAATACAAAGACACTCAGGGATATTACATATCTCCTGATGTGTTTTTTTTTGCCATAACTTAGGTAGGACATATTCACACCTTCCCTTTCAAAACCAATCACAATGACCTTTGAAGAACTAGGCATAGAGTCGCGGTTACTTAAAGCCATCACAGAGATGGGCTTCGAAAAACCCATGCCCGTGCAGGAACAAGTGCTGCCGGTACTACTTGCCGAAGACACCGACCTCGTGGGCCTCGCCCAAACAGGAACCGGCAAAACCGCCGCTTTCGGGCTGCCGGCCATTCAGCGCCTCGACACTGGCAACCCCTCAACCGAAGTGTTGATACTCTCCCCCACCCGCGAGCTCTGCCTGCAGATAGCCAAAGACCTCAAACAATACTCCAAATACGTGGAGGACTGCAGTGTGGTTGCCGTTTACGGCGGCGCCAGCATCGAAGTGCAGAAAAAAGAGCTGAAAAACGGCGCCAAAATCATCGTTGCCACTCCCGGACGTATCCACGACATGATACGACGCCGCTACGTGGACCTCTCGCAGGTGAAAGTGGTGGTGCTCGACGAGGCAGACGAGATGCTCGACATGGGTTTCAAGGACGACCTCGACGCCATCCTCGAACAAACTCCCGACACCAAAAACACATGGCTCTTCTCCGCCACCATGCCCGACGAGGTGGCACGCATTGCCAAAGGCTACATGAACAACCCGCAGGAGATAACCGTTGGCACACGCAACTCTGGAGCACAGAACGTACGCCACTGCTACTATCTCGTGCAGGCCAAAGACCGCTATCTGGCGCTGAAACGCATTGCCGACTTCAACCCCAACATCTACGCCATTATTTTCTGCCGCACCCGCACCGAAACGCAGGAGGTGGCCACCGCCCTTATCCGCGACGGCTACAACGCCGACGCACTGCACGGCGACCTTTCGCAACCACAGCGCGACCACGTGATGAACCGTTTCCGCTGCAAAAACCTGCAGATGCTCGTAGCCACCGACGTGGCGGCACGCGGACTCGACGTTAGCAACCTAACACACGTTATCAACTACAACCTGCCCGACGAAATAGAAGTTTACACCCACCGCAGCGGCCGTACCGGACGTGCCGACAAAACGGGCATATCCATCGCCATAGTGAACCTTCGCGAAAAGCACAAAATCAAGAAGATAGAGGCGATGATAAAGAAAAAATTCGAGCAGCTGCCCATACCCACAGGAATGGAGGTGTGCCAGAAACAATTTTTCAACATGATACACCGCGTGGAACACGTTGATGTAAACTACGACGAGATAAACCCTTTCATCGGCGAGGTGGTGAAACAGCTGGAATGGATGGACAAGGAAGAGCTGATACGCCGTTTCGTCTCCATCGAGTTCAACCGTTTTCTGGAATACTACCGAAACGCCCCCGACCTCAACGTTAAGGAAAAAGAGGAACGCAAGGCCATCGAGAAGAAAGCAAAAAACACCGTGCACGACGACAGCGGCATGGCACGGCTGATGATAAACCTCGGCTACAAGGACAAAATCCAACCACAGCGCCTTATCGGAATGATAAACGACCGCTGCCGCGACACCAAGATAAAAATTGGCAAAATCGACATTTCGGAACTGTTTACATATATAGATGTGGACGGCAACTACGCCAACGACATCATCGAAGCGTTCCACGGCGAGACCTACCGAGGTCGCCCCATCATAATGCAGGCCGCCAAAAGCAAACGCAAGGACAAGGACGAGGCCCGCAAAAGCTACCAAGAACACAAAAAAACTCAGGGCAGGAGCTACAACGACGCCAAACCGCGCAACGACCGCCGCAACGACAGAAAGGCCGAAAAGCGCGACCGCGACAGCCGTAAGAAAAGACGCAGATAGAGTGGTCCGTGGGCAGTTTTGAGTTTGTAGTTTGCAGTTGATTTATTTAACGACTTAAAATCTTCACACATTCACTACTCATAAAAATCCGCTCTTTATCACAGTTCACTGAACACAGTTCACATATTAAAAAAAAAATCGTATATTTGCAGAACACCAAAATAAAACACAATTATAATAAATATTTGACATGCAAAGAGATACAGCTATTTTTGACTTGATCAAAAAAGAAAGAGAACGCCAGACCAAAGGCATAGAACTCATAGCATCGGAAAATTTCGTCAGCGAACAGGTGATGGAAGCCATGGGTTCGGTAATGACAAACAAATACGCCGAAGGCTATCCCGGAAAACGCTACTATGGTGGTTGCCAGATAGTTGACCAGAGCGAGCAGCTGGCTATCGACAGAGTAAAACAGCTCTTCGGTGCCGAATGGGCCAACGTACAGCCCCACTCGGGTGCACAAGCCAACATGGCAGTGCTGCTGGCCTGCCTGCAACCGGGCGACACCTTTATGGGCCTCGACCTGAACCACGGCGGACACCTGTCGCACGGCAGCCCCGTAAACTCCTCCGGTATCCTCTATCACCCTGTGGCTTATGCCGTTGAGGAAGAAACCGGCACCATCAACTACGACAAAATGGAGCAGGTAGCCCTGCAGGAACGCCCCAAACTCATCATCGGCGGCGCTTCGGCCTACAGCCGCGACTGGGATTGGAAACGTATGCGTGAGATTGCCGACAAAATCGGCGCCATACTGATGGGCGACATCTCGCACCCCGCCGGCCTCATTGCCAAAGGCGAACTGAACAACGCCGTGGCCTACTGCCATATCGTTACCACCACCACCCACAAAACCCTCCGCGGCCCCCGCGGCGGCATGATTATGCTGGGCAAGGACTTCGACAATCCTTGGGGCAAGAAAACTCCTAAAGGCGAAATCAAGAAAATGTCGGCACTGCTCGACTCCGCCGTATTCCCCGGTTGCCAGGGCGGCCCGCTGGAACACGTTATCGCTGCCAAAGCCGTTGCTTTCGGCGAAGCCCTTACCGACGACTACGGCCGTTACATCAAACAGGTTCGCGCCAACGCCAAGACCATGGCCGACGCTTTCGTGGCTAAAGGATACAAAGTCATCTCCAACGGCACCGACAACCACCTGATGCTTATCGACCTGCGCACCAAATTCCCCGAACTGACAGGTAAAGTTGCCGAAAACACCCTGGTTAAAGCCGATATCACCATCAACAAAAATATGGTGCCTTTCGACAGCCGCTCACCTTTCCAGACCTCCGGCATCCGCGTGGGAACTCCCGCCATCACCACCCGTGGCTTGAAAGAAGGCGACATGGCCGGCATCGTTGACATGATCGACGCCATACTTTGCGACGTAAACAACGAAGACCTCATAGCAAAGACACGCAAACAGGTGAACGAGATGATGCAGGACCGTCCTCTCTTCGCTTGGTAAACAATCGTTTTGTTTTCATATTTCTAAAAATGACGGGAACCCACTGGGTTCCCGTTTTTTTTCATACAAAAAAAAGTTGACGGTCTCAATGTCCCTTTATCCTCTTATACTCTTTCTTGGCCTTTTTCAGCAGTTTCTGGAAACGCTTGTCAGCGTGCATACGTGCCACGGCGGCGGAGGCCACAAGGCGTGCGGCATCCACGTCGCTCTGCCAGTGGTAGCCGGCTATCACGCGGCTCTGGCCAAACTCATAGCCACGTGCAAGCAGTGCGTTGGCGCTGTCGGGATTAACCTCCGAAAGCACCAGCGCCGCCGTCCACCCGCGAATGGTGTGGCCGGAGGGGTACGAGCCGTTGGTGCGCAGCTCCTCCTCGTCGTCGGGATAGATGGTGGGCTCGTCGAAATATACATACGGACGTACGCGCATATAATGTGCCTTGGGCAGTATCCTTGCTTGGTCGGCGGTGGCTATGGAGACCTTGAGAAAGTTATATATGGCGGGAGTGCCTTGTTCCGTTATCTCCATCCCGAAAGGCACGCTGAACTCGTTGCAGAGCGTGGCCAAAGACCATACCGCATCGCGCAAGGCCATAGCCACACGTGTGGAATCCTTTCGCTGCTCCTTGCCCCAGTAATACTGCGAGATGTCGTAGCGGAAAGCCGCCGAAGCGGTGTCGGGTGGCGGCGGCAGGAAAAACACCGAATTGGGCATCTGCTGCGGAGTTAGCAAGGGATTCTGCGCCATCGACAAAAACGGCACAACAAGCATCGCACAAAAAATCAGTCTTTTCATCGGTTTTTATTTTATGTATTGGATGTACAAAGTTACGAAAAATAATCCGTTTTCGTCTTTTTTTGACAAAAAAAACGTAAATTTGCACAGAAAAACAATTGCGCACACACCAAATAAAACTATATACACCAACAACTTACACAACGATCCCAATATCCGCGACATGTATTTCAACGGAATAATAATAGCCCTTGCAACCTTCGCAACCATCGGCTTT
Source organism: Bacteroidales bacterium (assembly GCA_017443265.1). Classification (GTDB taxonomy): domain Bacteria; phylum Bacteroidota; class Bacteroidia; order Bacteroidales; family P3; genus UBA1219. The sequence continues at coordinate 2,029 of JAFSOU010000020.1, read as the reverse complement.
TGGCACCCCATAGTGATAAAAGTGGAGTACCGCTGGGGCACACGCCCTTGGGCTGTTTTTCTGCTTGTAGGCTTGGGCTGTATCGCAGGGGCGCTGTTCATCCCCAACACCATACTCTCGGCAGTGTGCGGCGTTTTCGGGGCGTCGGCCCTGTGGGGCATCGGGGAACTTTTCAAGCAGAAACGCCGTGTGCAAAAAGGCTGGTTCCCGATGAATCCTAAAAGAAAAAACGAATACCTTATCAACGACGACTCTTCCAAAACACAAGAATAACAGCAAACCATGAGCAAACGAGTTTACATAGAGACCTACGGCTGCCAGATGAATTTCGCCGACAGCGAGATTGTCGGAGCCATACTCATCAAACACAATCACCAGATAACCCCCGACTTGCAGCAGGCCGACGTGGTTTTGATAAACACCTGCGCCATACGCGACAACGCCGAGCAGCGCATCCGCAAACGTCTTGGCGAGCTGAAAGCCGTTAAAAAACGTCGTCCCGACCTCAAAATCGGCATCCTCGGCTGCATGGCCGAGCGCCTGAAAGAACAACTCCTGCAGGACGACCTGCCCGTGGACCTCGTCGTTGGCCCCGACGCCTACCGCAACCTTCCCGAACTCCTGAATCGCGTGGAATGCGGCGAACGCACCGCCAGCGTGCTTCTCTCCGAAGAGGAGACCTACGCCGAGATAGACCCCGTGCGACTGGGCAGCAACGGCATCTCGGCCTTCATTTCCATAATGCGCGGCTGCCAGAATTTCTGCTCCTACTGCGTGGTGCCCTACACCCGCGGACGTGAACGCAGCCGCGACCCGCAGACCATCACCGACGAGGCTCAACGTCTCTTCGACAAAGGCTACCGCGAGATAACCCTGCTGGGACAGAACGTGAACTCGTACCGATGGGACTGCAACGGCAATATCACCGATTTCCCCGACCTTATGCAACGCGTGGCGCAAATTAGCCCGATGCTGCGCATACGTTTCGCCACCTCGCATCCCAAAGACCTTTCGGACAAGCTGTTGGAAGTGATGGCCGCCAACCCCAACATCTGCCGGTGCATACACCTGCCCGTTCAGTCGGGAAGCGACAACATGCTCAAGCTGATGAACCGCAAATACACCGTGGAGTGGTACCTCGGACGTGTGGAGGCCATACGCCGCTACCTTCCCGACTGCTCCATCACCACCGACGTTATTGCCGGATTCTGCAACGAAACAGAGCAAGACCACCAGCAAACCTTGGAGCTGTTCCGCAAAGTGGGCTACGACTACGCCTTTATGTTCAAATACTCCATGCGTCCCAACACCTACGCCGAAAAACGGTTGCACGACAACGTACCCGACGATGTGAAAACCCGCCGCCTCGAAGAGATAATAGCCCTGCAGGGCGAGCTTTCGCTGCAAAGCAACCGCCGCGACGTGGGCAAAACTTTCGAAGTGCTTATCGAAGGCACCTCCAAACGTTCCGACCAGCAACTTTTCGGACGCAACAGCCAAAACAAAGTCATCGTCTTCCCCCGCGAGGACTACAAGCCCGGCCAGTACGTCATGGTACAAGTAACCGACTGCACTTCGGCCACTTTGATAGGCAAAGCCGTGAAATGATTGTTGATGCGTTGAACTGTTGGGTGTTTAATTGTTGTATAAAAAAGTTTCCTCTTTTCAAAGGTGAAGAAAAGTCCAGTGGACTTTTCGATAGCGAAGCGGAGAATTCAATCATGGGGATTAAACTCTCAACTCTAAATTAATTCCACGATTTCTGCGATTTCTGCGAGAGATATACATCCCAACTTTCAAATGTAAACTATAAATTATAAACTAAAAACGTCGTCCCTACAGGGCTGTTTTACTGACTACTGAAAAAATTCTGCGTTTTCTGCGCTTTCTGCGAGAGATATACATTTCAATTTTCAACTCTCAATTTTCAACTGAAAAATGTCGCCCCTACAGGGCTCAATGGTTGTTTTATACACATTCTTTACAGGGACTTACGTCCCTGCCTATATTATGTCGCCCCCTCGGGGCT
>JAFSOU010000019.1 GCA_017443265.1 Bacteroidales bacterium | reverse complement strand
TGTCACAAGTCCGTAGGACTGGCATATCACAGGCAGGGGTGTGAACCCCTGCAAATTTGTAAAACACCAGCATGGGTGTAAACCCCTGCTGATGAAAACGCCGGATACATATGAACCCCTGCAGGGGGTGGCATAAAACAACACATTTTTTTTTCGAACAATTAAAAAATGCCAGTCCTACGGACTTCTGATTGGAATGCGGTATTATTTTTATGCGGGGGCTTACGCCGCCGTGCAGGGGTTTACACCACCTGCCTGTATTATTTCACCCCTTACGGGGTTCAGTTGTCCCTACAATTTTCAATAATCAAAAATTTGTGCCCATTCGTGCAATTCGTGGTAAAATAATATTGTGGTGGTTTACGCACGCGATGCCTCCGTTTTATGTACATATTCGGTTTGCCCCTGCATATACAGTCCTAAATCCCGAAAAAAAATCGTATCTTTGCACCGTCATTACAAAACAAAAATACCCTTATGAAACTGATAATCATCAACGGACCTAACCTCAACCTACTGGGCAAGCGCGAGCCTGAGGTGTACGGCAACGAGTCGTTCGAAAACTATTTTGACAAACTGGTACAGATGTTTCCCAGCGTGAACTTGTCGTATTTCCAGAGCAACATAGAGGGCGAGATTGTGGACAAGATTCAGGAAGTGGGTTACAGCTGCGACGGCATAATAATAAACGCTGGCGGCTACTCCCACACTTCGGTGGCCATCCGCGACGCCATTGCGGCTGTGCCCGCACCGGCTGTGGAGGTGCATATCAGCAATGTGTTTGCCCGCGAGGATTTCCGCCACACCCTGTTGCTCGCCCCCGTGTGCAAGGGTTGCATATCGGGGTTAGGGCTCAGGGGCTACGCCATGGCGGTGGAAAACTTTTTGTAAGTTGAAAATTGATAATTGAAAGTTGAAATAGAAAAAGTTGGCAATTCAAAGAATTGCCAACTTTTTCTTATAACCTAACTAATTGACTATTTCACAATGCAGTCGTCGAGCTGGCGGATAAGTTCGTCGCGGTCCATTTTTTGACCGATGAACACAAGTTTCTGCATGCGGTCGCCGTAGAGGTCGTCCCAGTCGTTGAGAATCTGCGGGTTGGCTATCATAAACTGGTGCAGGTCTTCGGGCGGCATGGAGGCGTACCACTGTCCGGCATCGCGTAGCGACACTTGTTTTCCCACTTGGTCGAAAACGTAGCAAACGTCGTATTCCTCGCGGAAATAGCAAACGCCCTTGGCACGTATCACGTTTTTGGGCAGACGGCTCACAAACTCGTCGAAACGCCTGAGGTAGAACGGCTTGCGCGAGTGATACACGAAAGTGCTGATGCCGTATTCCTCGGCTTCGCCCTCGTCGTGGTCGTGGTGGTGATGATGGTGGTGTCCGTGATGTTCATGTTCTTCTTCATGGTGATGGTGCCCGTCGTGAGCGTCGTCCTCATCATGATGGTGATGTTCGTGTTCCTCGTCATCGTGGTGGTGATGGTGTATGTGCAGGTTGTCGTCATCTTCGTCGTGGATGTCTTCCACCACACGCACCCAAGTGGCCGAGGTGGCTGTTTTCTCGAAATCGAACATGTGGGTGTGCAGTATCTGGTCGAACTCCACATTGCCATAGTCGCAGGTGAGGATGCGGGCTTTGGGGTTGAGGGTATGCACCAGCTGGCGTATGCGTCCCAGCTCCTGTTCGGGCACTTCGGAGGCTTTGTTTATCAGCACTATGTTGCAGAACTCAATCTGCTGGATGATAAGGTTTTCGAGGTCGTCCTCCTCAAACTTGCCTTTCACAAGGTCCTTGCCGCCGAAGTCGTTCTGCATACGCAGTGCATCGACAACAGTCACCACGCAATCCAAGCGCGGCAGGCCGTTGCGGGTGTATTTCTCTTCGAGGGTGGGCATGGAGCAGATGGTCTGTGCGATAGGCTCGGGCTCGCAGATGCCGCTGGCTTCGATAACGATGTAGTCGAACTTGTGCTGGGCAATAATCTCGCTCAGCTGCTCGATAAGGTCCATTTTCAGTGTGCAGCAGATGCAGCCGTTTTGCAGGGCCACAAGACTTTCGTCCTTTTGTCCCACCACGCCGCCTTGCTGTATCAGGTCGGCGTCGATGTTCACTTCGCCCAAATCGTTCACAATCACCGCAAAACGCAGTCCCTTGCGGTTGTTCAGGATGTTGTTCACCAAAGTTGTTTTTCCGCTACCCAGATATCCGGTAAGCAGAAGTACAGGTATGCTATATTGTTCCATTGTGAGATATGTGTTTAAATATCAGTTATTTAATTTGTGTCAATGTTTTATAGATAAGTTCGGCGGTGCCGATGCGGTAGCCCTCGCTTTTGAAAACCAGATTTCCCTCCTTGTCGGCGATGAAGATAAGCGGGTAGTTGTCGCGGAAATACTGCTCGGATTCTGTAAGGACTTTTTTCAGCAATCCGTTGCCGTCCACCGTAACGATGGTGTTTTTGGGCAGATTCCAACGACTTTTGTCGAGAGGCTGTGTGTTTCGGTCTTCGGGAATTACCAAAAGTATATTGCCGCCCCATTTGTCGTAGGTGGCTTTCATGGCACCCAACTCCTTGAGGGTGTGTTTGGTAGGTTCGCGATTGGCATCGATGAAACAGAGCACCAGCGGTTTTTCCTTTGCCAAATCCACGAGTTTCACATCTCTGTCGGAAGTTTCAAAGGCGATATTGGAAGAAATTTTGCCGTAGTTTTCGCCGGGACGCGCCTCCAACGGCCTTATTACTATCTCTTTGGTTACAGTTTTCCCTTCGGGGATGACGAAAAACTCAAGTCGCGAGAGGGTGGCGCCGTCGCTGTAGCGGTTGCCGGTGGAAAGCATGTAATAGCCTGCCTCCAGCTCCAATGTGGCGGGGAATTTGGCCACACGCGGGTCGTTCTCGTAGTCGAAGGAGGTGAAATCGCCGTCGTTGAACTTGGCTATGGTGAAATGTGTCCAATACTGCGGCTTCAGGTCGGCGTTGCCGTGGTATTCGAGACGCAGTTTTCCGGTTTTGGCCGGTTCCTGCCTTTCGGCGAATGAGACAATCTGCCATTTATTTTTATTGTCGTCGTACACAAACAGTTGCTCGGTGGCGTTGTCCATATAGGCGGGTATTCCGATGGAGCGGCAGGCGGCGATGAAGAAGATGTCGCGGCTGTGCGGGTCGGCGTGGCGGAGTTTGTAAACACCTACGGGCGAGATGGGACAGCGGTAATAGTTGCCGGTGTCGTCCACAAAGATATTTTCGGCTGTCCAGCGGAAGATGCTGTCGGCGGTAAAGCCTTTGAAAACAGAAAACAGTTCCTCGCGGTATGGCCGCACCATCTCGTTGCTTATGCGGGCAGGAAGAAGACCCTTTTCAAACCCTCCATATCCTTCAAATAATCCTGGAGCAAAATGAGCTTCGAGTACATCAGCTGTGATGTCGCGCAGGTCTTTGTCGCTGTAAGCACTCAAATATTCATACATCCGGGGGTGATATGAAGCTTGTGACACCAAAATTCCGATAATATCATAACTAGCTGGCAATTTCCAAATATCCACGCTATCTGTATGATTATTTATGAATTTGATGATTTCCGCGTAATTGCCTTCGCTCTTATGGATTATCTCCCAAGCCTGATCATCAGTGAGATTGGCATTGGGTTTTATCATCTGTTTATAATTCTCCTTTGTCGGAAACGACGCCAAATAGGCGTTGCGTATGCTGTCCTCGTAGGCGAGGCGACGGGCGTTGGCGGCCAGTTCCTCGTCGGCAACATCGTCCTCGCGGATTTTGCCTATAGGGGGAGTAATTTCCAGATTTTCAATATATTCACCACCTTCGGTGTGCGTCAGTTTCAGGGTTATCTTGTCGTTTTTGCGGACATCTATTTTTTCATAACCGTATTTGCCATCCTTGCAGGCCCAAACCAGCAGGTCGCCCAAGCCGGTGGTTATGGAGGCCTGGCCGTCAGCGTCGGTGGTCATGGTGGCGAGGGTGTAGTATTCGGAGTAGTTGTAGAGCTTGAATTTCACCTGTGCGTCTTTCAACGGTTTGCCGTCCTTGTCCTGCACGGTGGCTGTGATATGGCGGGTGTCGGCGTAGTGGCTGAGCAGGTTCAGCTCGCTGTAAAGTCCGGTGCGTCGCACCACTTCCTCGTCGCCTTTGTAGTGGCCGAAAGCCTTGGTATGCACCATCATGCAGCGTGTGGAGGGGATGGTAAACCACGCCATGTTGAGTTTGGCGTCGGGTTCGCAGGCTCCGAGGTAGTACCATTTGCCGTCCACCCATACTTCAACCCAAGCGTGGTTGTCGTCGGTGTGTGCCCAGCGCGGGGTGTAGCACTGTCGGGCGGGGATGCCCACGGCGCGCAATGCGGTGACTGTCAGGGTGGATTCTTCGCCACAGCGTCCGTAGCCGGTGCGTATGGTAGCCAACGGCGCGGAGGTGCGTATGTCGCTGGGGCGGTAGGTTACTTTTTCGTGGCACCAGTGGTTCACCTCCAAAGCCGCATCGTACATGCTCATACCTTTCACACGGTCTTTCAGTTCGTTGAAAATGAACATACGTGCGGTGTCGAGGTTTTCGTTGTTCACACGATACACAAGCACGAAGTGGCGGAACACATCTTCCGGCACTGTGCGTCCCCACGCAAAGGTGTCGCGGGCGGCAAAGGCGGTACGCACCTGCTGTAGGAAGAAAGTGCCGTCGTAGTCGGCCAAATCGCTGTAGGGCATGTAGGCGTAGAGGAACTGCAATGCCTCCGTTTCTTCGAGCGACAGGGAGGTGTCCATCACCGAGAAAAGCTCCTCGGCACGGCCTGCGGCAAGGGTTTTGCGGGCTTCGAAGTCCTTCTCCACCTGCGCACGATAGTCGGCGTCGGTGATGAAATGCTGCTCTTTGTGGCACGACGTGGAACAAAAAAGTGCTGTAACAATGGCGGCCAAAGCCATAAAGCGTCCGAAAGGTGTTTTTTTCATGATATCAATTGTTTACAGCCTTTATCAGGCGTCTTACTTCTAGTGTGTTGGTAGCCAAGGTGCCTCTGATGTTTATCTTGCACGAGGCGTGTATTTCGTCAACACCGGTGAGGTCGACAATGCGTCGGGCGTTGTCCGAGGTGATGCCTCCGCCGGCCATTATTTTTATCCTGCCGTCGGCTTGACGTACCATCTGGGCAAGGGTGGGAATCCCTTTTTCGGCAGTCGTGGCCTGGCCGGAAGTGAGTATTCGCGTAAAGCCGCAGTCTATAATCTGTTCCATAGCTGTGCGCCAGTCGCGGCAGCGGTCGAAAGCGCGGTGGAAGGTTACATCCTTGCCGTTTTCTCGAAGCAGCCTCACAAGTTTTTTCAGAAGATTCACCTCCACATTTCCATCGCGGTCGAGCATTCCTGTAACAATACCTTTGGCACCCATGTGGCTAGTTATTAAGGCGCTATTTTCCAGTTGGTTCCAAACTTTGCTGCTGTAATGGAAATTGCCGAAGCGCGGGCGGACAAGCACCATCACATCCAAAGGCAGTTCGGTGCAGACAGTGTGTATTTCGGCTATATCAGGGGTTATGCCGCCCTTTTCCAGGTTTTGGCACAACTCTATACGTGTAGCTCCGCCGGCAATGGCGTTTAATGCAGACTGAATTGAGTTGACGCAAATTTCCACAATCATAGCTATAATTCTTTAAATCAATGTATTGTATCAAGGCAATGCCATAAAAGGCAATTTACAAATATACCGAAAAAAACGGAATAAAGAGAGAAAAACTTACAAACCTCCGAAGGCTCCGGGCAGGCGCAATCGGGTTATCTGTGTGTCAATTTGTGTATTAGCAACATGCCTTCGATATTGCGTGGCACCTGCAAGTCGAGATAGGCGCTTTCCAGAGGTATGATTTTGTTGTTGCGCACTGCCGAGAGTTTGGTGTAAGGCTCTGTGTGGCAGAAAGTTTCGGCATCTTCCTTGCGGATTAGTATGTAGTCGGGGTCGGCCATTAGCAGCGACTCCAGACTGTATTCCCAACCTTCGATATTTTCGGCAATGTTGCGACAGCCGGCTCGGGTAAGTATATCGTTGATAAAGGTGTTGCCCCCTGCGGTGAAATTGCCGCCTTTGCCGTAGCCCACCACGTAATAGACCGACGGCGCTTTAAGGCTTGTGTCGAGATGGATTTTCTCCACTTCGCCACGCAGCGAGTCGTTGAGGTGTGCGGCGGTTTCGGAACTTCCCACCAGTTTTCCGATGGCCGATATGTTTTCGAACAATCCTTCAAAACTGGGTTTCTCGATAACGCACACCAGCGGCACTCCGGCGTTATTTATCTGTTCCACAGCCTTTTGTGGCACCATGGAGCCGCTTATCACCAAGTCGGGGTGCAACGAGATGACTTTCTCCACATTAAGGTTGGAGATGCCGCCAATACTCTCTATTTCAAGGGCTTCGGCGGGATGTTGACAGAAATCGGTGCGTCCCACAAGGACACTGTCGGCGCCAAGGGCGAAAATTATCTCCGTCACCGCAGGCGAAACAGACACCACACGCTTTGGATTTACGGGGACGTTCACCTCAGCACCGTAGTCGTCGGTGAAGGTGTAACACTCTTGCACCGAGTTGCCCACCGAAGTGCTGCAGCAGTATAAAATTGCTGTAATCAGGCAGATAGCCAAGAAAAAACGTATCTTCATAATGTGTTATTTGTTTTGCAAAGATACATCAATTATTTGATTTTATGGCGAGGATTGTTATTGTTTTTTGAAATGGTTGATGTTGAGTGAACGAGACCTATTCTATGCTTTTGCCAAAAGCCTTTCAAAAGACAATTTTTTTTCGTATCTTTGCAACCGTAATGCCGACAGGTGTTTGTTTGTAAGTTATTAAAAATTAGTAAATTATTTACTTTTGATGAAGTCGTATAAGACGGTTTTGTTCTTGGTTGCAGTTATTGCGGTGTTGGGTGTTGTATGCCTTCTGTTTCCGAAAGACGGCATAACCATTGCCGGGATAAAGCTGCGTATGCCCTCTATCAGTGCAGTGTTGGCAGGCGGCAATCAGCAGGAAGTGGATATCGACAAGATCGACAAGCGGCGTTGCACAAGAGCCGAGGCCGCCACCTATGCAAAAGTCAAGGACAAGGTGCGGTTTTACTCCGATTTTTTTTCCGACAGCACAATGGGTTTTGCCCTGCCCGACGGCGACATCCATTTTTTCGATGATTTCTTTGCCCGGGCCGAAAACGCCGCTGCCGAGGGCAAGGTGGTGCGTATATTGCACTATGGCGATTCGCAGATAGAGATGGACCGCATGAGCGACGAGCTGCGTGCCTATATGCAGGCGACTTTCGGCGGAGCGGGGGCGGGACTCCTGCCTTTCTCGCAGACAATACCGTGCACTTCGGTGAGCCAGTACGCTACCGGCGATTTCACACGTTATGCCTCGTATGGCGACAGCACCGTTTCGCGCAACCACGGACATTACGGTCCCATGGCCAAATGTTGCCGTGTGAACAGCACCGCCTCGGCTACCATAAACGCCACCAAATCCGACACCCGCGACGAGCATCTGAAATCGTTTTCTAAAGTAACAGTGCTGTTCGACAACCTGTCGGGCAACGTGGCCGTTTCGCTTACCGCCAACGGCACCACCGACCAGCAGGTGAGCACCGAAATGGGTGTGGGCAGCCTTTCGTGGCAACTCGATTCGGCAGTAACCTCGGCACGTGTAACAGTGCAGGGCGTGGCCGATGTGTACGGCATCATGGTGGATGGAGAATATGGAGTAAGTGTGGACAATATCTCGATGCGCGGAGCGTCGGGACATCAGATTCAGATGATAGACAGCGCTCTCCTTGCACAGTCGTTTGCCAAAATGAACGTGGGACTGATACTTTACCAATACGGCGGTAACTCGGTGCCCTACCTCCACGGCAAGGCGGCGCAGGAGCATTATGCCAAAGAGATGCAACGTCAGCTGCGTATTTTGCACCACACCTGCCCCGATGCAAAAGTCATCTTTATCGGTCCTGCCGATATGTGCCGCAACAGCGAGACGGGCGGACTGCAGAGCTGTCCACAGCTGCCGGGTGTGATACATGCACTGAAGACAATGGCCCTCGACAACGAAACTGCTTTTTGGAGTATGTACGACGTAATGGGGGGCAGCGGCTCTATGAACACTTGGGTTAAAAATGGTCTCGGCGGAGCCGACTACCTGCACTTCTCCGAAAAAGGCGCAAGAAAAATGGCCGGATACCTCGTCGATGCATTCCGCACTATGTACGAGTTTTATTTGTTCAAAAAAGATTTCGCACCCGAAAAGTTCGACAAAATATGGAAAGAATATACAAAACAACAATTGTAGTACTGTTTTTGCTGCTGAACTTGGTGGCTAAGGCTCAGGTGGTTAACGATGATATTTCCGAAAAATATCCCTTTATCAACCTTGCCGCCGACACACTTATCTACGACAAGAACTCGCCGAAAATGAAAGCCTTTTTCAAGAAATGCGGAGCGGTGGTTTCTTTAAAGCGCGGCAATGTGAACATTATGCATATCGGAGGTTCGCATGTGCAGGCCGGCATCCTGTCGCACCGCATACGTACCAACATACTCACCAATTTTTCCGGCATCACCGCCGACCGAGGCATGATTTTCCCCTATTCCGTAGGAGCTAAAAGCAACAATCCCGCCGATTACAAAGTACAGAAATCCAATACCTTACAGCTGACGCGCAATGTTTACAAAGAACCCCAGAAACTACTTGGTTTGTGCGGCATTGCCGTAACTGCCTACGACTCAACGGAATGGATAAAGATAACACTCAACGAGCCCCGTATCAGTTTCGGTACCACGCAGATAACCCTTTTGGGATATTCCGAAACAGGCGATGTGGCCCCGTATATCATATTTCAGGACAAGGAATACCTTCCCACTCGCATCAATCTGCAAACCCGCCGCTACGAGTTCCGTTTCCACACTGCTGTCGATTCTTTCACCATTGTGCTGCCTTGTAAGGAGGAGCAGTCGTTTACTCTCACCGGCGTTTATTTGGCCAACCGCAAAAGCGGGGTGAGCCTCAGCTCCATTGGCGTTAACGGAGCCGCCACCTACGACTACCACGACAAATGTCCATTTTTCACCAAGGACCTGCGCCTTGTAAGGCCCGACCTTGTCATTTTCGGCATAGGCATCAACGACGCTGCAGGAAAGACCTTCGACACAGTGGTTTTCCGAAAGAACTACATGCGCATTATCGACAGCATTAAGGCCGTGAACCCCGATTGCGCCTTTGTCTTTATCACCAACAACGACAGCTACAAGCGTGTGGCACGACGCAAATATGTGGCCAACAGTCACGCCCTGCTTGCCCGCGATGTTTTTTACCGTCTTGCCAAAGAGACCGACGGAGCGGTGTGGGACCTCTTCGACATTATGGGAGGTCTCGGCTCGATGACCAAATGGCGCGACGCCAAGCTAGGACAGTCCGACAGAATACATTTTACCGCGGCAGGATACAACCTTCTGGGCGACCTTTTCTTCAACGCTTTTGTTAACGAGATTAGATACTACGACGATGAACAACCTGACAACTTTCATTTCTAATCTGTTCTCGTTCGACGACAAGCACCCGCTGCTGTTCACCCAGTTCAATTTCTGGGTGTTTCTGGCGCTGGTGATGGTGCTGTTCTCTTTCTTTCACAGCAAACGTCTGCTGCGCAACACCTTCCTTTTCCTCGCCAGCCTCTTTTTCTACTACAAAACCTCCGGATTGATGGTGCTGCTGCTCGTTTTCTCCACCCTGCTGGGATATTTCCTCGGCATTGGCATGGACAAAAGTAGTCGGAAAGGCGTGCGCAAAGGGCTGATGGCTCTCGGCGTTGTCGTCAACCTGCTGGTACTCTGTTACTTCAAGTACGCCTATTTCTTCACCGATGTTTACAACACCATTGTGCAGACCGATAACAAGGTGATTAACTACCTTGCCTTGTGGGCCAACGAGTGGGGCAACACCGACCGTTTCGACGCATCGAAAATAATACTGCCTGTTGGTATTTCGTTCTTTACTTTCCAGAATATCAGCTATATAGTGGATGTGTACAAGCGCCGCATACCGCATGTGGGCAATATCTTCGATTTCGGGTTCTACACCTCGTTCTTCCCTCAGTTGGTGGCAGGCCCCATAGTTCGTGCCGACCAGTTTGTGCCACAGCTTTACAAACCCTACTTCCTCACACGCAAGCAGTTCGGCATAGCTGTGTTTTGGATTCTCAACGGCTTGGCCAAAAAGATAATCCTAAGCGACTACCTTGCAGTTAATTTTGTCGACCGCGTTTTCGACAACCCGCTGCTGTTTACTCCGTTCGAGAATTTCTCTGCCCTCTTTGTCTATTCCCTGCAGGTCTATGCCGATTTTTCGGGCTACACCGACATTGCCACCGGCGTTGCCATGCTGATGGGATTCTACCTGCCCAAGAACTTCAACTCGCCGTACAAGTCCACCAACCCCGCTGGGTTCTGGAAACGTTGGCACATGTCGCTTTCCAACTGGCTCAAGGACTACCTGTACATACCTCTGGGCGGCAACCGCGGCGGCACGTGGGTGTCGTGGGCCATACTGATAGGCATCGCCGCAGTGATAGGCCTTATGGCCAAAACCACTTGGGTCACAGTGATTATCATCGCCATCATTGTTACAATAGTGGGATGTTACATTTTCTGGCCCAAGGCCAAACGCGAAATCACCACCAACATCAACAATATGGACACCATGCTGTTGGGCGGACTCTGGCACGGTGCCAGCTTCAATTTCATCACTTGGGGCGGACTCAATGGCTTGGGTATTCTCATCTACAAATGGTGGAAACATCGCAGCAAAGGCACCCGCACTGTGGCCACTTTAGTGCTTTTCGCCCTCTTTGTGGCTGCATGGATTACGTGGGATACGGCGGCGGTCCGCGTGGGCGGCGTGTGGACGGGCGTGATTTTCGTGGGAACACTCATCGACTACATTTATTCGCTTTTCACCCGTGGCCAGCGCTCCATTGTTTGGCTCAACCGCGGCTGGAGCATTTTCCTCACCTTCGTATTTATCAGCTTTACTCGACTGTTTTTCCGCAGCGGCTCCAACCTCGACCCCGCCGAGGCCAACACTGTGGCTTGGAACACAGCCAAGAATATGGTGCACCAGATTGGCGGCCACTGGGAGTGGAACCACGTGTGGGGCGTGCTTTCGGGCTACGCCAATATTTTCGTAATCTTTGTTATAGGAATGGTAATTCACTGGTTGCCCGAACGTTGGAAACGTTGGTACCGTGTCTATTTCGCCATGTTGCCCCTATGGGTGATGGCAGTTATAGCTGTGCTTGCGGTAATGATTCTGTATCAGTTTGTTACCGCCGACCTGCAGCCGTTTATCTATTTCCAGTTTTAAAGGAGAAGTTGTACCAATTCTTAAAACAACAATTGTATATCAAAATCTAAGATTATAATTTATTGATTTTAAACATCGAAAAACACTAAAAAGACAAAAAACTTTAGTTTTTTCTCGTGTTTTTAAATGTTCCACAATTGTTTTTTTGTTACCAAGCGTGAGGCTATGCGCTCCATGCCGTTGTAGTAGTGTTTTGTGTAGTAGCCGTTGCTATTAAAGTTCAAATAGCTGTTGGGGTAGAACATGGCGTTGTGCAGGTTAAAGTTTACGTTTTCCAAACGGCCGTTCACCCAGTTGGGGTTTAGGTCAAAACTGTACTTGTAGGTTCTTGTAGTTCCGCCATCATATCCGTAGAGTGCAAAGAAAAGCCTGTCGTAGCTGTACAGCCGCAGGTTGCCGTCCGCGCCAAAGCGGTAGAGTTCCACGGAGGGGGCGGAGTTTGGAAGGGTTATATGTAGCTTTTCGTTTTGCATTAATAGTTTGATGGATTATTTTAATGTTTTTTTCGGAATTCAAATTACGGATACTCTA
>JAFSOU010000018.1 GCA_017443265.1 Bacteroidales bacterium | reverse complement strand
GGGGGGGGGTTTTTTTACAAAAACCCCCGCCGCAACACATTTCAATATCTTTCAAACTATCAATACGTTTTGACCAGACGCACACTCAGACAGTTGAAACGGGCTTCATCGTCAATAGAGGGTGTCCCCGAAGGATAGAAAAAAACATCGTATCCATTGCGGTCCGTCGATGGCGACGAGGCTGTCCAATACTTGCCATACCAATTCACACTGTACACATCGCCACTCTGTTTTTCTCCGCCACAGGGCAGGAACACAGCGCCGGCATCCTGCATCTGGTTCCATTGGGCCGAAGTGTAGGTGTTCAATCCTGCCGACGAAGCGGAGCTGGCATCGGGGTTGAAGGTCAAGCCCGTTGGCAACGACCACAGGTCGGGAAGAAGTATCAAGCCACGAACGCCGTTTATTTGTCCAAGGCCGCATCGCACCGAAGCGCTGTCGCGCTGTGCAAGGAGGTAATTCCACTCGTCTTTAGTGAGCGTGCGCCACAATCCCGGCTGGTTGCCGCCGTTGCTGATGGCGTTATACACGCCCCAGTCGTAGTTGGAGCCTGTCAAAGTGTTCACATTTGAACCGTAAGTGGTGCAGTTGGGGAAGCCATTGGTGCTGTTATAGCCACTTGCGCCCCATCCGAAAAGGTCAACCCATCCTGTGTATGTGGATGACATATTTTTATTGCCTGCGCCTATGGTGTCGTACTGGTTGGGGGCAAAACGCCACGTGCCGTTCACAGTTGTGTTACCTGCCACGGAGTGAGTGCCCGAGCCGCTCCACTGCAGGTTGCCCTGCGAAAAACGCACCTGCTCGGTACGAGAAATTGAGAAAAGTCCGCGAAGCATACCCTGAATGGGCGGAACAAAAACAAGGCGGATGGTTTCGCTGTTGTTCTGGCGCTGTCTTACAGTCCTGCTAATCAGCACCTTGCCATTATAGGTAGAGAACCCCACATATATCAGCGAATCGCCCGGCACGAAATAGCGTGTGCTCTGACGTTTTTCGTTTGCCGGAACCACTGCCTTAGAGGTAATGCCGTACCTGCCCGAATTGCCGTGGTTTAGGACCTTAACAGTACGAACGTCACTGCCGTTCAGCACCGAAAACAGATACAACGATGGTTTTGCCATAGAGACTTCGAAAACATTGTCGCCTTGCACGAGGTTGTGGTCCATTTCGAACACCTTGCGTCCCGCAACATCGCAAAGAACCAGCGTGGCATGGCACGACTCTTGCGACGACACCACCACCGAAGCCCTGCCCTGAGCGGGGTTGGGGTAGCACGAGATGCCATTGTCGAAAGCCTCGGCAACAGCTATTCCGCTGGAACCGAACGATAGTATTGTGTCGGGAGCGACAACACTCTGTGTCCAATGGCGGGCGCCGATGCCCGTATTGCTTATGTGTACGGAGTCGAGACGGATATGCGAGCCGTCGTCCTTGACGCCCGTAAAACGCAGTTCCACTGCCTGCGAAAAAGCCGCGTGGGCCATCGCAAAGGCCAAAAACAAAGAGAATACCCTTTTTACCATAACGACAAATATTTAATTATCAACATATTGTAAATAACGACAAACACATTGCCGAAATACAAATATAAGATTTTTTCGTTCATTTTGCAAAAAAGCAACAAAAAATAAGCAAAAAACAGATTCCATACCAAAACGCACTTTGTTTTCACGGTTGTAGAAAAAAACTTTTCTTAGTTTCAAATAAAAATTGTATCTTTGCAAAACAGAAACTAACATCTTAAACACATATAATAATGAATAAAGTAATAAATACCGACAAGGCTCCCAAAGCCATTGGACCTTACAGCCAAGCAATTTTGGCAGGCAACACACTGTACATCTCCGGACAGATACCCATCAACCCCGAGACAGGCAAAATCGTCGAAGGCGGCATCACCGAACAAACCGAGCAGGTGATGAAAAACATCAAGGCCATACTTGACGAAGCCGGCTACACTTTCGCCGACGTGGTGAAAAGCACCTGTCTGCTCAGCACTATGGACAACTTCGGCGCCATGAACGAGGTTTACGGCCGCTACTATCCGCAGAACTCGCCCGCCCGCGCCGCCTACGCCGTGCAGAAACTCCCCATGGGCGTTATGGTGGAAATAGAGACCATTGCTGTGAAATAACTGTGGCAGTGAACTGTGAACAGTGAACTGTGACAGGAATCATTTTTGAATTATTAAATCGTAGAGACGTTCTGTGAAACGTCTCTACGATTTTCAATCAATACGACATATAACAATTCAGACTCCGAAATAACATGAAAATTTTGATGGTTTGCTTGGGCAACATCTGCCGTTCGCCCCTGGCGGAAGGCATTCTGCGCAAGAAAACACAGGAAGCGGGAATCGACGTGGAGATAGACTCCGCCGGTTTCGAGAGCTGCAACGTGGGCGACTGTCCCGACTACCGCACTTTGGAAAACGCCAAACGCAACGGACTGGACATCAGCAACCTGCGGGCACGGCTGTTCCGCACCGACGATTTCAACCGTTTCGACAAAATCTACGTCATGGACTACAACAATATGCGTATGGTAAGACGCATGGCCCGCAACGAGGCCGACATGACGAAGGTGGACTACATCCTCAGCGCTGTGTATCCCAATTCGAAAGCACCCCAGTTTGTGGCCGACCCCTACTATATGGACATCGACGCTTTCCAACGCGTGTACGACCAGCTTGACGAAGCCTGCGAAATCATCTGTAACAAACTGAAAAACAACGAACAACTATGATAAACGGACTTTTTGCAACCATCACCCATTGCATATTGCATAAGGTAAATCCCCGAATTGCCAGCGACGACGAAGAAAACGCCGGCAAACAAAACCTCGACCTGCCCGACGAACAGGGCTACATACTGTCGGAAAACGAAATTGCCATAGACAAGGAACACCACGACATAATGCGCGACTTTTTCCTCAACGCTTTCAAAGCCAAAGAGTTGTACAACCTGTCATCGGAAAACGACACCCTTTCGGAAAACGTAATATACCGCTGTGCGTCAGAAATTTTCGACATGAAAGACAGTTTCCGATACCAGGCGGCGGACATAGTACGGCACATGTACAACCAAAGCGACGACCGCTCACAGATAGGCTATGTGTTTGTGGTGCTGTTCAGCGACCTCGAAATCGACGGCTGCAAGACCGACGCAGTGGGCATTTTCAAAATGGACACCCGCAGCCGTTTCATGAAAATCCGTTTCGACGACAACGACAGTTTCGGCATAGACTACGACGAAGGCATCGACCTGAACAAAGTTGAACGCGGATGCCTGATTTTCAACACCGAACGCGACAAAGGCTTTATCGTGGCTGTAAGTGAAAACCTCGGCCGCTACTCGCGCTACTGGATAGACGGAGTGCTCGGCGCCACACAACGCAAGGACGAGTATTACCAGACGCAGAACACCATTTCGATGTGCAAAGACTTCGTAACCAAACAGTTGCCAAAGGAATACGAAGTTTCTAAAGCCGACCAGGCCGCTCTGCTCAATAAAACCAAGGAATATTTCGAAGAAAACACTGCATTCGACATCGAAAATTTCACCCACGAGGTGCTGCCCGACAAGCAGGTGGCCGACGATTTCAAATCGTTCACCCAACAGTACAGCGACGAACTCGACCTGAAAACCGACGAAGGATTCAAAATTTCGGAGGGCGCCGTAAAAAAACAGTCGCGCATGTTCCGCAGCGTGATAAAGCTCGACAAAAACTTCCACGTTTATGTGCACGGCAACAGCAAATTTATCGAAAAAGGCTTCGACCAAGAGGCCGAAATGCAGTACTACCGCCTGTTTTTCAAAGAAGAGGAGTAATTACAACACACTATAATACAAGCCATTACAACGACGAAATAATTTTTTGCCTAAAAACGTTGGCGGTTTCGATTTTTTTTAGTACTTTTGCACTCGCAAAAACGGCGGGGTAGCTCAGTTGGTTAGAGCGTCGGATTCATAACCCGGAGGTCACGAGTTCAATTCTCGTCCCCGCTACAAAAAAGGCCTCACAAACGATGTGGGGCTTTTTTGTTACAGTAGCTACACAACTATTTTTATGAAAGCGGAATGGAGCGGCAAAACCAAGGGGCGGAATTTCGGGCAGAAATTCCTCTTTCGTGTGCTTAAAAAACACGACAGCCGTCGCCTCTACCCTTTCCTGCACATCATGGTCCCGTTCTACATCCTTTTCAACCCCATCGACGCCCGCTCCTCGTATCGTTTCTACCGACATGTCCTGAATTACGGCAAAGCCAAATCGTTGCGCTGCATGCGACTGAATTTCAAGACTTTCGGAAGAGTAAT
>JAFSOU010000017.1 GCA_017443265.1 Bacteroidales bacterium | reverse complement strand
ACACCTATCGAAGCGTGTATCAGATGGTTAGAACTGCAACCCGAACTTTTTTACAGAAAAACTTTGATAATCGGAAAAAATGTTATACCTTTGCAGTGTGAAAATAGCCATTTTCAACAATAACGTTATGAACTATTACACCTGTTATAGATACTATTATTTCCTATGTCAATGCACTTTATCAAAAATATACCTACTGCATAATTCTTGTAAATGAAAATTGGCAACAATTTGATTCTGTGGAACTCCGAAATACAGATTCAACAATTGTCTACAAAACACGTTTCCATTATTGGTCCTCAAGGCCGATACTTGAGTTACACGGAATGCCACCTGGCAAATACACCATAACCGTAATAGACGACCAAAAAAACAGTAAAACTACAACCGCAATTGTAAAGAAAGACACAGAGATAGAGTTGTAAGGGACGATGATTTTTTGATGTTTAGATTCGGACATACGTATTGTGCCCATACAAATCCAAACTTCCAACTAATTATTAAGCTGTCCCAATTCCTATTTTAATGTGCATATTTTCAAATATTTACAAATAATACATAGCATTCTCTATTGAAAAAAAATGCATTTATATGCAAAAATTTTCAATAGGATATGCACGAAGTGCGGAGAATTAATTTATCAGAAACTAACTGAAAGGAATCCCCTACGGGGAAAGAAAGACTCGGTTTTTATAATCCGAAGTCCGTAGAAAAGATATTCAGATGTGCCTTCGACACTTCGACAGGCTAAGTGACCGCAGGCACCGAGTGGGGACATCATGCGGTGGGTGAGCCTGTCGAACCCCCGCAGGGCATAACTCCTAACTGCAAACTCAAAACTCCAAACTAATTACTGACCACTGGATACTGGCAACTGAATACTAATTACCCATTATCAAGCCAGCGGGGTGAGATAAACGGGCAGGCAGAGTGTTGCGCCGTCTTTCTGCATGTCTTTGGTGTAAATCAGGATTCTTTCTGCCACACGCGACGAGAATTTTTCGCAGAATACGTCAAGCGACTTGTGCGTTTTGTATCCGGACGACTTAACCTCTATCGGAACCACTTTGTTGCCTCTAGAAAGCAAAAAATCTACCTCATATTGGTTTCTGTTGCCATCTGCAAAAGTATAGTAGTACAATTCGTTACCAGCACTTCTAATCATTTGGGCCACAACATTTTCATACACATATCCCAAATTTGCGTCCAACTTGTCGGACAACAGCTTCTGATATATGGTGTTTTCGGTGAAATCTTTGTCCCAAAATGCCAATGTAACGAACAAACCAGTATCTGCCAAGTACATTTTATAATGCGATTTGTCCGCTGTCAGGTGCAAGCCTACATGAGGGTCGTTCGAATGGTAAGCCACATTGGCAATCATGCTTTCGCGTATGGCTTCCAATAGCTCTTGGCGTTTCTCTACCGTGGTATTCTCCACAACAGTCGTCATTTGGAATCGCGACGCATTTTTGTGCAGTTCTTCAGGTATCGCCCAAAACAAAGTGCGCAAACGGTCGGTCTTGTCTATCTTGTGCAAATCGTCGGCATATAGCAGCAAAATACGGCGTTTTATTTTGTCCACTTTTTGCAAGTCGTTGGTTTCGAGATACTCATTTACTGCTTGCGGCATGCCTCCAACCAGCATATATAAGCGAAAATCGCGCATAAGCTTACGGTGGGTGGCTTGGCCTAGCGGTTGAAGGCTGTCCAGCACCTGTCTCAAAAGCGGCATTGTGACATTGTCGCCCAAAGCCCAGCGGAATTCCTCGTAATCCATCGGGAACATTTGCAGGCGTTCCTCCTCGCTGGGAATAACGATGTCTTTCACATTTTGGCGAATGCTTATCAGCGACCCCGTTTCTATATAGTCGTAGCGGCCGTCTTTTACGAGATATTTTATTGCCTGTCGTGCCAAAGGTTGCATTTGCACCTCGTCGAAAATAATCAGCGACTTCCGCTCCACTAACTGCACTTTATTAATAAGTTGAAGACGCATAAAAAAGTAGTCGAGATCCGTTATGCTGCTCTCAATCAACTGATTCACTTCTTGCTTGACATTAGCGAAATCAATAAGTATATACGATTTGTATTCGTTTTTGGCGAAATGTTCCACCAAAGTGGATTTGCCGATACGTCGAGCACCCTCAACCAAAAGAGCTGTTGTGCCATTGGATTCGTTTTTCCATTGAAGCATCTTGTCGTACGCCTTGCGTCTGAATATCTTTTTGTCCATTTTTTTTATTGGTTTAAATGCGACTGCAAAATTACTGAAAATAATTGAATTATGCAAATTTTATTTCCTGAGCGTAAAATTTTTTAGCTCAAAATTGCCACTGAGCGTAAAATTTTACAACCCAAAATTACTACTGAGCGTAAAATTTGGCATAAAGATTGTGAAGATTTTCAGATTCGCCCCCCCGTAGTGTGTCCCTACAACTGCAAACTCCAAACTATCAACTAATTCCGAAATCCTAAATCCGAACTCCGAAATTCATATCCCCCACCAGTGTCCTTCAATTTTGGATTCCACCTCGTTTTCCACCTCGTCGGGTAGGGCGGGGAAGAGGTCGATACCGATGGCGGCTTCCAGCTCGTCCACCGACATGGAACATTCTTTAATGTCCTGTTGTCCGGATATGTTGTACATAATCAGTCCCATTGCGCCGTAGCTGCCGTCCTTTTCTACCAGAAAAGCCTTGAAAAAAGCGTTGGGCACGGCCACGTTGTTGCGTCCTATGGTGCCGAATTGGTTTACGTAGAACACCGGTCCGCAAACTATCCACACCTTGCCGTATTGTCGTGCCAGGCGTCGCCCCATGCGCTCTGTGCTCTCCCACGAGTTGGCGTTGAAAGTGGGGTTTTGCGGACAGCAGTTGGTAAGCAGGAAACTCTGCCGCATGGCATCTACGCTCCATTTCATATCGCCGGCGGGTGCCAGATGTCCGCGGTCCCATTCCGTTCCGCTGTAGTCCTTGAAATGTGCCTGACGGCAGTTAAGGTCGGGGTCTCTGTCCCAAAAGTCGTTGCCTTTGCGCGGCACGTTGCCGTAGGTCTCGTTTTTGGTCAGCTCGTAGGCTACCCATTTGGCAACGAGGCGGTTGCAGTCGTACGATGCGGCGTAGCCCACGTGTGTTACCAATATGTCGCTCTCGTTGATGGCGGGGAGTTCGTAGCCCGTGCTCTGCTCCTGCTGGCTCGATGCCGAGCGGCACGAGCACATTACGAGCAAAACCGTGGGAACGATTTTGAGGAAAATACTTTTCATAGTAACTATTTTATAATCAGTTGATAAAACCAATGGTCTGACGCACTTCGTGCAGGGTTTTGGAGGCGCTTTCGCGTGCTTTTTCGGCACCCTCTTTCATCACTTTGTTCAGATAGTCGGTGTCGGCACTAATTTCGGCTATGCGTTGGCGGAAGGGCTCGGTGAAGTTCACCATGTCTTCGGCCAGTTGTTTTTTCATGTCGCCGTAGCGTATCTGGCAACGGTTGTATAGGTCGTCGAAATACTCCACGGTGTCGGGGGCGGACACCACTTTCATCAGCGTGAAGAGGTTCTCTATTTCGGCGGGTTTGGTCTGGTTCATCTCCTGCGGACCCATGTCGGTCTTGGCACGCATAATCTTTTTGCGTATGGAGGCGGGGTCTTCGCCGAGGAAGATGGCGTTGCCTTCGCCCTCGCTCTTGCCCATTTTGCCGCTGCCGTCGAGGCCGGGGATTTTCACCAGCTCGTTGCCGAAGTTATAGGCCTGCGGCAGGGGGAACACTTCGCGGCCGTACATTTTGTTGAAACGGTTGGCGAAAGTGCGTGTCATTTCCAGATGTTGTTCCTGATCCTTGCCAACGGGTACTTTGGTGGCTTTGTGGATAAGTATGTCGGCGGCCATCAGGGTGGGGTAGGTGAGGAGTCCGGCGTTTACGTTGTTCGGCTGCTGGCGCACCTTGTCCTTGAACGAGGTAACGCGCTCCAGCTCACCGAGATAGGCGTTCATATTGAGGAAAAGGTACAGCTCCACCACTTCGGGGAGGTCGCTCTGCACATAGATGGTGGCCTTGTTGGGGTCGAGGCCGGCGGCGAGGTACTCCACCAGTATCTGACGCACGTTGCCCGAAAGGTTTGCGGGGGTGGGGTGGGTGGTAAGCGAGTGGTAGTCGGCTATAAAGAAAAAGCAGTTGCATTCGTCCTGCAGACGTATGAAGTTGCGCAAGGCGCCAAAATAGTTGCCCAGATGCAGATTTCCGGTGGGACGTATGCCGCTTAATACAGTGTCTTTGCTCATAATCAGTGTGTTATATCAAAATGTTCGAAAAATGCGTTTTTGCAAAGATACGAAAAAACTGCGACTTTTTTTTATTGACTTTTTGTGTAAAACTTGATTGAGGTAATGAAATTTGTGCGAAGCTACAGCATGTTATCGCACCAAAATTGCGCGGTATCGGACGATTTTTTTCGTGGCAAAAACTGCCAATACAATTTTTTTTCGTATTTTTGCACTGGATTTTCACCAAAATACCTGATGGAAAATTTATACACTTATTATTATAGTAACGGTGTTGACAGATTTGGGCCGTACACCTTGGAGAATATCCGCTCCATGAACCTGATGCCCAATACTTTAGTCTGGCACGACGGTCTGGAAAACTGGGTTACGGCCGCCTCGTTGCCCGAGTTAAGAGGTTTTATCCACACCGTGGCGACTCCCCCTCCGGTGCCGCCGCAGGCCCCTTACCGTCCCACCGGCTCCAACACGCCATATACTCCTGCCTCCAACCCGCAGCGCATAACGCCTGTACGCAATTTCCGCACCCATAGGGGACTTTTCAAGTACATCATTTTTTCGATACTTACATTAGGCATACACCAGATAGTGGTGTTTTCGCACATCTCATCCGAGATAAACACCGTCGCCGGAAGGCACGACCACAGGCATACCATGCACTTCTGCTTGGTTTTCTTTATCTTTTCGTGGCTCACACTGGGCATCTACCCCCTTGTTTGGTGGAGCAGCATTTGTTCGCGCATGGGCGACGAACTTAACTATCGCAGAATACCGTACTCCTTCGGGGCTGGATATTTCTGGGGTTGGGGATTTTTCGGTTCGCTGATAATTGTAGGACCGTTTATCTTCTACCATAAGTTCTTCAAAGCCATGAACAAACTCAACAAAGACTATAATGTAAACGGATAACTCGTTTTCGAGGCAGGGTGTTCACCCTTTTCATTGTTAGCCAACGCATTGAAAAAAATTTGTTGTTTTGGATAAAAAATGCTAATTTTGTACTCTGATTCGGAAAATAAAAACATTGTATAAATAATTAAAACTCACAATATTATGAGTATCGATTTAAGCAAATACGGCATCAACAACGTCAGCGAGGTGCTGTACAACCCCTCGTATGAGACTCTTTTTGCCGAAGAAACCAAACCCGGTCTTACAGGCTACGACAAGGGCTGTCTTACCGAACTGGACGCCATCAACGTGATGACGGGCATATACACAGGCCGCTCGCCCAAAGACAAATTCTTTGTGATGGACGAAGTGAGCAAGGACACCGTTTGGTGGACCACCGACGAATACAAAAACGACAACAAACCGCTCTCCGAGAAATCGTGGGCAGAGCTGAAGAAACTGGCTGTGAACCAGCTCTCCGGCAAACGTCTGTTTGTGGTGGACACTTTCTGCGGCGCCAACCCCAACACCCGACTCAAGGTGCGTTTCATTATGGAAGTGGCTTGGCAGGCACATTTTGTAAAAAATATGTTCATCCGCCCCACCGACGAGGAACTGGCCAACTACGGCGAACCCGACTTTGTGTCGTTCGTGGCATCGAAAGCCAAGGTTACCAACTACAAAGAGCTGGGACTGAACTCCGAGACAGCCACCGTGTTCAACCTCAAGAGCAAAGAGCAGGTGATACTGAACACATGGTACGGCGGCGAGATGAAAAAAGGTCTGTTCTCGATAATGAACTACCTGCTGCCGCTTAAAGGCATAGCAGCCATGCACTGCTCCGCCAACACCGACATGGAAGGCAAGAACACCGCCATTTTCTTCGGCCTTTCGGGCACCGGCAAGACCACCCTCAGCACCGACCCCAAACGTCTGCTCATTGGCGACGACGAACACGGCTGGGACGACGAAGGCGTGTTCAATTTCGAAGGTGGCTGCTACGCCAAGGTCATCAACCTGAGCAAGGAAGCCGAACCCGACATTTACAACGCCATTCGCCGCGACGCACTGCTGGAGAACGTTACCGTGGACGCCAACGGCAAGATCGACTTCGCCGACAAGAGCGTTACCGAAAACACTCGTGTGTCGTACCCCATCTACCATATCAAAAACATCGTGAAACCTGTGAGCAAGGCTCCCGCCGCCGAAAAGGTGATATTCCTCTCCGCCGACGCTTTCGGAGTGCTGCCTCCCGTTTCCATCCTCACCCCCGACCAAACGAAATACTATTTCCTTTCCGGTTTCACCGCCAAGTTGGCCGGCACCGAGCGCGGCATCACCGAGCCCACTCCCACCTTCTCGGCCTGTTTCGGAGCCGCTTTCCTGAGCCTGCACCCCACCAAATACGCCGAAGAGCTGGTGAAACGCATGGAACAGAACGGCGCCAAGGCTTATCTGGTGAACACCGGCTGGAACGGCACCGGCAAACGTATCTCCATCAAGGACACCCGCGGAATTATCGACGCCATCCTTAACGGCAGTATCGACAAGGCTCCCACCAAAACCATACCCTATTTTGGTTTGGAAGTGCCCACACTACTCGAAGGCGTGGATACCGGCATCCTCGACCCGCGCGACACCTACGCCGACCCTGCACAGTGGGAGGAAAAGGCCAAAGACCTCGCCGCACGTTTCATCAAAAACTTCGAAAAATTCACCTTCAACGCCGCAGGCAAAGCCCTTGTGCCCGCCGGCCCCAAGCTGTAAGTTTTTTGACACATTATTATATAAAGACTCCCGCTAACACCGACGGGAGTTTTTTTTGTGCCAGGCTTAGTGAGTTTCGGTGAATCTTTGTTCTTCTCCTGCTCGCTGACGCTCACTGACTACTATCCGCTAAAAATAAATTTGCCTATTTAAAAAAATAATCGTAACTTTGCAAATGCAAACCGAAAGGTATGGTTTGCCGAAAAGAGTGCATTTTCGCTATTCCGTCTGACGGTAAAAATTGGACACTTTTACAAAAAGATATTGGTCGGGATACAGGAAATGATTTCTCACTTGTATTGTATTCGTTCCCAACGATATACAACAAGTGGAGTTTAATCAGTAATCCTTATCACCAATATCTTTCAATGGGAAGTCCACCCTACCGTCAGAGATAGGGATTAATGGATGGCTCCACTTTTTTTGTATTGGTTTGTTATTGCCTAGCGAGTCCGTGGCAGAGTTTAAAAGTTGCGCCCGACACGTATTAGGGATGGAATATGGAACAACAACAAAAAACACTACTGTCCCGTTAAAGTGGACTAATCTTTCTTTGAAATCGCTGAAATAAAGTCTTTTACGAGTAGTTTGAGGAGTCAACGGACTTGATTTTGTAACTTTGCGGCCTAAATGGTCTGCATATGTTTCAAGATAAGTTT
>JAFSOU010000016.1 GCA_017443265.1 Bacteroidales bacterium | reverse complement strand
TTGCTCATTGGTTTAAACTTTGTTTTGTCGTAACTGCAAAGATAAACCAAAGGGCTGACATCTCATATCGTCAGCCCTACTTTTTTTCAACTTTTTCAAAAACTTTTATCGGACACCAATGATTGAAAATTGAGAATTGAGAATTGAAAATTGCCGGACGGCATCCAATTCCACAATGCCTTTTTCCTGAAATTGCGCCTGCAGTTCCTCATCCTGCAAACGCAAAAAATCCTCGCTGACGGGTTTGGGAGGTCGCACATTTCGTAAGGCACGGAAGAGGTCGCGTTTCTCCCGCTCGGTATTAGGAATCTCCAGTTCCGAATATTGTGGGTATTCCTTTATCAAATAATCAATTAAAAAATCCAAACGGTTCATAATCAACAATTCAACAACGAATTCAATACATCATTAATATCCGCATCAATCACAATCGACCGGTCTGCAATTTGTTCCACGGTGAAGGCCTCGCCCAGATTGACGGTGGCGTAAGTTGCATCGGGGTTTTTGTAGGTCATCTGCATAAACGGCAGTTTGATGATGGTAGGGGTGTTGCTCCCGATACCGAGGTCCCAATACAGCACCTTGCCGTGTTGGTGGCCGTTCACGAAATCGATGTAACGTTGTGCGGCATTGTGCCAGCCTTCGTCCTCCACAAAAGTGTCGTCGGAGCGCAGGTTCACCTTCATGGGGCCGCCGCATACGGGGCAACGGGGAACCAATTCTGTCGGGATACGCATGTCCATTTGTTTCGCAATCATCCGTTTTACCACATCCTCGTTGTCGTAGGTCTTTTGATGACAGGGCTTTGCGCATTGGAAAAGCCCGTAGTCGCCCTGCGTGTAGAATAGTCGTTGTTTATCAAACCCCGCTTTCTGGAACTGGTGATCGACATTGGTGGTGATGACGAAATAGTCTTTGTCCTGCACGAGTTTCAGCAGCTTGTCGTAAACGGGTTTGGGAGCGGGCACATAGCGGTTGTAGTAGATATGCCGGCTCCAGTAGGCCCAATGTTCCTCCTCGGTGGGAAACGGATAGAAACCGGCTGAGTACATGTCGGTGAAGCCGTATTTTCGATAAAATCGGCAAAGTGTTGCTCGAAACGCTCGCCCGAATAGGTGAAGCCCGCCGAGGTGGAGAGTCCTGCGCCGGCACCTATCACCACGGCATCGGCGGATTGGAGGGCTTATTGTAGTTTTTTTATCTGCATAATGGTTTGTATGTCAAATGTTTATTGTTTTAAGAAAATAGAGTCGGTTCCTGACTAATCAGGCTTATTTGTTTCAACGGTTTCACCACATCGGTAGGCAGCACTTCGCCCAGAAGCAAAGGCGAGTTTGGGTTGTGGCTGCGGTAGTTGGCCATAGCCTTGCAGTGGTCGCTGTTGGCGTAGCAGTAGCGGCAGCCGTTGGGACAGCTGTTGTAGTCGCCCACGCCGCGGCTTTCCATGCAGGCACATCCGGCACGGTTGCCTTTGTGGGCAGTTTTCTTGAAGTTCACTCCCAGCGCTTGGCCGAAAATATCGGTGGTCATGCATCCGCTTTTGTGTATGCCGAACCGTTCGTAGTCGCCGACGGTGGCACAGGTCTGGAGATACAGATTGTAACGCCGGGCTATTGCGCCAAACCCTTCGGCCAGACGCAGTTTGTCGGTCTGCCCCACGGGCACAAGTTCGGGCATATTCACCTCCAGTTTTTTGTACATCTCCACAAAACTGAAAATGCAGCGGCTAACGAAAGGCGAAAGTTGGCGGGCCATATAGTCGAACGTCTCAAAATGGCGCTCTACGGTGTATTTCGGCGTAAGCAAGACGGGGTCGTAGCGCCAAGCTATTTTCTCGCGTCCCACCATTGCCGAAAGGCGTTTGCAGGTGTCGATGCTCTGCGCTATGGACGGCACACGCGGCTCAATGTCGGTGCCGTAGGCGGTTATGGTGTAGTGGTAATAGCAGCGGAAACGGTCGCTTATCTCGTGCAGACGGTCAAGGATGGGAATGTAGTCCTTAGAGCAGAACAGCACCACATCCACCGTGGCGGGGTCGAGCTGTATGCGGTTTACGATGTCGGGAAAAATCGGATTGCGCGAAAGCATGTATCCTTCGCGGAAGCGGTTTAAAAGCCACTCGCTGTAATACTGCACCGTGTCCGTGCGTCCGCCTGTGTTGAGAATCATTGTCAGGTTCCGTTTATCATTTTCGCCAGCACTGCGGGTTCGCCGCGAAGAAATTGTGCGCGTAACCATACGTAAAACGCAAGAGTCCACACCTGCCGCATTTCTAGAACATATTGAATAGGCAGAAACAATAACTTTTGCAGGCAACCCAAAAGCTACGGGCAATATGGCTATCTGCCCAACTCGTTGTCGAGAAACTTCTCGCGGTCGGCGACAATGTCGTGAAGGTTGTTGAAAGCCCAGTCGAGGAGCTGTCTCATGACTGGCATAAAAGATTGTCCGCGTTCCGTAAGGGCATACTCCACACGCGGCGGCATTTCGGGATACACCGTGCGGCTAACAAGCCCGTCGGCCTCCAATCCGCGAAGTGTCTGTGTAAGCATTTTCTGCGAGCAGTCGGGGTTGGCACGCTCTATGTCCTTGAAACGCATGGGGGTACCGTTGCTTGCCAGCGTATATAATACCGCCAAGGTCCATTTGCCGCCTATACGTGCCAGCACATTACGGATGGGACACTCTGGAAAAAACGGGTCTTTGATGAAATTTTTATTCATGGCTTGATGTTTGTAAACGATGTGCAAAAATACATTTTTTTTGCGAGAAAAAAAGGGGCGGACACTTTTTTCCGTTGTCCGCCCGTATGGATATTGAACAATAGTTATCATTTGTAAAGGGCTTCGGCCATGGGGGCAATATCGCCTTGCATGTCGGGATAAGCGTTGCGGAGTGCTTCTTCGAAAGCAGTTGCGTCTTTCTTTTCGGCACACAGTTTTTTTATGCATTCCAGATAGGCTATGCGAGCTTCAACGGCAGGTTTTTCAACCAAACCGCCATGGCCGCCGATATAGTACTTGCAGTTTTCGGCAAGGGCAGCTTTTGTTGTGGCCAGCTCGGCATCGATGGCAGCTTTGCTTGTCAGCTGAAGAGGACTCATGTGCATTTGGTAAGGAGCCCAGTGGGTATAGCATACCTGTCCGCCTATAATAATCATGGCGCCGGGAAAATCCGATGTGGCACCATGTTCGAAACGGAAATCTACGCCGGCATACTGCTGTGTGCTGCCGAAAGGCACTTCGGTGGCCTGCTGTGTGGGCAGGGCAACCATCGTTTCGCCAAACTGTTCGGCAAAGCCTTGCATCATACCGCTGTA
>JAFSOU010000015.1 GCA_017443265.1 Bacteroidales bacterium | reverse complement strand
CTGCCCGGGCCACGCTGACTACGTGAAAAACATGGTAACTGGTGCTGCCCAGATGGACGGTGCTATCCTCGTGGTAGCCGCCACCGACGGTCCCATGCCCCAGACCCGTGAACACATCCTTCTGGCTAAACAGGTAGGTGTGCCCAAAATGGTTGTTTTCATGAACAAAGTTGACTTGGTTGACGACCCCGAACTGCTCGACCTCGTTGAAATGGAAATCCGCGACCTGCTGAACTTCTACGGTTTCGAAGGCGACGACACCCCCATCATCCGCGGTTCCGCTCTCGGCGGCCTGAACGACGACCCGAAGTGGGTTCCCGTTATCCAAGAACTTATGGATGCAGTTGACAGCTGGATCCCCCTGCCCGTTCGCGACAGAGATAAAGATTTCCTCATGCCTATCGAAGACGTGTTCTCGATCACAGGTCGTGGTACAGTTGCTACCGGCCGTATCGAAACTGGTGTTATCCACACCTCCGACCCCGTTGATATCATCGGTATGGGCGCTGAAAAACTGAAATCGGTTGTTACTGGCGTTGAGATGTTCCGCAAAATCCTCGACGAAGGTGAAGCTGGTGATAACGTAGGTCTGCTGCTCCGCGGTATCGACAAAGACGAAATCCGTCGTGGTATGGTTATTGCAAAACCCGGCTCAATCAAACCTCACAAGAAATTCCAGGCAGAGGTTTACGTTCTTAAGAAAGAAGAAGGTGGCCGTCACACTCCGTTCCACAACAAATATCGTCCTCAGTTCTACTTCCGTACAACTGACGTTACTGGTGAAATCTCCCTGCCCGAAGGCCGTGAGATGGTAATGCCCGGCGATAACCTTACAATCACCGTTGACCTGATCTCCGAAATCGCTCTGAACGAGAACCTGCGTTTCGCTATCCGCGAAGGCGGTCGTACAGTGGGCGCCGGTCAGGTAACCAAACTGTTAGACTAATTTTAGTTATATAACAAAAGAAAAACGGGCGGGATAAAGCTCGCCCGTTTTTTTCGGAAAGGGGCTTAGTTTAATGGCAGAATGGAGGTCTCCAAAACCTTAGATGGGAGTTCGATTCTCTCAGCCCCTGCTAAAAATAAAAGGATAAAATGTCGAAGATAGGAGATTATGTAAAAAGCAGCTACGACGAACTCGTTCATAAAACGTCGTGGCCAACATTTCAAGAGCTGCAGAGCAGTGCCATCGTAGTGGCAGTGGCAGCACTCATTCTCGCACTCATAGTGTTCCTGATGGACTTCGTTTTCGGAGCACAGGATATGGGATGGAGAGGTTTTCTGGGATACTTTTACGATATATTCAAATAACGTTTCTTCAAAAGAAGATAGCCGCGCTTTTTTTGCTTCCCAATTTCATTATTGAAATAGCGTGGCGACAAGCAGCAAGAGAGTATATAAATATAAAGTATGTGGCGACGCCACAACAATTTACAACAATAATCGGTATATGGAAGAACAAGTGAAAAAATGGTATGTGGTAAGAGCCATCAGCGGAAAGGAAAACAAAGCCAGAGAGTATATCCTCAACGAGGTGAACCGCCTTGGCTTGCAACAGTACGTTTCGCAGGTGCTCATACCTACCGAGAAGGTTTGGTCGATACGCAACGGCAAAAAGGTGATGAAAGAACGCAACTTTTTCCCGGGATATGTGTTGATTGAAGCTGCCTTGGCAGGTGAGATAGCACAAATCATTCAGAACATTCCAAATGTTATCGATTTCCTGCGCGAGAAGGACGGCAAACCCATACCCATGCGCGAGGCCGAAGTGAACCGCATCTTAGGCAAGGTTGACGACGACCGCGAAAAGGGCGAGGGCTACGCCGACCCGTTCATAGTAGGAGAGAATGTAAAGGTTATCGACGGACCTTTCAACAGCTTCAGCGGAGTTGTGGAAGAGGTGATGGAAGACAAGAAAAAATTGGTCGTGATGGTCAAGATTTTCGGTCGCCGCACGCCTCTGGAACTGAATTTCGCCCAGGTGGAGAAAGAGTAGTCGAAGGCAGAGCCGAAAAAGTCAATTTTATTAGTAATAACAAATTTAGCATTTATCAAAAATGGCAAAAGAAGTTGCAGGATTGATTAAATTGCAGATCAAGGGAGGCGCGGCAAACCCCGCCCCACCGGTAGGTCCGGCATTGGGTGCTAAAGGTGTTAACATCATGGAGTTCTGCAAGCAGTTCAATGCCAGAACCCAGGATATGGCAGGCAAGATCGTACCCGCCATCATCACTGTTTACACCGACAAATCCTTTGATTTTGTAATTAAGACGACCCCTGTGGCAATCCAGCTGAAAGAAGTGGCCAAGTTGAAGAGCGGTTCGGCCGAACCCAACCGAAACAAGGTGGCTTCCGTAACCTGGGACCAGGTGCGTCAGATTGCAGAAGCCAAAATGCCCGACCTGAACTGTTTCACAATAGAATCGGCGATGAGCATGGTGGCAGGTACTGCAAGAAGTATGGGTATCACTGTTACGGGTGAGAACCCCTTGGCTAAATAAATTAAAGTTTAAAAAAACATGGCAAAACTATCTAAGAAACAAAAAGAAGCTTTAGCAAAGTTCGACAAGACTA
This sequence comes from Bacteroidales bacterium, assembly GCA_017443265.1. Taxonomy (GTDB): domain Bacteria; phylum Bacteroidota; class Bacteroidia; order Bacteroidales; family P3; genus UBA1219. Next base: position 61,865 of record JAFSOU010000015.1, on the reverse strand, counting down.
AGGTTTACTCTTTGGAGGAAGCCGTGTCGGTTGTGAAGGACATCACCTACACCAAGTTCGACGCTTCCGTGGATCTTGATGTGCGCTTGGGCGTTGACCCCCGCAAAGCCAACCAGATGGTTCGCGGCAGCGTTACATTGCCCCACGGTACCGGAAAACAGGTTCGCGTGCTTGTGCTCTGCACCCCCGACAAGGAAGAAGAAGCTAAGGCAGCCGGAGCCGATTATTACGGATTAGACGACTATATCGCAAAAATAAAAGGCGGTTGGACGGATGTAGATGTTATTATTACCATGCCGAGCGTAATGCCCAAAGTAGGAGCGCTGGGAAAAATACTGGGTCCCCGCGGACTCATGCCCAACCCCAAAACAGGCACAGTTACTATGGAAGTTGGCAAAGCAGTTACAGAAGCTAAGGCCGGTAAAATCGACTTCAAGGTTGACAAATTTGGTATCATCCACTCTGCAGTGGCAAAAGTGTCGTTCGAACCTAACAAAATAGTGGACAACGCACGCGAGGTGCTGCAGGCTATCATCAAGCTGAAACCCGCCGCCGCCAAAGGCACATACGTGAAAAGCGTAACCGTGTCCAGCACAATGAGCCCCGGCGTAAAAGTCGACACCAAATCCATTAGCTTGTAATCAATAATTAGTAAACTTTCGAAACATTATGAGAAAAGAACTGAAAGCCCAACTGATAGACTCACTTTGCGAGGAAATCAAAAACTACCCTCATCTGTACATAGCCGACATTGGAGGCTTCAACTCTGTACAGACGAGCAAGTTGCGCCGTTTGGCATTCCGCAGAGAAGTGAAACTGTTGGTTGTCAAGAACACATTGCTCATAAAGGCAATGGAAAAGACAGGAGTCGACTACTCTGAGTTGTTCCCTGTCATAAAAGGCGAGACTTCGATAATGCTTTCGAACTCCAACAACGCTCCCGCCAAACTCATAAAAGAGTTCCGTGCTACTAACGCAAAACCCATCCTCAAAGGTGCTTATGTGGAAGAGTCGTTCTACATTGGCGACGAAAACTTGGACACACTGGTGAACATCAAGTCCAAGAACGAACTTATCGCCGACGTTGTGGCTCTGCTGCAGTCGCCTGTCAAGAACGTGGTTTCGCAGTTGCAGTCTGGCGCAAACACATTGACCGGAGTTTTGAAGACTATGTCGGAAAAAGCCGAATAAAACTGATGTGCGAACATCAAAAAAAAACAAAAAAGTAAACAAATTGTAAAACATTTAAAAATAAAAAAGTCATGGCAGATATTAAAGCTATTGCTGAACAATTAGTAAATCTTACAGTAAAAGAAGTAAAAGAATTGGCCGATGTATTGAAAGAAGAATACGGCATTGAACCCGCTGCAGCAGCTGTTGCAGTAGCCGCTCCCGCCGCTGGTGCCGCCGCTGGTGCCGCCGCTGAAGAGAAAACCTCTTTCGACGTGATACTGAAAGCCGCCGGTGCTCAGAAACTGGCCGTTGTGAAACTGGTTAAGGATCTGGCAAGCCTCGGACTGAAAGAAGCTAAAGAATTAGTTGACGCAGCTCCCAAGCCTGTAAAAGAAGGTGTTTCCAAAGACGAAGCTGAAGCTTTGAAGAAATCCCTCGAAGAAGCAGGCGCAGAAGTTGAGATCAAATAGGTTTTCACCTATTGGTTCCATAAGGAATAGGGCTTCCGAGCAGTCGGGGAGCCCATTCCTTGTTTGTTTGTTAGTTAATTCTTAGTTTCGGAAAACATCATAAAAACACATAGACCTTGGCAAATAATAACTCAAAAGTAGTTAATTTCGCGACAGTTCGCAAATTCGACTACCCCGATTTTTTGGATATCCAGCTCAAATCGTTCAGGGATTTTTTCCAGATAGAGACAAATCCCGACAACCATCTTAACGAAGGGTTGTACAAAGTTTTCAACGAAAACTTCCCCATCACGGATACGCGCAACAATTACGTTCTTGAATTTTTAGACTATTTCATCGACCCGCCGCGGTACACCATAGAGGAATGTATCGAGCGCGGCCTTACGTACAGCGTGCCTCTGAAGGCCAAGCTGCGCCTGTCCTGCACCGATCCCGAACACGAGGAGTTCGAGACCAAAATAGACGATGTGTTCTTGGGAATGATACCGTATATGACTCCCAAAGCCACATTCGTGATAAACGGAGCCGAACGTGTGGTTGTTTCGCAACTGCACCGCTCCCCCGGCGTATTCTTCGGAACACAGTTCCACTCCAACGGAACCCAGCTGTATTCCGCACGTATCATACCGTTCCGCGGCTCCTGGATGGAGTTTACAACGGACATCAACAACGTGATGTACGCCTATATCGACCGTAAGAAAAAACTTCCTATCACAACCTTGCTCCGCGCCATAGGTTTTGAGACGGATAAAGATATTCTTGATATTTTCAACCTCTCCGAAGAGATAAAGGTGAGTCCCACAAACTTGCAACGCGTTTTGGGCCGTAAGCTGGCTGCACGCGTGGAACGTTCGTGGGTTGAGGATTTCGTAGACGAGGACACCGGTGAAGTCCTTTCAATGGAACGTAACGAGGTCGTCGTGGAACGTGACTCCGAACTAACCGAAGAACATATCGACAAAATCATGGACCTCGGTGTGAAATCTATCCTTGTTCACAAAGAGGCCGATGACACTCTCGATTATTCGGTGATTTTCAACACATTGAATAAAGATACAGCTCACAATGCCAAGGAAGCTGTAGAATTTATTTACAGACTGCTGCGTAGCGCCGACCCACCCGACGAGGAGACCGCGCGAGGCATCATCGAAAAATTGTTCTTCTCCGAGAAACGTTACGACTTGGGCGATGTGGGACGCTACCGTATCAACACCAAGCTGAACCTCACCGTTTCTTCCGACGTGCGTGTGCTTACCCGCGAGGACATCACTTCCATCATCAAATATCTGATTGAACTTATCAACTCCAAGGCCGAGGTCGACGATATCGACCACCTGAGCAACCGTAGGGTGCGTACCGTTGGCGAGCAGCTTTCGGCACAGTTCAGCGTGGGTCTGGCACGTATGGCCCGCACCATCCGCGAGCGTATGAACGTGCGCGACAACGAGGTGTTCGGCATAGTGGACCTTATCAACGCCAAGACTTTGTCGTCGGTCATCAACTCGTTTTTCGGCACCAACCAGCTGTCGCAGTTCATGGACCAGACTAACCCGCTGGCCGAAATCACCCACAAACGCCGTATCTCGGCACTGGGTCCCGGAGGTCTGTCGCGCGAACGCGCCGGATTTGAGGTGCGTGACGTGCACTACACTCACTACGGACGTCTGTGTACCATCGAAACCCCAGAAGGCCCGAACATCGGACTTATCTCGTCGCTGTGCGTTTATGCCAAGATAAACCGTCTCGGTTTTATCGAAACTCCTTACCAGAGAGTGGTGGAAGGCAAAGTGCAGGTTGACGAGGAACCGATATTCCTTACCGCCGAAGAAGAAGAAAACCAGATTGTGGCTCAGGCCACCACTCCTCAGAGCGAGGACGGCACCATCACCACAGAGAAGGTGAAAGCTCGTAACTTGGCCGATTTTCCAATAGTTTCGCCGGAGGATGTGAACCTTATGGATATCGCATCGAACCAGATAGCTTCCATAGCGGCATCGCTGATTCCTTTCCTGGAACACGACGACGCCAACCGTGCCTTGATGGGATCCAACATGATGCGTCAGGCTGTGCCTCTGCTCAACCCCGAGATACCCATAGTGGGAACCGGTATCGAGAAATCGGTGGCCGAAGACTCCCGCGTGCTGCTCAACGCAGTGGGCGATGGTGTGGTGGAATATGTGGACGCCACCAAGATAGTGATACGCCACTCCCGCGACGAGCGTCAGCGTCTGGTTACTTTCGACGACGACCTCAAGACTTACAATCTTACCAAATACCAGCGTACCAACCACAGCACTGCCATCAACCTTCGTCCTATAGTCAGCAAAGGCGACAAGGTGAAAAAAGGACAGGTGCTTTGTGAAGGTTACGCAACACAAAACGGAGAACTGGCACTCGGACGTAACCTCATGGTGGCATTTATGCCGTGGAAAGGTTACAACTACGAGGATGCTATCGTTATCTCCGAAAAAGTTGTTAAAGAAGACATATTCACTTCCGTACACGTTGAGGAATTCACCACACAGGTGAGAGAGACAAAACGCGGTGTAGAGGAACTGACACGCGATATACCCAACGTGAGCAACGACGCCACCAAAGACCTCGACGAAAATGGTATAATCCGTATCGGCGCCGAAGTCAAGGAAGGCGATATATTGATAGGAAAAATCACACCCAAAGGCGAATCGGACCCCACTCCCGAAGAGAAACTCCTCAGAGCCATTTTCGGCGACAAGGCCGGCGACGTGAAAGACGCTTCGTTCAAGGTTCCGCCTTCAGTACAGGGCGTGGTTATCGACAAGAAACTATTCAGTCACATCGCCAAGAGCCCTAAGAACCGTACCCACGACAAGGAGGTTATTGCCGAACTCGATGTCAAGTTCAACGAAGAGACCGAGGAACTGAAACGCAAACTTGTGGACAAACTGGTGATTATACTCACTGGCAAAGTGTGCAACGGAGTTTATTCCAATGTCAAGGAAGAAGTGGTTCCCAAAAGAACCAAATTTACCCAGAAGATACTCAAGGAAATAGACTATACCACAGTAAACCCCAACAAGTGGACCACCGACAAGGAGGCCAACGACCTTGTTAAGGAGTTGCTCAACAACTACAACATCAAATATCGCGAGATATTTGGCCGCTACACACGCGAGAAATTTGTTAAGACTGTTGGCGACGACCTGCCGCAGGGCATAGTTCAGATGGCCAAAGTGTATGTGGCAAGCAAGCGCAAACTGCGTATCGGCGACAAAATGGCCGGTCGTCACGGTAACAAAGGTATCGTGTCGAAGATTGTACGTGCCGAAGATATGCCGTTCCTTGCCGACGGAACCCCTGTGGACATTGTCCTTAACCCCCTGGGCGTGCCTTCGCGTATGAACCTTGGACAGATTTACGAAACTGTTTTGGGCTGGGCAGGCAAGAAACTGGGCAAACGCTACCAGACACCTATCTTCGATGGCGCCACCCTCGAGCAGATCAACGGATATATGCGTGAGGCAGGACTGCCCGAAAACGGCCGCACCTACCTCTACGACGGTGAAACCGGCGACCGTTTCGACCAGCCGGCTACCGTGGGCTACATCTATATGTTGAAATTGCACCACATGATCGACGACAAGATGCACGCTCGTTCCATCGGACCGTACTCGCTTATCACACAACAGCCGTTGGGCGGTAAGGCACAGTTCGGCGGACAGCGTTTCGGAGAAATGGAGGTGTGGGCATTGGAAGCCTTCGGTGCTTCGCATATATTGCAGGAGATACTTACGGTGAAATCCGACGACGTCCCCGGCAGGTCGAAGACATACGAGGCCATCGTGAAGGGCGACAATATGCCGACCCCCGGAATACCCGAATCGTTCAATGTGCTCGTTCATGAATTGCGTGGACTGGGTCTTGAACTCGATTTCGAATAATTAAGAATAGTTTTTCATTAGTTTAGGATAAGAATTATGGCTTTTAAAAACGATTCACAGATAAAAAACGATTTTAGTTCGATAACTATAAGCTTGGCTTCGCCCGAGATGATTAAAAAACGCTCGTTCGGCGAGGTTGCCAAGCCTGAAACAATAAACTACCGCACCTACAAGCCCGAACGCGACGGCTTGTTCTGCGAAAGAATTTTCGGACCTGTCCGCGACTGGGAATGCCACTGCGGAAAATACAAACGCATACGTTACAAAGGCATCGTTTGCGACCGCTGCGGTGTGGAAGTGACCGAGAAGAAAGTGCGCCGCGAGCGTATGGGACACATCGAACTCACTGTTCCGGTGGCACACATCTGGTTTTTCCGCTCCATGCCCAACAAAATAGGCACTTTGCTCGACATCCCCAGCAAAAAACTGGAACAGGTTATCTATTACGAGAAGTATGTGGTTATCCAACCCGGCCTTGCCAAACGCGAAGACGGCAAACCCCTCGAAAAACGCGAACTCCTTACAGAAGAGGAATATTACAACATTATTGACAACCTTCCGGGAAACTCGCAACTCGACGATAGCGACCCCAACAAGTTCATAGCCGGTATGGGTGCCGAAGCCATCCACACCCTCCTCAAGGATCTGGACTTGGATTCTCTGTCGGCAGAGCTCAGGGTCAAGGCTAAAGAAGAGACTTCGAACCAGAGGAAACAGGACGCCCTTAAGCGTCTGAACATTGTGGAGGCATTCCGCGAAGGCCAGCGCCGCAAAGAAAACCGTCCCGAATGGATGATTATACAAGTGGTTCCTGTTACTCCTCCCGAGCTGCGTCCTCTCGTAGCTATCGACGGCGGACGTTTCGCAACCTCCGACCTCAACGAGCTGTACCGCCGCGTGATAATCCGCAACAACCGTCTGAAAAAACTGATGGAGATAAAAGCTCCCGAAGTCATCATGCGTAACGAAAAACGTATGTTGCAGGAAGCTGTGGACTCTTTGTTCGACAATTCGCGCAAGGCCAGCTCCGTAAGAACCGACTCCAACCGTGCACTTAAATCCCTGTCGGACAGCTTGAAAGGTAAACAAGGCCGTTTCCGTCAGAACCTTCTCGGTAAACGTGTTGACTACTCCGGCCGTTCGGTTATCGTGGTAGGCCCCGAACTGAAAATGCACGAATGCGGTCTGCCTAAGGATATGGCAGCCGAGTTGTTCAAACCGTTCATTATAAGAAAACTGCTCGAAAGAGGCATAGTAAAGACCGTTAAATCGGCAAAACGCATTGTGGAACGCAAGGACACCGTTATCTGGGAAATCCTTGAGAACATACTGAAAGGTCACCCGATACTGTTGAACCGTGCTCCTACGCTGCACCGACTGGGTATCCAGGCTTTCCAGCCCCGCATCATCGAAGGCAAGGCCATACGTCTGCACCCGCTGGTATGTACCGCCTTCAACGCCGACTTCGACGGAGACCAGATGGCTATCCACGTTCCCCTTGGAAATGCCGCCATTTTGGAAGCCCAACTGCTGATGCTTGCTTCGCACAACATCCTCAACCCGGCCAACGGCGCTCCTATCACAGTGCCTTCGCAGGATATGGTGCTTGGTTTGTACTATATGACCAAACCCCGCCGCAGCGAACCCGGCCACCCGATGAAAGGCGAAGGAAAGATTTTCTACTCGCCCGAAGAGGTGATAATAGCTTTCAACGAAAAACGTGTCGACCTTCACTCTATCATCAAAGTGAAGATTGAAAACAAAGGTAAAGAGGAACTTATAGAGACCACCGTTGGACGAGTGCTGTTCAACCAAGTGGTGCCGAAGGACTATGGCTACATCAACGAGGTGCTGGGCAAAAAATCCCTGCGCGACATCATCGGCGATGTGTTCAAAGTTTGCGGCAACGCTGTAACAGCCAAATTCCTCGACGATATAAAGAACATGGGTTACCGTATGGCATTCAAGGGCGGTCTGTCGTTCAATTTGGGCGACGTTATCGTTCCCGAGGCCAAAGAGGAGCTCATTGCCCAAGCCAACGCCGAAGTTGACGAGGTTATCGCCAACTACTCGATGGGTCTTATCACCAACAACGAGCGTTATAATCAGGTTATCGATATATGGACCGACACCAACGCCCGTCTTACCGAGGCTGTGATGACACAACTGAAGAACGACAACCAAGGCTTCAATTCAGTTTATATGATGCTGGATTCGGGAGCCCGTGGTTCCAAGGAGCAGATTCGTCAGCTCTCCGGTATGCGTGGACTGATGGCAAAACCGCAGAAAGCTGGTGCCACAGGCAACGAAATTATTGAAAACCCAATTATATCCAACTTCAAGGAAGGCCTTTCGGTGCTTGAGTACTTTATCTCTACCCACGGTGCTCGTAAAGGTCTGGCCGATACAGCTCTTAAGACCGCCGACGCCGGTTACCTTACCCGTCGTCTGGTTGACGTGGCTCACGATGTAATCATCTCCGAGGAGGACTGCGGAACACTGCGCGGTTTGCCCACCACAGCCCTTATGAAAAACGACGAGGTGGTTCAAACCCTCTCTGAAAGAATTTTGGGCCGTACTTCGGTACACGACATATACAATCCCGAAACTGGAGAACTTATCGTTCCTGCCGGCGAAGAGCTTACCGAGGTTATCTGCAAGAAAATCGAAGATGCCGGTATCGAAGAAGTCGAGATACGTTCCGTTCTTACCTGCGAATCGAAACAAGGTGTGTGCGCACGCTGCTATGGTCGTAACCTTGCCACCAACAAGATGGTGCAGAAAGGCGAGGCCGTGGGTGTTATCGCAGCACAGTCCATCGGTGAGCCTGGTACACAGCTTACTCTGCGTACCTTCCACGTCGGTGGTGTGGCCGGTGGCAACATCGGTACAACTTCCAAATTGGAGGCAAAACACGCTGGTAAACTCGAAATAGACGAACTGCGTTCGGTACACTACGTAACAAGCACCAACGAGGAATACGACATCGTTATCGGACGTTCGGCCGAGATGCGTATCGTTGACGAACGCACCAACATCACCCTTGCCACCGCCCTGCTGCCTTACGGCTCGCACTTGTACAAGCACGTGGGCGACAACCTGCAAAAGGGCGACATCATCGCCGACTGGGATCCCTACAACGCCGTTATCCTCTCCGAAGTTAGCGGTAAAGTGGTGTTCGAAAACGTGGTGGAGAACGTTACCTACCGTGTAGAATCCGACGACCAGACAGGTCTGCACGATAAAGTGATTATCGAATCGCGTCAGAAAACCAAAAACCCGACCATCAGCATCGTTGACGAGAACGGCGAAGTGCAGAAAGTTTACGACTTGCCAGTTCATGCACATATCGTTGTTGAGGACGGCACCGAACTCAAAGCCGGTGACATAATGGCCAAAGTTCCGCGTTCGTTCGGCAAAGCTGGCGATATCACGGGCGGTCTGCCGCGTGTTACCGAGCTGTTCGAGGCGCGTAACCCGTCCGACCCCGCTGTGGTGGCCGAAATCGACGGTATCGTTACCATCGCCAAAAAACTTAAACGTAACAACCGTGAGATTACCATCACCCCGAAAGCGGGTAAAGCACGTACATATCTGATACCCACATCGAAACAGATTCTGGCACAGGATAACGACTATGTGAAAGCCGGTACTCCTTTGAGCGAAGGCGCTATTACACCGGCCGACATCCTCGCCGTGAAAGGACCTATGAAAGTGCAGGAATACATCGTAAACGAAGTGCAGGAGGTTTACCGTCTGCAAGGCGTAAAAATCAACGACAAGCACTTTGAGGTTATAGTACGTCAGATGATGCGCAAGGTGGAAATCGAAGATCCGGGCGACACCCGCTTCATGGAAGGCGAACTTGTGAACAAAGTGGATTTCCACGAGGAGAACGACAAAATCTTCGGTATGCAGTATATCGACGATGCCGGCGACTCCGAAAATTACAAGAAAGGTCAGATTATCACCGCCCGCCAGTTGCGCGACGAGAACTCCTCGCTGAAACGTCAGGACAAGAGGCCTATGGTTGCATTGGACGCCAAACCTGCCACAGCCCGTCAGGTGCTGCAGGGTATCACCCGCGCTTCGTTGCAGACCAAGAGTTTCCTTTCCGCCGCTTCGTTCCAGGAGACCACCAAAGTGCTTACCGAAGCCGCTATCTGCGCTAAGCAGGACTTCCTGCTGGGTATGAAAGAGAACGTGCTTGTGGGACACCTTATCCCAGCCGGCACAGGCTTGCGCGAGTACAAGGACATCATCGTGGCCGATAAAGCCGAGATGGAAGCCGCAACAGCAACGAAAAAATAAATGTAAAACATATCTGTCAGGCACAATAAAATGTGCCTGACACTTTTTTATAACACAAGATGGAAGAGAAAAAGAACGAACAGACGATTAACATCGACCTGCCGGCCGATGTAGCCGATGGCATATACTCAAATCTGGCAATGATAACCCATTCGCCTTCGGAGTTTATAGTGGATTTTATTCGTATGATGCCGGGCCTGCCCAAAGCCAAGGTGCAGTCGCGGATAATACTCACCCCACAGCACGCCAAACGTTTGCTCAAAGCTCTTACCGAAAATATCGAAAGATACGAGTCGGTGCACGGTCGTATAAAAGACGACGACGGCACCACCATACCTTATAACAATATGTCGCCATTGGCAGAAGCATGATTAAATTTGTTTAAAATGTTGATGATACGGTTTCTTTCCGCAAGGAAAGAAACCGTTTTTGTGAAACGATACCCTGAAACCCATGAAAGAAGTCGAAAAAAAAGCCCGGGTGCCACAGCATAGGTTCGACGAAATAAAACGCCGCCTGACCGAAATATACGGCCTGCCTGAGCATATAGTGGCAGAGGATACCTACTATGTCATGCCCCAGGCTGCCGAGGAAAGCAAAAAACGTTTCCGCATACGCAAGAATTACGGCGGCGACCCCCTGCAATTACGGAGCATTGTGGCCAACGCCAAACGTAAGCAGATGGTACTCGGGAACCTCGAAAACAACGTAGAACACGAGTTCGAACTACGCCACGAGGCCGACATGCTTAGTTTTGTCGAGATGATGGAGGATTTTGGAGCAAGACTTTGGTACACAAAGCATAAGGATAAATGGCTGTTTGTGAATGAAGGCGAAGTTGAATACCACTTGGAACTTTGCACTGTGCCCATACATGGCAACGACGAGCATTTTTTGGAGATAGAGGGAGTGTACTCCGCCGAAAAGCTCTCTGCCATCGAAGAAGCCGCTTTGCAGCAGTTGATAGACCGGTTTATCACAGGCGTTTTCGAACAGATGGGTATAGAAAAAAATGTTGAGACACGTCCTTACCGCGAGCTGATGGGAGTGGAGTATCCCAAATGGTGATTTTGCAACGCAGTGCCAATCAATGAGGTGTAGATGGTTTGCACATCGTCTTTTGAAATATGATGAAATTCACGTCAAATTGTTTATTGTTTACTTTAAGGCGAGCCGAATTGTAGGCAAAAAAAGCGTACTTTTGCAAACTGAAAAAGCAGTTATCTTTTACCGGTATGTTGGAAGACACATTTAGACACAAGGGTTTACGCGAGCGTATGTGCGAGGAGATGCGTGCAAAGGGCATCACCGACGAAAGTGTTTTGGAGGCCATGCGCAAAGTGCCGCGTCATTTTTTCATGGACCCCTCGCTCGACTCCCTTGCCTACGATGACAGGGCTTTGCCCATAGCTTGCGGACAGACGATATCGCACCCGCATACCGTGGCGTTTCAGTCGCAACTGCTGGAGGTGAAACAGAACGACAAGATTCTCGAAGTGGGGACGGGTTCCGGCTATCAGGCATGCATACTTGCCGCTATGGGGGCGAGAGTGCTCTCCATCGAGCGTCACGACGAGCTTTTCCAAAGGACGCAGCGTCTTATCGCCCAGCTGAAATTTTTTGTTCGCTGCTACCACGGCGACGGTTATAAAGGCATCCCCTCATCGGCACCGTTCGACAAGATAATTATCACCTGCGGTGCCCCAATGGTGCCTCCCGATTTGCTGAAACAGCTTAAAATAGGAGGCATGATGGTTATTCCCGTAGGCAACGAAAACTACGAGATGCGTCGCATAACCAAGATTAGCGACACCGAGACGAAAGAGGAGACTTTCGGCAATTTCAGTTTCGTGCCTATGCTCGAAAAAAAACTGGGCGGTAACAACAAGTTTCTTTGATTTTTTTTTCGCAATCACTATCTTTTTCGCAAAAAAGTTGTATTTTTGCAAAATGATAAACACACATTTTTTTCATCAAAAAATAAAGTTATGACCGACATCACCCCAACCAACGGAATTTTCGAACTGCCGGCATTGCCATACAAGGCGTTGGACGGCGTTATCAGCGAGACTACACTCTCGTTCCACCACGGCAAACATCTGAAAGCCTACGTTGACAACCTCAACAAACTGCTGCCCGGCAGCGGACTGGAAGGCCTTGCCCTTACCGAGATTGTGAAACGCTCGCAAGGCGGACTGTTCAACAACGCCGGACAGGTGCTTAACCACGCCATGTATTTCGAACAGTTCGGCTCCGCCAATCACGAACCTGCAGGACGTATCAAGGAATTGATAGACAAGACTTTTGGCTCTTTCGACAAATTCAAAGCCGAATTTGAGCAGAAAGGCGCCACTCTGTTTGGAAGCGGCTGGGTATGGCTGTCGCTCACCGCTGAAGGCAATTTGGTGATGACCCAGCAGAAAAACGCCGAAAACCCTGTTACCGACGGCCTGAAACCTCTGCTCACCTTCGATGTGTGGGAACACGCCTATTACCTCGACTATCAGAACCGCCGCGCCGACTATCTTGCCGCCCTGTGGCAGATTGTGGACTGGAAAGTGGTGGAGGCCCGATTGTAAACTGGGATTCTATTTGCACAAAAAAAAGCGGCTTGAAAAGCCGCTTTTTTTATTGTTATTAGCCATAGCTATTATCTTATATCTTTTTCGTCGAGGGGGTTGGCCAGCAGGCCGGTGAATTTGCCCACGTTGTCGAAAGTCATACGGGTGAATTTTTTGCCTTTCTTACCTTTAACCTTCTGGCTGATAACCACATAGAAGTATTGTTTCGGTTTTTTGCCATCTTCGTTGCGGTATTTGGAGTCGTAGTCGTAGCGCACCATCTTTTCGATGTCGTATTTTTCGCCTTTCAGCTTTTCGGCAAGGTATTTCTGGATGGGACGCGGGTAGCGTTCGGGAGCCAGTTTGGTGCCCACCATTATCATGGTGCCTGATTCGGCCAGCACAGCGTCGAAATCCACTCTTTGGTTGTTGGTGAAGTATGCCACATAGTATTCGCCGTCGCGCATAACCCATTCGGGACCCTCTTTGATACGGGTGGTGGGGTAGCGTTTCTCGAAGTTTTTCTTCACAGCGTCGGGAGGGGTTACTGTCTCGATTTCGGCGTCGATTTCGAGTTGTCTTTTCTTACGAGCAGTTTTGTCGGCTTTCTCCGGCGGTTGTGGTCCTTCACGTTCCGAGAGGTCGGCTTCGGGGTTGTTGCGGGCGATAAAGTCGCGGCGCACCACCTCTGGGTCGGGGGCGTTGGTCTTGGTGAGTTTTCCGCGGGTGTCGAAAATCAGCTCGAAATCGTCGGAGCCGATGCCCTTGCGGGTGATTATCATGCGGTAGTAGTTGTCGCCGCTCATCTCCTCGATGTATTCGGTGGAACGGATTTTGAATCCCGGGTAGTTGTCCACAAAATAGGTGTTCATTATTGTGGGGCATTCCGAGATGTCCACGACAAAGGCGCTGTATTGCCATTCGCCGTCGTCGGTGAAATAGGCTTTGCCGTTCTGTCCTTCGGTGCTGAAGTCGGCCACGTACTGTCCGGGCTGCTCGAACCAGGCTTTCACGGAGTAGCTGGTGTAGGTGTTTTCCATAGCCAGAAGCACGGCGCGCGGCACCTGCGACTCTTTTACCTTGGTTTGGGCGTTGAGGCCCGCACTTATTGTTATCATTGCCAATATGGCCAAAACTAATCTTTTCATTGTATGTGGTTTTTTGAATTTGTTTTTATTTGGTAACTTTTTTGTCCTATATTTTACGTTTAAACGCTAAAAAATGTTTTTTATTGCCTATCTGAAAAGTACGTCTTTGCGGTCGGGACTGATGGATACGGCCTTGACGGGGGTGTGTACGGCTTTCTCAATCTCGGCGAGGTAGCTGAGGGCGTTTTTCGGCAGCTGGTCAAACGAGGGAGTGCCCACATAAAGGCGAAACAATCTGTATTCCAAATTTTGAATTGTGTCGGCATATTGAAACAATGCCGTTTTAGCCGCTTCAAAATCATTATCTGAAAGATTGTTGCTGAATTCCACATATTTCACATTTGGGTTTTCATTGAAATAGTATGGTGTTCCATTTTCATTGTAAATAAACACTTCTTGACAAAAGGATGTTGTAAAAGTGATAATTCCTATAAAAAAAATGATTGTCTTTTTCATGTGGATATCAATTGTTTATTTTAGTGAATATGACATTTTTGATAAATGATGCGATATCCTCGCAATGTCTCCAATTATAAATAATAAGAGTATCTACATTGGGAAATTTTACATTTAGTTGCCAAGTACCAAACTCGACAGTCGTGTCGGAAATTATTGTATATGGAAATCCGTTAAAGCTACCCCATCCCGAGCAGTTATCAAGCATTGTGTGGTTGGGCAAAAAAGTGATAGTGTCCGAATTTAAATCAGCTGGGGAGCATACGGGATCTCCCCAAGAAGACATCCCGCGCGAAACCCACGTACCTAAGAATGGTTTTTGTAACGAATCATTTTGTAACGAATCAATAATATTGTCAGGAGGTTCTATACTTCCATGATTTTCTGTGCTAACTATTTCCTTTTTGCAGGATGTAGCCATTGCCACTCCCACCAAAGCCACCGCTACCAGCAGTAAAGCTTTGCTAAAAAATGTCTTTTTCATGATTCTATCTTAATTTTATATATGGTATATTTTTCACTACACAAGTTATACTCAAATTGATGAAATTGTAGAACATAATCTCCAATTCGTTTGTTGTTGTATCTATGGACAAAGTGAAATTGTGTGATGACGACACGATTGAGTCTTTTGCAATAAAAATTGTATTATTATTTAAAACTTGGAAAGAACAATTTGTGAAAACTCCTGTTTTATCTAAAATAGTGTCATTTGCACAAAATGTCAATGTGTCACGCACATCATCATCGGAATAATAGTGGTGCCGGCCGTAATATTTTTCTTCCCACGAGCCCAATAGCAAGCTGCGTATGGAATCGGGTGTAAGGGATAGCACAATGCGATGGTTGGGGTTAACAACCGTCGTATCTGTTTGAGAGATGTCGGGCGGGTTTTGTGTATCCGTTCTCTGCTCCTCTTTGTCCTTTTTGCATGAGGTGGCTATCGCCACTCCCACCAAAGCCACCGCTACCAGCGGCATGACTTTATTAATAATTGTTGTTTTCATATTTTTTTGTTTTTATTTGTGTTGTTACTTATTTAAGGGATTAAGCCAGTGCCTTTTATTGCCTATCTGAAAAGTACGTCTTTGCGGTCGGGACTGATGGATACGGCCTTGACGGGGGTGTGTACGGCTTTCTCAATCTCGGCGAGGTAGCTGAGGGCGTTTTTCGGCAGTTGGTCGAACGAGGGAGTGCCTTGCAGCTCGCATTGCCAGCCGGGATATTCGTTCAGCACGGGTTTTATCTCCACCGAGTTGAACTCGAAGGGTATCTCTTCGGTCTCTTTTCCACCGATGATGTATTTGTTGCACATCTTGATGGTCTCGAAGTCGTTGAGAACGTCAATTTTGGTTACCAAAAGGTCGGTGACGCCGTTGAGCATGCATGCGTATTTCAGTGCGGGTATGTCTATCCAGCCGCAGCGGCGCGGACGGCCTGTGGTGGAGCCGAACTCGTTGCCACGGTTGCGCAGAATGTCGCCGTCGTTGTCGAACAATTCGGTGGGGAAGGGGCCGCTGCCCACGCGGGTGCAGTAGGCTTTGGTGATGCCGAACACCTTGTCGATTTTCGAAGGAGCCACGCCCAGTCCGGAGCAAACGCCGGCGGTAACGGTGGTAGAAGAAGTTACAAAGGGATATGAGCCGAAATCGATGTCGAGCATGGAGCCTTGTGCGCCTTCGGCCAGCACGTTGAGACCGTTGGCAAGGCATTCGTTGAGAAAATACTCGCTGTTTATCAGTTTGAAATGGCGCAGGGTGTCGAGCGAGGCAAACCAGCGGTCCTCGTATTCCTGCAGACTCATATTTTCGATGCGGAAGCTGTCGATGTCGAAGTCGAGCATTTCGGCAATGCGTATGTGTTGGAATTTCTGCAGCTCGAATCTCTCGCGAAAGTCGAATTCGAGGATGTCGCCCACGCGCAGACCGGTACGGGCAATCTTGTCGGTGTAGGCGGGGCCTATGCCTTTCAGCGTGGAGCCTATTTTTTCGTTGCCTTTGGCTTGTTCGTTGGCGGCGTCGAGCAGACGGTGGGTGGGGAGTATCAGGTGCGCTTTTTTGGAGATGAACAGGTTTTTGGTGGCATCCACCTCTTTTTTCCACAGTCCTTCTATCTCGCGTTCGAAGATAACGGGGTCTATCAAAACTCCGTTGCCTATGACGTTTTTCTTGTCGGGATGGAAAACTCCCGAGGGTATTATGTGCAACACGTGTTTTATTCCGTTGAACTCGAGGGTGTGTCCGGCGTTGGGGCCGCCCTGAAAACGTGCAACAACATCGTAGTTAGGCGTAAGCACGTCAACCACTTTTCCTTTTCCTTCGTCGCCCCATTGCAGGCCCAGCAATACATCAACTTTGCTCATAAAAATGTTTTTGTTTAATCTGCTTAAATACTTAATTTACAATGCTTTTTCGCGCAAACGGCGATAAATAGGCATTGTTGATACAATATGCGAAAATACCATTTTTTGCGGACTTTTGAAACAAAAATCGCCAAAAGATATTAGTTTTTCGTTGTTAATACTTGTTAATTACTGATTTTCTTCATGTTACTATTTCTCCCTCTGCCGTTTGAACCACTCCACAAAATCGTGGAGTTCGGCCAGCGGTTTGAATCCTTCCTTTTCCGGATTTTGCGGAACGGGGCATATCTCGAAATAACCCAGCATGGTGGCGCAGTCGAACTCTCCGATAAGGGCTTCGATGGTGGAGTAGGTGCCCACCAGCATGTCCTCGTTGTCGTTGTCGGCGCCGTCGAAAGCTACGCGCAGGCCTAGGATGTCGGGCTCCTCCTCGGTTTCGAGGGGTTCGAAAAACATCTTCTTGGTGTCGAAGGTGTACTGATCGAAACGCACTTTCACATCTTTGCCGCTGGGCTGTTTGAAAGGTACGAACTCCCACCAGTCGATGTCGGGTGCTTCGTCGGTGAGTTTGAGCAGCGGCTCGAAGAAATCCACGTCGCCCTCGGCCGAGAATACCACCCGGCGTCCGTCGCTGTTGGGCTCCGTCATGTCGAAGGTGAGGGCGGGACAGTATTTCTCCAGCTGTGCCTGCATCTGGTCGAGGAGCTGGTTTTGTGTGGCTTCGTCGTATTCCGAAAGCATGGTGAGCTGTTCGGCGTTGTCCTGAAACCATTTCCAAAAGATGGATGTGTCGTAAGTCATAATAAATTGAAAGTTGAAGGTTGAAAGTTGAAATCTTTTAAATTGAAGGTTGAAAATTGAAAGTTGAAATGATTGGTATGATTTTTTTTATTTTTTTTCGTGTTTTTAGATGTTCCTTATTATTTGTTGTTGCGTTGGGGAATAAGGTAGCTTGCCAGACGGGCCATCAGGGCCAATACAATGGGGAACACCGCGGTGTTGAACTGCTGCGGCAGCCACGCAAAACCTATCAAAACCACTGCAAGACAGGCCATTGTGATGTACAGCACTATGCGGTTGCTTTTGCGCAAGCGGAACAATATGTAAAGAAACAACGGATTGAGCCACAGTATGTTGAGATTCCATTTGGTGCACCAGTGTATGGTGAAGAACCACATCACCAGCAAAACTAACGACAGCACTCCCGCCACCGAGAACAACGGTATGTCGAGCCAGCACAGGCGCCATCCTTTGAGCAGTCCGGCGATAGTAAGCACGGCCACAACAAGGAAAAAGAGCCAGAAGACAAGGTCGGGCGAGAGGCTCTCGGGGTTGGGCTGCTTGGTTTCGGTAAGTATCTGCACCGACGGCTCGGCAAGGGGCTTGCCTGTGGCGGAAACAACGGTGGTGTCGAGCTGGTTGTGCAGGTCGAAAGGGATAAACATATAGTCGTTGGTGGACACGGGGCGGTCGCAGCGCATGCCAAGCAGCAGGTCCACGCCGAACTGCCACCACTGCAGACGGTCCACATACTGGTAGATAATCTGGCGGTAGGTGCGGTTGGTGTCGGCGGTGCGGTTGACGAAAAGCGCCGGGTTGTCGAGGGCTTTCACAACCATGTCGCGGGCGCGGGTGGCGCAGTTGTCGCGGAAAAAATCGTAGATGTAGTACTTGTTCTTGGGACGGCAGTTCTCCTCCAAGGCATCGAAAAGACGGCGGCATTCGTCGGGGGTGAGGCGCAGGCGTTGCTCCACCAGCGAGCGGCCCTCGTATTGGTAGGTGGCCACAAAATTGCGGTAGCTGGAGGCCGACACGCAGTAGTTGAGGTACCCTCGGACGAAATTCCAGTACAGGTTGGGCGAGTCGAAATCGAAGGTGCCGTAGTTGTACACACGGTCGATGCCGTTGGCGGGGTCGCACACACGTATGGCGGTGTGCCCGAAGGCTAGGTAATAGTCGTTGCCCGGGCCGCAGGTGACAAGGCTGGCGAAAGCGTTGTCGGAGAGCGTTGTTTGTGCGTTGGCAAAACCGCCTGCCGTAAGTAGCACGGCAAAGAGAACGACCTTGGTAAATAGCTTTTTTATCATATTCTGTTGATGTTTTTACGTTTGCAAAGATACGATTTTTTTTCATATAGTGAGCAGTGAACTGTGAACAGTGATAAAGAATGGAGTTGTGTGAAGACTTTCAGACATTCCGATGTTCGGATTATCAGATTTTCAGAAAAATGAGACGCACGGCTGAGTGTTTCAAAAATATCAACTTTCAATACTCAATTTTCAACTTTTGGCACGACGTTTTTATTACGCTCCGAAGCGTAATGGAGATGTTGGCGTTTGTAACGGGTTTAGATATAGTGGGTTACGAGAAAAACTATGCTTTTGTAATGCCATACCCCACAAAAGTTAGCAGCACGCCCAGAACCACACTGCCGATGACATAAAGCGCAACGGTGCACCACTGTCCCTGCTGGATAAGTGTGAGGCTTTCGCGCGAGAAGGTGGAAAACGTGGTAATGCCGCCGCAAAGTCCGGTAACAAGCAGCAGGTTCAAATTTTCCGACGAGTGTCGCGACAGAAATCCTGCCAAAAGTCCTATAACAAGACATCCCACAAGGTTCACCGTGAAAGTTGCACACGGGAAACCGTTGCCGTTCCAGCGCATCACAAGCGAAACGACATATCGCAGCGCTCCGCCCACAGCACTGCCCAAAGCCACAAGTAACAAGTTCTTAATCATATCAGTAATATAATGCTTTTTTCTTTGCGTTGTTGAAATCTATGTCGGGACGGGGCTGAAAAGAGATTTGATGAGAGTCGGTGCTTTTGAAAAGCAGGTCGTCAGTATCGTAATTGGACACAATCCACTGACAACCGTCATCGCTTGCAGCCACGAGTACACCATCTACTCTCACTGTGACCATTGTCCATTGCCCTGAAGTGCTTTTGGCGAACTGCGAAGGCATCCACAGCCTTATGTTGTGACACTCATGTTCAAGCTGACACATCATCTGCATAAGCTGATTTCGACTTACACCGCATGGGAAAGTTATAGCAAAACTGTAAAGGTCGGTCTGCCACAATTGTGCCGAGCCATCGACATGGTTGGGAACAAACTTGTCCACATAGTCCTCAAGAGCATTGTATATGTCGCCATTACCGTTTTGATTGGCTATCAACAGAACCCCGTCTGACATATATTGTTCCATCTTTTCTTTGCGGCTACGCAATTGTTCTTCCAGTTTGTCGGAGTCAGAGGCAAGTCTTTCCGATATTTTTTTCCAACCTTTTCGTTTGGCAATCAGTTTAATCAATGGTTTTGCCAAATTGCACAGAAACAAACCGTATAGAGCCGAAAAAAAGATGATTAGTACAGGATCGACTTCGTCGGAGGACAATATTATAGATACAAAATAAATAGAAAATATTGCACCTCCTAAGTAAAATATTGATTCAATTAAATAAACGACGGTGTTACTCACACGAGCCTTGTGTATTAATTCTTCGGGGGAACATTCGCGTTCCTTACGCTTGTGACGATATCCTTCCTCGCGTCTCTCTTTGGAAGCCCGTTGCGTTAATCTATCTGTAAAAAAAGCTAAGATTATACTACTTAAACCTACACATCCTAATATCGCTGTAAAAATATAGATGAATGTTTTTACCAACAAATTTTGCTCGTTTTGAGCTGACGGTAAGATTTGTGAATAGACAAAAAATAAAATCACACTACCCATTGTAAAGAAAAACAGACGCGATAAAAGTTTACCAAAATATTTCATCTTTCATTGTAATAAATCGAGGTACAAAATGCAATCTCTTGTTGAAAAAGTGATTGGTGATTTTTATAATCTGCGAACAATGATAAAAATCAAGGGTGTTGATACAAAAAGTCTTTTGTCGACCGAACATAATCATAACCCGTATTTTGCGATGATATAACGGCGCAGGAATGGGTCGCTTATGAAATAGTTGCCGCCTTCCTTTTCGATAACGCCATCTTCGGTTAGGACGGCGACACTTTTCTGAACTGTCGAGGCGGGGGCGAGTCTGTGCCGCTGTATATATCTGGACGAAAATATGTTACATCCGTCAACGGCGATGGCTTTAAGCAGACTTTTTTGGCGTTCGGAATATTTGTCGAACTGTTCTTGGTAGTAATCCCCTTTAAGTCCGATTATATCATCGACACACAAGTCAATATCGTCGTTTGTTATTGTATGTTTGTTTGTTACCACCCTTTGCCAGAGCACCGATGCCAACAATTGTATGTAGTAGGGTATGTCACCGACACACTCAATCAGATACTTGCATTGTTCCTCGCCAATTACCATCCCGTCGCTTGCAAAACGTTGCTGGAGGAAACGAATGGTGTCTTCTTGTGGGAGAGGGCCTATCTGCACCTGTATGCCGGAGTTGTAGAAAGGACGTTTTTTACTGTCGAACATCTGCATCATAAGGTGAGTCTTGCTGCCCAAAAAGATGTAATTCACGTTCTTCTGACGCTGAATTATGGAACGTAGAACACCCTCCAATCCGTATTTCTGGAAACGTGTGATTTCTTGGAACTCGTCGATAACTACTACAACCCGTTTGCCTTTTTGTGCAAGGTGTTGTGGTAGGTCGAAAACCTCGGTCACTGTAGCGGCATCGGCTTTTCCGTTTTCAAAATCCAACGAAAACGAGGGCATCCCGTCCGGACCGAAATCCACTTTAGGACGTATGGATTTCACCCATTTTGACAGATTTTTGGCGAATGTCTCAATCCGTCCCTGCTTTTCTTTCACGGCATTGACATATAACTCCACAAGGCTTTCCAGAGAGTAGGTCGCCATCAAATCGATATACACACAAACTACACCTTGCGACTCCAGCTGTTCCATAACCTTGAAAACAAGCGAGGTTTTGCCAAAACGCCTCGGTGCGAAAAGCACAACATTGTTGCCGCCTGTGAGAGTGGAAACCAGCAACTCGGTCTCGCGAGTTCTGTCGTAAAACTCATCTCCACGGACTATATTTCCAAAACTGAAAGGGTTCATATCAAATACTTTTTTATTGCTCTGCAAAGATACATTTTTTATGCAAAATAACCAAATTTATTTTGCAATTCAAACATTATCAAATTATTATATCATTACGCTTCGCGGCGTTACGCTCAGAAGCGTAATGGAGACATTGGCGTTTGTATCGGGGTTTGTAGTAGTGCGTTACGATAGATATTGCTGGATTTTTGCAAAAATCACTCATTTTTTGTAAAAAAAATACCTTTTGAAGTGTCTATACAATAATTTTTGAGTTTTTCAGTTTTTAATAGTCTAAACAATTAACGACAACTACATACCTATGAGAAAACACATTTTGGCTCTGGCCGCAATGGTACTGATAGCTGGCGTAGTAAGCGCCGCACCGAAGAAAGGATACAAGATAACCGTCCAGATAAAAAACGCCAAGGACACAGTACTGTATATGGGCTATTATTATGGCAAATACACCCCGGCCATGGACACCGCCCGTATCAACAAAAAAGGACAGTTTGTTTTTGAAAGCACAACCAAGGAGGTGAAACCTGGAGTGTATTTCTTCTCCAACCCGCAGGGACGCTATGCCGAGTTTATAATAAACCTCGACAAACCCACTTTCACCCTCAAGACCGACGAGACCAACTGGATTACCAACATGCAGGTGACGGGCTCGCCCGAGAACAAGGCTTTCTACGACTATCAGCGTCTCAACCAGCATTATTACAGCATGTACGACTCCGTAAACAAAAACACCCCCGACAAGGAGTTGGCCAAAAAACGTGCGCGCGTCCTTCGCAGCCAGCTCGACACCATACAGGACGGCCTTATCGCGGCCCATCCGGAATATCTTTTCTGCCGTATGCTGAAAGCCATCAAAGAGGTGGAAGTGCCTGCAACCAAAGAAAACGGCGACAGCCTTTCCAAAGTAGAAAAGGCCGAATACTACGGTGATCACTATTTCGACAACATGTCGCTCGACTGCAACGCCATGGTGCGCACACCCTCGGCGGTGTTCTACGACCGTGTGGAGCGTTTCTTCAATGTGTATCTGGGACAGGCCTCTCCCGATGTTATCTGCGAGTTTGCCGACAAGATGATAGACAAATCGCGTCCCGCCAAGGATGTTTTCCAGTATCTTGTCAACTATTTGGCGGAGAAATACTTGCGTAGCAACGTAATGACGCACGACGCAGTGTATGTGCACATGATAGAGAAATACTACGCCACTGGCGAGGCATTCTGGGCTTCGCCTTCCGACATCGACTCGGAGGTGGAACGCGCCACCAAATGGAAAAAACTGCTTGTGGGTGAGACGGCTCCCGAGTTCGGAGTGCTCTACAACGACCAATGGCACCACCTCAGCGATGTAAAGAACAAATATACCCTGCTCATTTTCTGGTCGCCGACATGCGGACACTGCGCCACGATAATACCCGCCCTCCACGATTTCTATCAGAAATATGCAAGCACCTACGACATAGGCACTTTTGCCATAAACACCGACATACACGAGGAGGACAAGTGGAAAGATTTTATCAAGGACAAGAACCTTTACGACTGGAACAACTACAACGGCGGCGTGGCCAATGTGGACTGGAAAGAGCTGTACGATGTGATTTCCACCCCGGTCATCTATCTGCTCGACAAGGACAAGAAAATACTTGCCAAAAAAATCGATGCCAAGATGCTTGTCGAGATTTTCAAGATTTTGGAACCGGGATTTAAGGAGTGAGTTGAAAGTTGAAAATTGAAAATTGAAATTCTCCTTGCCCTTCGGGCAGAAATCTTGGAAATCTAAACAATATTTCGCCTTCGGCGTTTTTTTTCTCCGCTTCGCTATCGAAAGGTCCACTGGGCCTTTCTTCATTAACAAGATTTACAAGATCTCGTGAGCCGAAGGCGAGCAGGAGGAAAAATCAGAACTTGGCCCGCCTTACGGTGAACCACACCGACGCCATGGAAAGGACTATGACAAGGGCAAAGACGACCACGAAATCGGTAAGGTGCATCGCCACAGGGAATGCGTCGACTATGAAATTGCCGTCGCCCATTTTTACTATTCCGAACTGCTGTTGCACGAAGCACACCACAAAACCCACGGCAAGTCCGATAAACACTCCCACCACGGAGATAAGCACGCCCTCCACAAAGAAAATCCTGCGCATGGTGGCTTTTGTTGCGCCGAGGCATTGCATCAGACGGTTGTCGTCGCGCTTGTCGATGATAAGCAGCGAGAGCGAGGCTATTAGGCTAAGCGAGGCTATTATTATTATTAGCGAAAGTATGAGGAAAATGCCCAGCCGCTCCGACGAGTAAATCTTGTAGTAAAGCGGCTGTTGCTCAAAACGGTCCTTGACTCTGAAATTGTCGCCCACGATGGCCTGCAGCTGCCATTTCACTTTTTTTACCGAGTACGACGAATCCACCGATAGTGCTAGAAACGACACCTCGTCGGGTGAATAGTCGAGCAGCTCGCGCACAAAACCGATGTCGGCCACGCCGTATTTGGAGTCTATCTCGTTCTGCACCGAGAAAAAGTCGAGGACCATGGCGTAGCGCGTGTTGAAAGCGTCGTCGATGGTAAGTCCTATGCCCGCCTTGCGTTTGGGTATATGAACCACCAGCGGCGTATTCTGGTCCAGATAATTGACGCCCAATGCCCAGTACAGGTTGCTGCCGAGCAGCACGCCGTAGTTGCCGCCGTCGTTGCCAAGGTCGTAGTTGAGAGTGTCGGAGAGTTTGTACTGCAGTCCGCTGTGGTGCAAGTAGCTGCGATCCACGCCGCGGAGCATCGCAATTTGTTCGTTTTGTTTGTAGATAACCCATGCGTTTTCCTCCACAATTTCGGAGACGCTTGCCACGCCTTCGGTCTGTTTTATCTGTTGCAGCGGGAATGCGTCGCCGGTGTGGAAGCTCTTGCCTTGGCGCGGCTCTATCACCAGTTCGGGGTCGAACACGTTGAACAGCGACTGCGTGAGGTTGCCTATGCCGTTGTAAACCGAGAGCACCACTATAAGGGCCATAGAGCCCACGGCAATACCTATCAGCGATATCCAAGAGATGATATTGATGATGGTCTTGCGTTTGCGCGAAAACAGGTACTTTCTGGCTACGAAAAACGGCAGGTTCATTGTTTGAGCAGCTTTTCTATGTTTTGGATGTAATCCAGCGAGTCGTCGAGGAAAAAGGTGAGCTGCGGAATGATGCGCAGCTGTTTGCCCACCCGCAGGCCGAGGCGTCGGCGCAGGTCGGTGGTGTTGTCGTGTATGGCGTTCATCACATCTTCTTTTTTGGCTCCGCCGATGGGGAATATGCTCACCCATACTTTGGCCACAGAGAGGTCGGGGCTTATGCGTACTTCGGTGACGGTTATCATGGAGTTGCCGAAGATGTTTTTCGTTTCCTGTTGGAAAATGTTGCCCATTTCTTGTTGCAGCAGCCGGGCGATTTTCTGTTGTCGTGTGTTTTCCATGGTGTGTGTTGTTACCAAAAAAGCAGGAAGTTTTTCAACAACCTGCCTTTTTGTTAGTTGTATTTAGTTGATGTCATCAATAGAATACTATTCTGTTGTCAACGATTTTGGCGCGGTCTTTAAGCACGTTGAACAGCGAGCGCAGTTTCTGTGTGCTTTCCATCTCCATCTGTTGTGCCATCAATGCTCCGTCGATTTGTTCGGCGCGGGGGGTGATAGCGTCAACGCATACCACATAAACGCCGTAGGTGCCTTTTATCGGTTTCATCATTCCGGTCTTTTTGGCGGTTGCTGTTTTGCCGAGGGCTGTCATTTCGGGGCCGTACATTCCGAAACTGTAGCTGTTGAAGTTTATGTCTGTTACGCTGTCGACAGTGGCTTGCATTTGAGCGGCGAAATTGTCGATGTCCTTGTTGGAGGCAAGTGCTTTCTCGGCTTTTTCGGCGAGGAGTTCCACTTTCTTTTCGTTGCGCACCTGAGGTTCGATATAGGAGCGTACCTGTTCGAAGGTGGCTATGCCTTTTTTGCGGATGGTTTTCAGCGATGCCACTATGTAGTTGTTGTCCGATTCGTAAACGGTTTCCGACACGTCGCCTTCTTTGCGTTCTTCGTTGAAAGCCCAGCGAACTATCTCGCGAGCTTCGCTAACGCCTTGCAGCGATTTCACGTTGGAGGGGGTGAAGTCGGCGTTGCGCACCATCAGGTTCTCGCTTTGTGCAAGGGAGATGAACTGGTCGTGGTTGGCGCAGTTTGCAAGGAATTTGTTGGCTTTGTCGTAGGCTGCCTCGTAGGTGCCGCTGCTGGCCTCTATTCTGCGGGTGATGAGGGCTACGCGGTATTTCTTGTTTTCGGGAGTTTTGCCGGTAACTTTTACAATCATATATCCGAGTTTGTCGGGGCGTTCGTATTTGAAAATGCCGCCCACGGGAGTCTCTACAATCTTTTCGTTGAGGAATCCCATATTGCCGTCGGCGGTCCAATTGAGGTCGCCGAAGGTTTCGTTTTTCTGCGGGTCGTCGGAGAACTGCTGCACAGCTTCTTCGAAGGGCATTTTGCCGGATTTTACAAGGGCTTCAACGCTGTCGGCGAGTGAAGCGGCTTCGGATTCGCTGCGGGTAACGCCTTCTCCCACTTTGTTGTTGAGGATGTGGATGGCGGATGCTCTGAGGCTGTCGGGACGCATCTCCACTTTAAGCACTTTGGCCATCACCCATGTCTGGTTGGTGAGCATTGGCTGAACAAAGCCGCCTTGTGCTGTTCTTTCGATGGCGCTGTCGAG
The DNA here is from genome assembly GCA_017443265.1 of Bacteroidales bacterium. Lineage (GTDB taxonomy): Bacteria > Bacteroidota > Bacteroidia > Bacteroidales > P3 > UBA1219. Next base: position 35,693 of record JAFSOU010000015.1, on the reverse strand, counting down.
GCCCATATATTCGGCAAAAGCGGAGGCTTTCGAGAAAGTTGAGTCGTACCAGCGGTCCGACACTTGGTTCACGTAGCTGCCGATGTACTCATCTTCCTGAGTCTGGAATTCTGTCCATATACGTCCAACGCTGTCGGCTATGTCGTCCATGTCTTTCTGGGTGGGGATAACGGCGAACTGGATGAAATCGATGTCGCGGGCGTCATCCTGTTTGAACATGTTTTTGTTTTTCTCGTAGAATTTTTTGAGGTCATCGTCGGTAACCTTAACTTCTTCGTCTTTCACTGTTTGTACAGAGAGAGCCACAACGCGGGCGTCAACATCGTTGGCGCCGAGTGCGGCAATTTGCGAGCCCATAGCCTTGGGTGTGTAGAAACTGCGGCTCAGCAGGAGGTTGTATTTCTCAAGGATGCGCGACTGGCGGACGTAGGTCTCGATGTCGAGCCAAGTCTGTTTTTCCTCGTCGGATCTTTGGTCGAAATTGCGTAAGAACTGTGCCACGCCTTGGGCGTTGTACTGGCCGGTGTTGGGGTCGTTGAAAGCGGGTATCTGGCGGAGGTAGGGGTGGATGAATTCGCCTACAAACATGTCGTTCATCTCTTTTTCGGTAACGGTGATGCCTAATTTCTCGTACTGTTTGCCCAGTATTTTCTCTTCGAGCATCTCGTTCCAAACCTGTTCGCGGAGCTGGAACGATTCGTCGTTCGAAAGCTGTTCCTTGCCGCTTTGTCTTTTGTAGCGTTCTTCGGTTTCTTTCACCTTCGCGTCAAAAGTGTTGTTCAGAATTGTTTCTCCGTCAATTTTTGCTAAATCGGGTATGTTGGACTGACGTTTGAAAACGTCGCCGATAATGAAGGCTATGATAGCTATACCTACCACTGCCACAGCTATTCCCGAGTGTTTTCTGATTGTACCAATTATTGCCATATTTTAAATCTTTTTTCGTTTAAAAACAAGCTGCAAATTTACGATTTTTTTTCCGATTATGGCCTTTTTTTTCTGATTTTTTTTGTTGTTGCCGCATATTTGTGTAAAAATCAAAAAGTTGTCGCAGGCGAAGCGTTTTTTCTGGATGCCGTTTGTGTAAAAATAGATGTTCCGAATGTAGGTGGTGCGGTGTTGTTTGCCGTCTTTTGCGTTGTGTTTTTTTATAAAGTGGGCACGCGTGTTTATTCGTCCCCGTTGTTTGCTTTGTCGCTGTAGCGGTAGTTTTCCCAGTGCTGTACCTCCGATTTCATCTGCAAACGGTTAAGCTTGCGTTTGCCGGCTTTCCAAATCTTTATGTCGAAAAACACGAACAATATGAACAGTGCTATTGCAAGCAGCGGTATTTCGTCGGAGAAGAGCGAGTAAGCGAAAATCAGCGCGTCGAAGGTGCCGTGAAGTACAATGGGTGCCAGAAGTGCTTTGGCGAGGTACGACATGCGTTTGGCAGGTTCGAATTTTGCCAAGGCGAAGTAATAGCCCATAGCCACGCCGAAGAGGAAATGGCCCGGCACCGACACTGCGGCGCGCAGGAGTGCCGTGTGCATCGAGGCGGTAAGGTCGCCCTGACCGAAGACGTAGGCGAAATTCTCAACCCCAGCGAAACCGAGCGACAGGAAGGCCGCATACACTATGCCGTCGAAATACTCGTTGAAATGACGGCTGCGCCACACGGCAATGGCTAGCAACAGCAGCTTGCACAGCTCCTCGCTGAAACCCGCCACCACAAAGCCATGGTACAGACTGTAGAACAGCACCGAGCCGTCGCTTGCCGAAGCTGCGTAGGTGCCCATCAGAAAGGCTTCCAGAAATATGGCCGGAATTACCGACAGACAACCGAAAACAAATGTCTTGAGCAACATCCCGAAAGGTTCCTTCCCGAACTTGTCCTTGCGGTAAACGTAAATAGAGAGCAACACCACGGGCAGTATGGCCAGACCTGAGAGTATGAGAGCTGTTGGCATGATGAATATTTTTTTGCAAAGTTACGAAAAAAATGGTTTGTACACAATTGTTTTTTGCAACGCAGGACGACTTGTTTCGCTTCGCACCTTTGTTTCAGACACTTCGCGCGCAGCATTGAAAAATAATCATATCTTTTTTTGGTTTTTCAATCATTATTATGTATCTTTGTTGATATAAAGTTTGAATAAAAATAATTCGTTATCACTTAATAATTAGACATAAACGATGAAAATATTAGTTTTAAATTGCGGAAGCTCGTCTATCAAATATCAGTTGATAGACATGGCCAACAACGCAGCCGTAATGGCAAAAGGTTTACTTGAACGTATTGGTTTGGAAATGGGCGAATTCACCCACAAATACCATGGCGAGAAGCACTACGAGCAGCTCCCCATCCCCGACCACACAGCAGGTATCAAAATAGTGCTCAACGCACTTACCGACCCCGAAATTGGCGTTATCAAGGACCTCAACGAGATTGGTGCCGTTGGTAACCGCGTGGCACACGGCGGCGAGCTGTTCAAAGGCAGCTGCCTCGTTAGCGACGACGTTATCGAGAAAATCAAATCCCTCACCGACCTCGCCCCGCTGCACACCCCCGGCAACCTTGCAGGTATCTACGCCATGCAAAATGTGCTGCCCAATGTGAAACAGGCTGTGGTGTTCGACACCGCTTTCCATAGCACACTGCCCCCGAAATCGTATCTCTACGGCCTGCCTTACGAATACTACGAAAAATACGGCATACGCCGCTACGGTTTCCACGGCACCAGCCACAAATATGTAGCCGAGAAAGCCGCCAAGATGATTGGCAAAGACTGGAAAGACCTCAAGATAGTTAGCTGTCACCTCGGCAGCGGCGCTTCCATAGCAGCCATCGACCATGGCAAATCGGTTGACACCACCATGGGTATGACTCCTCTGGAAGGCCTTATCATGGGCTCCCGTCCCGGCGACGTGGACCCTGGCGCCCTGCAGTTCCTTTTCGAGAAAGAACTGGCCAACGGCAAGACTTGGAAGGACATAGTAACTATGCTTAACAAGAAATGCGGACTTGTGGGCATCAGCGGTGGCAAACAGGACATGCGCGACATACGTGCCGGCCGCGACGCTGGCGACGAACGCTGCACCTACGCTTTCGACATGTTTGCACAGAGAGTGAAGAAATATATCGGAGCATACATCGCCGAGATGGGGGGCTGCGACATAGTTCTGTTCACCGGTGGCATTGGCGAGAACGCTTGGTTTATGCGTCACCCCATACTGGAAAACATGGAGTGCCTCGGCATCAAAGTTGATATGGAGCTCAACGACAAGACTGCCGGCGAGGACGGAGTTATCTCTACACCCGACTCCCCGGTTGCAGCCATCGTGGTTACCACCGACGAGGAATACGTTATCGCAAGCGATACATACAACCTTGTAAAATAATCCGAATTCAGGGTTGTCATATATAAATGTGGGGACGTATTGCCGCCCCCACATTTTTTGTTATAATATATAATGTGTTGGAATAAAAAAATCCCGATTTTTCAATCGGGATTTTCTTTGCGGAAAGGAAGGGATTCGAACCCTTGAAGCGCTTTTGACGCTTACTCGCTTTCCAGGCGGGCCAGTTCAACCACTCCTGCACCTTTCCGTTTTTTTTCGGTTTGCAAAGATACAACTTTTTTTCGGTTTATCCTAAATTTTTTGCAACAATTATTCTAATATTTTATTTTTCAGTGCTTTGTATGTAAACAAAAACATCCGAAGCGGGTTGCCACGGATGCTTTTTTATGGTGTTCTGAGGCGTTTTTGCCTTCGAAATTTACGGAATCAGCACCAGACGGAAGCCGTAGTAGCTGTAACCGAGTTGCGGGTTGTAGTTGCAGCGGTCGGTGATGCGGCAGCCGCGGGTAGGACTTGTATAGCAGCCGCCTTTAAGAATGCGTTCCTCGCCGTGGCGCGGACCTTTGGGGTTGTCCTGTGAGTTTTTTGTGTAGGGTCCGAGGTAGTCGCTGCACCACTCCCACACGTTGCCGCTCATGTCGTAGAGTCCCAGCTCGTTGGGTTTCTTCTGTCCCACCTTGTGGGTGTGCGAGTTGGCGTTGGGGCCGTACCATCCGTACGAGCCGAGGTCTTGGTTGCAGCCGGCGTATTTATAGTTCTTGCTTTTTTCGCCCCCTCGTGCGGCGTATTCCCATTCGGCCTCGGTGGGCAGACGGAAATTGCGTCCCGTAAGACGGTTTAGTTTGTTGATGAAAGTCTGTATTGTGTCCCAGCTAACGCGTTCCACGGGCAGGCTGTCGTGTTTCCATTTGGAGGGGTTGTAGCCCATCACGGCTTTCCAGATGTCCTGCGTCACCTCGAATTTGCCAATGGCGAAATCGTCCACGGTAACTTCGTGGGCGGGGTATTCGTTTTCGTAGCAGTCCTTGTCCTTGCTGTTTTTGCAGCCCATGGTGAAGGTGCCGCCTTTCACTTTCACCATCTCGAAAGTGAGCTCGTTGAGGGTGATGGTGATGATGTTGGTGTCGACGGGTTTGGCGGCCACGGTGTCGCTCTTCACGGTGTCGGTCTCGGCCTCGATTGGGTATTGTGCTTTGGCTACGAGTGCCGAAAGTGTCAAAAGAGCAAAAAATAATTTCTGTTTCATTATTTTACAGCCTTTGTTGTTGTTATTTTCCGAAGATTTCTTTTAGTTTGTTTTCCAGATCGGCGCCTCTCAAGTTGCGGGCGATAATGCGTCCTTCCCTGTCGATAAGCACGGTGGCGGGAATGGATGTGATGCCGTAGGCGGCACCGCCCGACGAGGTCCAGCCCTGCAAGTCGCTCACGTGGTTGGGCCACACCAGTCCGTCGTTTTTGATGGCTTGTGTCCATGCGTTGCGGTCGCGGTCCATGGAAACGCTGAAAATGTCGAATCCCATGGACTGGTATTTGTTGTAAAGCTTCACCACGTTGGGGTTTTCGTTGCGGCAGGGGCGGCACCACGATGCCCAGAAGTCGAGCAGCACCACTTTGCCGTGCAGGTCGCTGAGCTTGAGGGTTTTGCCTTCCGGCGATTTCATCTCTATGTCGGGGGCAGGGGTGCCGGGCAGCATCACCGATTTCAGTTTCTGGTCGATGTATTTCACCATCTGGTCGTTGGGATAATCTTTGATAAGCGCGTCGCGCACGTCGCGGTAGAGTGGGGCGTAGGTGTCGAACTGGTTTTCGAAGAAAGTAACCAGCAGTGCGCTGAAAAGTCGGTTTTTGTTGTTGGAGAGCAGCTTTTCTATCTGGTCGAAGGTGGCGGGCACCATGGTCTCGAAAGCGTTTTGGATCTCGCGGCGGCGAGCATCGTTGGCTGTCTGGTACTCGCGGTTGAGGGCTTCCACAGGCTCGTTCATATCGAGGAACTTTTTGTAGAGCAGCATCTCTTCCGACGATTTAACGTTGTTTATCAGCACTGACTGGCCGAGGTTGTAGTCTACCACTATTGTCGCTTTCGGCTCGTATATGGCGTACGAAGATTGTTGCGAAGGCATGAATTGCAGCAGCAGAAGGTGTTTGTTGGCGTTGTCTATCTCAAAATTGTAAGTCCCGTTTTTCAGTTCTACTGTTTGCAGCGGCACCAGTTTGTTGCCGTCAACGGAGTTCACCACTATCTTTTCGCATGGGGTGCTACCCGATATTTTGCCGGAAACCTTTGTGGTCTGGGCTTGCAATGTGTTCACTGCTAACAAGGTGGCCAGTACGGCGACGAAAGCATTTATCTTCATAACGATATTGTGTTTGTGTTAATGATTGACTAACAGAAAGTTGAGCTCTTTGCGACATTTTTCTGCTATTCTGCAAATTTACACAAAAAAAATGACTTTTACATACTCTTATTTATTTTTGGACACGGATGGCACCAATATACACGGATTGCGGAGCTCTGTATTATTGGTGGACAATCATTTTTTTTCTTCATTTTGCGGAAAAAAAACTATGGCCTCGAAAATATCGCCGCAAGTGTGAAAACGAACCACTGTGTCTGCTCGAAAAAACGCAAAAAGAAAAAGTTGCATATCTCATTTTTTTTTGGTATCTTTGCAAAGGCTTTTTTTTTGTAAAAAAGGGCTTGTAAATTATTGTTTTTGACAAAAAATAATACTGTAAAGATATGAAAAACAGTGATATGGATCCTGTGATACTGTCGGCCCTCCGCGAGGATATCGGCGACGGCGACCACAGCACATTGGCCTGCATTTCGCCCGACAACCGTGGCAAAGCGCGTATGATAGCCAAAGCCGACGGAATTATTTGTGGCATTCCGGTGGGAAAACGTGTGTTCGAACTGGTGGACCCCTCGCTGGTGGTTACCACCTTCAAATCCGACGGCGACGCCGTTGCCAAAGGCGACCTGATACTGACGGTGGAAGGCCCCTCCGGCTCGATACTCACCGCCGAGCGCACCGCCCTCAACTTTATGCAGCGTATGAGCGGCATAGCCACCCAAACCCATGCTATGACCGACATGCTGAAGGGCATGCACACCAAACTCCTCGACACCCGCAAAACAACGCCCAACCTGCGCATTTTCGAAAAATATGCCGTGAAAACCGGTGGCGGCGAGAACCACCGTTTCGGTCTTTACGACATGATAATGCTGAAAGACAACCATATCGACTTTGCCGGAGGCATCGAGAAAGCCATCGCCAAAACCAACGACTACCTCAAGGCCAAGGGCAAAAACCTCAAAATAGAGATAGAGGTGCGCAACCTCGACGAGCTGCGTCGTGTGCTGGCCGTGGGCAACGTGCAGCGCATTATGCTCGACAATTTCACGCCCGAGCTCCTGAAAGAGGCTGTGGCCATCATCGGCGGACGCTACGAAACCGAGGCTTCGGGTGGAATTACCGACAAAACCCTTCTGCAATATGCCGAAAGCGGGGTGGACTACATCTCCGTCGGCGCGCTGACGCATCATATTAAAAGTCTGGATATTAGCCTCGTGGTCTAAGCCATGAAAAGGATAGAAAAGTTGAAAAAGCGCAAAGAAAGCGTGGTGGAGTATTTCCAAAAACTCCCCCGCAAGCTGCTCTACAAGCGGCCGGTGCGCAAGTTTCTGCATCTGATAAGGCAGATTACGTTGCCCGGTTTTCAGGGTGTGCCCATTTTCGATGTGCTCGACTTTTTTATCCGTAACCTGCTCAAAGAATCCATAGCCAACCGCGCCAAGGCAATGGCTTTCTCGTTTTTTCTGGCGCTGTTCCCGCTGCTGCTGTTCCTGTTCTCGCTTTTGCCCTATTTCCCCATTCAGGGCATTATCAACGAGCTGTATGCCGCCCTCAACGAGATGCTGCCTGCCGATGTCTACGCCAAGGTGATAAACACTATGGACGAGATACTTACGCACAAACACAACGTGCTGCTTTCGGTGGGTTTCTTGGGAACTATTGTGGTGTCCGTCAACGGTATGGACTCCATAATGCAGGCTTTTAACCAGTCGATGAACATAATAGAGACGCGCTCGTTTGTGAAACGCAAACTGCTGTGCCTGTACCTTGTTTTCCTGCTGTTTGTGCTTGTGGCAGTGGTACTTACCGTCATGATGGGCTACAAGCATTTTATGGCTTACCTGCTTTCGCAGGACCTTCTGGCGGTGAATTTCTGGTATTACGTGCTTAGCATAGGCAGGTGGCTTTTGATGATAGCCATAGGCTTGGGCGTAATCTCGTCGATTTACTACGTGGCGCCGGTGAAAAAACAGCGGCTCAACTTCTTTTCGGCAGGAGCCACCCTGTCCACAGTGCTTTTCTTCCTTGTTACTGCCGGTTTCCGCCTGTATATCGAGAATTTCTCCAAATACAACGCCCTCTACGGCTCCATCGGAACGCTGATAATAGTGATGTTGTGGATTCAGCTCAGCTGCATGATACTGCTTATCGGTTACGAACTGAATATCAGTATTGTAAGTACTAAAAACAAGAATAATCCGTTTGTTCACGGAAAGATAGTTACAAACAAAACAGATAACTGACTTATGGAAATAGACATCCGCAAAGGTATTGAAAACCAACTTACAAAGGCTGTCCTCGACAGCGACTCGGCCTCCAACTGCGGCTCGGGGTTGCTGCCGGTGTTCGCCACTCCGTCGCTTGTGGCGTTTATGGAGCAGACGGCACACACTTCTGTTGAAAAACTTTTGCCCGAAGGCCTCACCACCGTGGGAGCGGAAATAGACGTGAAACACCTGAAAGCCACGCCGCTGGGAATGCAGGTGCGATGCCATTCCACACTCGTTGAAACCGACGGACGACGTTTGGTGTTCAACATCGAGGCTTACGACGAAGTGGCCAAGATAGGGGAGGCGGTGCATATTAGATATATCGTTGATTCCAAACGTTTTATGGATAAATTAGGAAAGAAATAACTACAACTGAAAAATACTTTTCAAACCATGATAATAATTAAAGAAGGCAACAAACAGGTGGAGCACAAAAGCAACGCCGAGCGTTTCAAGATGATAGCCAAGACCATGTTCGGACTGGAGGAGGTGCTTGCCGCCGAGCTTAAAGAGCTTGGCGCCGAGGACATCACCCCCGTAACCCGTGCCGTTACTTTCACCGGCACCATGGAGACACTCTACAAAGCCAACTACTGCTGTCGCACCGCCCTTGCCATACTCAAGCCTTTCGCCGAGTTCGAAGCCAACGACGAGCAGGAGCTCTACGACAACGTATATAAAATCGAGTGGGAGCATATCCTCGACGTGGATGCCACTTTCTTCATCGAGTCGGCAGCCAACAGCAAGATTTTCACCAACTCGTACTACGCCGCCCTCAAGACCAAGGACGCCATTGTGGACCGTTTCCGCTCCATGTTCGGCAAACGTCCGTCGATAGACACCGAAAACCCCACCTACAAGTTCAACATACACATATTCCAAAACCATGTAACCCTGCTGATGAACAGCTCCGGCGAGTCGCTGCACAAACGCGGCTACCGTCAGGCGGTGGGCATAGCCCCCATCAACGAGGTGCTTGCTGCGGGACTTATACAGCTCAGCGGCTGGAAAGCCGACTGCAGTTTCTTCGACCCTATGTGCGGCTCGGGAACGCTACTTATCGAAGCGGCAATGTTTGCCAACAACATACCGGCCCAGTATTACCGCCGCAATTTTGCTTTCATGCGCTGGAAAGAGTTCAGCATCCTCGACTGGAAACGGGTAAAGGAACGCGCCGACAGGCAGATACACGAGTTCGAATACGAGATTTGGGGCTCCGACATCGACATGGGTGTGCTGCAGCAGGCCGAGACCAACCTGAAATACGCCAAACTCCACCACGACGTGATGCTCTACAACGAATCCATCGAGACCAAGGAGCCGCCCGAAGGCCCCTGCATGATAATCACCAATCCGCCTTATGGCGAACGTATCGCCGTTGACGACCTCAACAGTATGTACACCATGATTGGCAACACTTTCAAGAACCTCTACGGCGACGGCAAGACGGCCTGGCTCATCACCTCCGATTTCGAGGCAATGAAAAACATAGGCCTGCGTCCCTCGCGCAAGATACACCTCTTCAACGGTCCGCTGGAGTGCCGTTTACTGAAATTCGACCTCTACAGCGGCTCCAAGAAAGACAGATATAAATAATTTTTGGACAAACAAAATAACCGACAATATAAAACGATGAAAAGATACATAATAATTGTGGTATTGACCTTGGCCGCAGCTCCCTGTCTTTTTGCACAGATTAACCGTGGCGGCGAGCCTTACGCTTTCGGCAACACCTTGGACAACCCTGTCGAGGTGGTGATGCCTGCTGTTGATGTGGAGAAGTATCTGCTCGAAGACGCGCGTAATACCGACAGCAAACACCCGTTCCGTTTCGGCGCCGAACTCGACACCAACCTGTCGCTCACCAACGCCGGCGCATGGCAGCAACTGCCCAACGGCGACCGTGTGTGGCAGCTTAAGGTTACCTGCCGCGGGGCAAAGACACTCAATTTCGTTTTCGACCGCTTTGTTATCCCGCAAGGTGGCCGTATGTTCATCTACACCCCCGACCGCAAATATGTTACGGGTGCTTTCACCGAGCAGAGCAACAATCCGGAGCATGTGTTCTCCACATCGCTGTATCCTGGACAGTCGGTGATCATGGAGTACTACGAGCCCCTGTCGGTTCGTGGTGCAAGCGAGCTCACACTCTCCACCGTTATTCACGGCTACCGCGACATATTTTTCAAGTCCGACAAGGGCGCTTATGGTACTTCGGGCTCGTGCAACATAAACATCAACTGTCCCGAAGGGGCCAACTGGCAGCTGGAGAAACGCGGTGTGGCGCTGATACTAAACCGCGGCAGTGCCCACTGCTCAGGGGCGTTGATAAACAACACCTCCAACGACGGCACCCCCTATTTCCTCACTGCCAACCACTGTGTGAGCGGATATGGCTCCAACCCGTCGAACTTTGTTTTTGTGTTCATGCACGAGTCGGCCACCTGCAGCGGCACCTCAGGCCCCACCATCTATTCCGTCAACTATGCCTCGCTTATTGCCAACGCCTCCAACTCCGACTTTGCTTTGCTTAAACTGAACGACACAGTGCCGCTGTCGTACAACCCGCTGTACCTCGGTTGGTCGCGTAGCACCGCGGCACCCACCTCTATGACTTGCATCCATCACCCCAGCGGCGATTTGAAAAAGATCTCCCATGCCGGAGCGGGCACCAGCTCTACCTATCTCGACAACACAAGCGACGACGGCACCCACTGGTGTGTGTCGCGCTGGCTGCAAGGCACCACCGAGGGCGGCTCGTCGGGTTCGCCGTTGTTCAACCAAAATCATCAGATAATTGGCCAACTGCACGGCGGCGACGCTTCGTGCTCCGACAGGCAAGGTTCCGACTATTATGGCAAATTTTCCTATTCGTGGACAAACAACAACGCATCGTCGTCGTCGGAACGCCTGAAAGACTGGCTCGACCCCAACAACACCGGAGCCGTTACCTGCCCCGCCTACGACCCATGCACCTCATCGCTGAGCAATGATGTGGTGGTTAGCAACAACGGAATTGATTCCACCTACTGCAACATCTCCAGCATCGACCCCGAAATACGTATTGCCAACCGCGGCAACGACACCCTTCGCACACTTGTAATCAAATACCAACTCGACAACCAAACCCCGCAACAATATTCTTGGAGCGGCACGTTGATACTTAACATGTCGCAAGCAGTCGCCCTAAACAGCGTGCCTGTAACTCCCGGCAGCCATGTGCTGACCATCTGGAGCGAGCTGCCAAACGGTCTTGCCGACCAGAATACCTCCAACGACACCATCCGTGTCCCCTTTGTTGTGAACAGCGGCACCGAGGTTGCATATCGCATATCCATCCCCGAACAGTATTCGAGTTACATCGATTGGTTCGGCAGTTACATAAGTTGGCAGTTTGTGCGCGACGACGGCACTGTGCTGGCATCGCACAACGAGCTTACTTCGGTGGATTTTAGCGAGACTTTCTGCACCGGGCCAGGTTGCTACACCCTGCGGATGACTATTTCGTCGTATCTGTCGCGTCTGATCAACGAATTGACTTTGCAAGGATATGTGAACGGCGGCCTTGTGCGTACTGTAACAGGCACCGACACCATAAGTTTCTGCACCACCGATGTTGGTTTGGACTTGGCCACCGAGCAGAACGACTTTGAACTCTACCCCAATCCTGCCAACCCGCACAGCCGCGTTTTTGTGGATTTTGCCGATGCCGCACCGCGTCAGTATTTTATCATCGATTCCAAAGGCACTGTGGTTTCCCAAGGCTGCGTTGACGACGGACACAACGAAATAGCATTGCCGGAGACGGTCGCCGGACTTTATTTCATACAGGTGGTGGGTAGCAATAGTGTTTCGGTAAAGAAATTGATAATCAAATAAATATAATATCGCTGAACTGCTTATGGCTGCAAAAGAACAATTGTCCGTAAAAAAGATAATAGATAGCGTAAAAAAAGGTGCCGTCAAGCCTGTGTATTTCTTCACAGGAACCGAGACTCACTCTTTGGACGTGCTTTCCGACTTTTTCGAAAAAGAGGTCGTCCCCGAGCAAAACCAGGGTTTCGACCAGACGGTGGTTTACGGTATCGACACTAATATGAAATCCATTGTCGACACAGCCAAGCAGTTCCCGACCTTCCCCGACACCAAGTACCGACTTGTATTGGTGAAAGAGGCTCAGCATCTGGATTCCAGAGACTCTGGAGAATGGGATTTGCTTATCAACTATCTGGAACATCCTTCCGATCTCTCGATAATAGCTTTTTGCTACCGTAACAAAGAATTTAAAAACGCCAAATTGAAAAAGGCAATAACGTCGAAAGGCGTTTTCTTTGAGACACCTAAGCTTTACGACAATCAGGTGTCGGGGTGGATAATGAACTACGTTGCAGAGCAGGGCTATACTATATCGCCTCAGAGTGCCGCCATTATCGCCGAATCGCTGGGCGCCAATACAAGCAAGATTGCCAACGAGCTGTCGAAGGTGTTCATCTCCCTGCCACAGGGCTCCGCTGTTACCAGCGACATCATCGAACGCGAGATAGGCATAAGCAAGGACTACAACGTGTTTGAGCTGACCAAAGCACTAGGGGTGAAGGATGTGCTAAAATGTAACCGCATAGTGAATCATTTTGCCGCCAATCCAAAGGAAAACCCAATACAACTCGTGCTGCCAAATATCTACAGCTATTTCATCAAGGTGATGATATACCAGCAGCTTGCCGACAAAACACAAGCCCCTTCCGCTCTAGGAATTTCCCCGTTTTTTGTCCGCGACTACCAAACAGCCGCACGCAATTACTCCTTGCCCAAGATGGCCGCTATCGTCGGTTACCTGAAAGAGGCCGACCTTAAAAGCAAAGGTGTGCGCAACACCGGTACCATCACCGACGGGGAATTGATTAAAGAACTTGTTTTCAAAATTTTACACTGATATATATATGCGTAAACTCATTTTTTCAACTTTTTTTGCAATGCTTTTGCCGATATTGTCCATGGCACAAAGCACCGTAAAAGGTTTTTTGTACGACAAGGACAACGGCGAGCCTGTGCCTTTTGCCAATGTGTTGTTGCAGGGTACCACATTGGGAGCGGCCACCGACATCAACGGCTTTTTTCTGATAAATAAAATCCCCAACGGAGAGTACACTCTTATAGCAAGATGTATCGGCTACGAGGACTATACCGAAAAAGTGACGATAAAATCGGCAGGGCAGACTGTGCAACTGCGTATCGAGCTGAAATCCGTTTCGCAGACACTGCAGGCCGTCAAAGTGTCAGGACGTAAGCAGGAGCGCCGCGAAGACACCAAAGTGTCGGTGGAGAAAATATCCCCGATGGAGATACAGCAGATGCCTTCCATAGGCGGTCAGTCCGACATTGCCCAGTACCTTCAGGTGCTGCCGGGCATCAACTTCACAGGCGACCAGGGCGGACAGCTGTACATCCGTGGCGGCTCCATGATTCAGAACAAAACCCTGCTCGACGGCATGGTGGTGTACAACCCATTCCACTCCATAGGCCTTTTTTCGGTGTTCGAAACCGATGTAATCCTCAACGCCGATGTCTATACCGGCGGCTTCGGTGCCGAATACGGCGGACGCATATCCTCGGTGCTCGACATCACCACCCGCGACGGCAACAGCAAGCGCCACACGGGAAAAATCAGCGTGAACACTATGGGGGCGGGCCTGCTTTTGGAAGGCCCCTTGAAAAAGGAACGTCCCGACAAGGGCTCGTCGATAACATACCTTGTTACGGCCAAAAACTCATACCTTTCCGAGTCGTCGAAACTGCTCTATTCGTACATCGACGGCGGCTTGCCATACGATTTTCTCGACATTTACGGCAAGCTGAGTTTCAAATCGGCGTCGGGCAGCAAGCTCAGCGTGTTCGGCTTTGGATACAACGACTGGGTTACCAACTACCAGTCCATTGCCGACTACAAATGGAACAACTACGGCGCCGGTGCCAACTTTGTCATTGTTCCGGGCAGCGACGCCTTGGTGGAGGGAACGTTGGCCTACTCCGACTACAAAATAGAGTTCAGCGATGTGCAGAACAGCGGACTGGCACCGCGTACCAGCGAGATAGGCGGGCTTTCCGGTGTGCTCGACATTGTGAATTTCTTCGGCAAGGACAAACTCACATACGGCATCAATGTGGAGATGTTCCGTACCGACTACTCTTTCCAAAACCAGTACTCTCGCAAGTTTGCCGTAACCGAGCATACCAGCGAGCTGGCCGTGTTTGCCACCTACAAGATGAACCGCGAACACTGGATATTGGAACCCGGCCTGCGGCTGGTGTATTACGCTTCGGTGGCCGAATTCTACCCCGAACCGCGTATCGCCATCAAATACAAACTCAACGACGACCTGCGTTTCAAGCTTGCCGCCGGATTGTATAGCCAGAATTTCCTCGACGCCCGTCCCGACAACGACGTGGTGAACCTTTTCAACGGTTTCCTCACGGGTTCCGAAAATCTGGGCATCACCTCCACTTTCCACGGCGAGGAGGTGAACAGCTGTGTGCAGAACGCTCAGCACGTTATCTTAGGTGTGGAATACGATGCCACCGACTGGCTGTTTTTCAACGTGGAACCCTATTTCAAAAACTTCTCCCAGCTGGTGAATATGAACCGCAACCTGATGTATCCCAGCACTGCTGAATATCAGGACGGAGGCATCTACGAAAAGCCCGAATATCTCCGCAAGGATTTCATTATAGAGACCGGCAAGGCATACGGCATCGACTTCAGCGCGCGTTGCACCTACGGCATGTCGTACCTTTGGGTGGCCTACTCGTTGGGTTTTGTGCAACGCACCGATGAGCTGGGCACCTACAACCCGCACTACGACCGCCGACACAACCTCAATATGCTGTTTACCTACAAGGCCGGCCAGAAACTCGACTGGGAGTTCAGCCTGCGCTGGAACTACGGCAGCGGCTTCCCCTACACCCAGACACTCGGACTTTACGAGAACCTTACTTTCGGTGGCGGCCTCAACACCGACTACCGTCTCGAAAACGGCGAGACAGGCATATACTACGCAACCGTCAACGGCGGACGTCTGCCCTCGTACCACCGACTCGACGCTTCGGTGAAAAAGCGTTTCGCTTTCGGCAAACGCTCCATCCTCGACATCAGCCTGAGCGTTACAAACATCTACAACCGCAACAATATGTTCTATTTCAACCGCCTCACTTTCGAACGTGTGGACCAGCTGCCCATTATGCCGAGCCTCGGTATTTCGTTCACTTTTTAATCAAAAAAAAATACTTTATCGCACATTTTTTAGTTATTCATAAAAACAAATAATTATGAAAAGAAACACGATAATATCATTGATAGCCGCGGCTTTGCTTATGTCGGCCTGCATCGGCAATTCGGACCCGTACAAAAAACGCGGTTCGTCGGGCAAGACTCTCGAGGTGCTTCTGGTTGCCGACCAAGTAGTTTACAGCGGTCTTGTAAAGGACAGCATTCTGGCTATTCTTCACGAGCCGATACAAGGTCTCAACCAGCCCGAGCAGGCGTACGACGTGGTCAATGTCCCCACATCCTCGTTCTACAATTCCGACATCTTTATCTCGCATCGCAATGTGATAATGATATTTGTAAACGACACCAACCCCAACATCGTAAACATGACTCACGACCGTTGGGCACAGCCGCAGATTATTTTCGAGTTCCATCTCTCGCACCGCGATTCGGTGGCTCCTTTCCTGCGCCGCTATATATCAACCATCGACAAAGAGATAAAGAAATGCGAGCACACACGTATCAAACGCGCTTTTACCGGCATAGAGAACTATGAACTGATGCAGAAATTGCGCAACAACTTCGGTTTCGAAATCACCGTCTCCAACGAGTATTACCTTTGCCAGATGACACCCGGTTTCGCTTGGCTGCGCAAGGAGACTCCCGATATGAGCATCGGTTTCATCATACGTACCTTGCCGTACAAAAAAACCTCCGATTTCGAACAGGCCGTCATACTCGACAACCTCGACAGTTCGATGAAAAACATCCCCGGACCTGTGGACAGCTCGTACATGTCCACCGAACGCCGTGTGGAGTCGGCCACTCAGCGCGTGGAGTTCAACGACCTCTATTGTGTGGAGACCCGCGGCCTGTGGCGGCTGCAGGGCAAGGGATTCCTCGGCGGGCCGTTTGTCAACTACACCATTCTCGCCCCCGACGGCGAAAACCTTATCATGCTCACCGGCTATGTGATGGCTCCCGGCAAGGACAAACGCGACTATATGATGCAGGCCGAGAGCATCTGCTACACTCTTTATTTCCCCGAAAACAAGCAATAAACATTTGAAACAATGTCAGGCCTGAAACGCATATCGCTTCTGCTGGTGCTGTTGCCCCTGCTGGCGCATTCGCAAACTTTGCGGAAAGATGCCGAAATAGGCCTTTTGCTTGGCGGCATGAACTACATCGGCGACCTCAACAGCCAGTCGGTGCTCGGCAAGGTGAACCCCGCCGCCGCCGCCATATTCCGCTACGACTTCCATTCACGCTGGGCTGTGCAGTTCAGCTTCGCCTACGGACATATCGAAGGCGGCAACCCCGACGTCATCGAAAAACGCAACCTCAGTTTCCGGTCGCATGTTATAGAAGGCTCGCTCACCCTTCAGTTCAATTTCGTGCCTTACCAGAAAGGCGCCTACGCCCAACGTTTCACGCCTTATATGTTCGCCGGTATTGGGGTGTTCGGGTTCAACCCGCAAGCCCAGTACAACGGCAACTGGTACGACCTGCAGCCACTGTGCACCGAAGGGCAGGGACTCGACAAATTTCCCGACCGAAAACCTTACAGCCTCATACAGCTAAGCATACCCTTCGGCCTAGGGCTGAAATGCCGCATAGGAAAATATTTCACCGTCGGGGCGGAATATGGCTTCCGCAAGACGTGGACAGACTACCTCGACGATGTTAGCACCACATACGTGGAACCCGAGCTGCTCACCGCCAACACCGAGGAGATGGCCGCCATATTCGCCGACCGCAGCGGCGAATACGAGCTTGGTCACGCCTACGCCCCCGGAACACAGCGCGGCGACGACAGCCTCGACGACTGGTACGCCTTCTTCGGATTGAGTATAACAGTGAAACTCAGCGTATTCGACGTGTTCCGCAAACACCAGCGGTGCGACGCATACTGACAATAAACGATAATAATATGGATAACACATTAGATTTGAACAATATACCTCAGCATATAGCCGTGATTATGGACGGCAACGGACGCTGGGCCAAACAGCGCAAACACGAGCGTATTTTCGGCCACCAGAACGCCATCGAAGCGGTGCGGCAGACCGTGGAACGCTGTGCCGAGCTAGGGGTTAAATACCTAACCCTCTACGCTTTCTCCACCGAAAACTGGAACCGTCCCAAAGCCGAGGTTGAGGGACTTATGGCACTGCTTGTCAAGTGCATACGCGACGAAACCCCCACACTGCAGAAAAACAACATCCGTCTGCAAACCATAGGCAACACAGCCTCGCTGCCCGGGGCCACACGCAAACAGCTGCAGCAGTGCATCGACGACACCGCCTCCAACACCCGTATGACGCTGATACTCGCCCTCAGCTACAGCTCGCGGTGGGAGATAAAACAGGCCCTGTGCAGGATAGTGGCCGACGCCAACAGCCATACCCTCGAAACCGACAATATCGACGAGGACACACTCGGACGCTACCTCACCACCGCCGCCTACCCCGACCCCGACCTGCTTATCCGCACCAGCGGCGAATACCGCATAAGCAATTTCATGCTTTGGCAGATAGCCTACACCGAACTCTATTTCACCCCCACACTCTGGCCCGATTTCCGCAAACAAGACCTCGACAACGCTATTCTCGACTACCAGAAACGCGAACGACGTTTCGGAAAAACAGGCGAACAAATAAAAAAACAATAAAAAATATAATAAATCGGCAATAGCTTCGTTAATACTAATTGCGAATAATTGTTTTTACAACAAAAACGACGATGAAAATTAGAACTAAAATACTGTGGCTGACACTGTTGATGTGCCTTGCACCACTCGCAAAAGCGCAAATTGTGGTGGGTGGCAACAACGGCGGCGACTACGACATCGATTACCTCACACCAAAAAAATATGAAATTGGCGGCATCACCATCGAAGGAGCCGACAACCTCGACCAGCGTATGGTGCTGATGGTGGCGCAACTCCATGTGGGCGACATTGTGCAAATACCCGGCGACAAAATTTCCGGAGCCATCGACAAACTGTGGAAACAAGGTCTTTTCGAAGACGTTAAGATACGGGTTACCAATATACAGAACGACTTGGTATTCCTGAATATAGAACTGGTGGGACGTCCCAAACTGTCCAAATTCAAATTCATAGGAGTGAAAAAATCCGACGCCGACAAACTGCGCGAAAACCTCGGCCTTATGGTGGGCGACGTGGTTACCGAAAACCTTCTGGTAACCTCAAAAAACAAAATTGTCAGCTACTATCTCGACAAAGGGTACAACACAGCAACAGTCGATGTTAGCACCATCCCCGACACCTCTCTCAAGAAAAACGAGCAGATACTTGTTTTCGATGTGCACACCGGCAAGAAAGTGCGTATCAAAGAACTGACTTTCGAAGGCAACGAAACGCTGACCGACAACCGTTTGGCACGTGCTATGAAAAACACCCACGACGTAAACTACTGGAAGAAATTCTATTTCTGGACTTCCGGTTTCTGGAAACGCTCCAAATACATCGAATCCGACTACAACAGCGACCTTGAGGAGATAGTGAACCTCTATAACGAAAAAGGCTACCGCGACGCCAAAATTCTCGGCGACAGCGTTTATTACGACGACAACGGCAAGATGCACCTGAAAGTGAAGATCTACGAAGGCAAACCCTATTACTTCCGCAACATCACATTTACAGGAAACACCATCTACACCTCGGAGGAACTGGCAAAACATCTGCGCATAGAAAAAGGCACTCCATACAACAAAACCGTCCTCGACCAAAACCTCTCGTACAACCCCAGCGGCACCGACATCAACTCGCTGTATATGGACAACGGATACCTCTTTTTCCGCGCCACCCCAACCGAAGTGGCCGTGGACAACGACTCCATCGACATAGAGATACGCATACGCGAGGGAAACCAGGCTCGACTCAACAAAGTGTCGATAAAGGGCAACACCATGACCAACGACAAGGTGATAATGCGCGAGATACGCACCCGGCCGGGCGACCTTTTCAGCCGCGACGCCGTGATACGCAGCGTGCGTGAGCTCGCCACACTGCAGTATTTCGACGAACAAAAGATAAACCCCGACGTGAAACCCAATCCCGAAAACGGCACCGTGGACATCGAGTACCAGCTCGAAGAGAAATCCACAAGCCAGATATCGCTCTCCGGCGGATGGGGAAGCGGCATGATCATCGGAACAGTGGCTCTTTCGTTCAACAATTTCTCGGTACGCAACATCTTCAACAAAAAGGCGTGGGCCCCGCTGCCTACCGGCGACGGCCAGAAACTCTATCTTAGCGCACAGACCAACGGCACATATTATTATTCGCTGAGTGCCGGTTTCACCGAACCGTGGCTTGGCGGCAGCAAACCGCAGTCGCTAAGTTTTTCGGTGTACCATTCGCTCTACAGCAACGGCTATTATTACGACAAGGACAGTCCCAAATACAACAGCCTTAGAATTACCGGCGCCAGCGTGTCGCTTACCAAGCGCCTTTCGTGGCCCGACGACTATTTCATATTCTCGCACGCCCTGTCGTACCGTATGTACCGCGTGCAGAACTACACTTCGTTCATATTCCCCGACGGCTATGCCAACGACATCAACTACACCGCCGCCCTCAGCCGCAACTCCCTCGACTCGCCCATCTATCCCCGTATGGGTTCCGAAGTGTCGGTAAGCGCACAGCTCACACCCCCGTACTCGCTCTTCGACGGCCGCGACTACAGCGCTATGGACTCGCAGGAGAAATACAAATTCCTCGAATACTACAAAGTGAACATACGCGGCTCGTGGATGTTCAACCTTATAAGCAATGTGGTGTTCAACGCCCGTTTCCGTTTCGGCAATATGGGCTACTACAACTCCGACATCGGACTGTCGCCTTTCGGACGCTACTATGTGGGCGGCGACGGCCTCTCGAGCTATGTCCTCGACGCCCGCGAGGTGGTGCCTATGCGCGGCTACACCACCTACGCACTCACCCCCGAAGACGCCTCGGGCAACCGCATTGGAGCCTCGATGTTCGACAAATTTACCCTCGAACTGCGTCAGCCCATCACACTCAACGCCTCGGCCACCATTTACGTGCTGGGCTTTGTGGAAGGTGCCAACGCTTGGTCGAAATTCTCGCAGTTCCAGCCGTTCAAGATGTACACCTCGGCGGGAGTGGGAGTGCGCCTGTATATGCCGATGTTCGGCCTTATCGGCCTCGACTGGGCCTACGGCTTCAGCGACAAGGAGATAGGCGGCTCGCATTTCCATTTTTCAATCAACCAATCCATCGATTAACAAACACGAAGTATAACTTTAAAACATAATTTGATATGAAAAAAACAATCCTCACATTAGCACTCTGTCTTGTGGCCGCCTTTGCGGCAAACGCACAGAAATACGCTTGCGTAAACACCGAATATATATTGAGCAATATTCCCGACTACGACCAGGCGCAGCAAACCCTCGACAAATTCTCCGTCGATTGGCAGAAAGAGATAGAATCCAAGTTCCAAGAACTGGACAAACTCTACAAATCGTACCAGTCCGAGGCCTACCTCCTGCCCGAAGACCTGAAAAACAAACGTCAGGACGAGATTATCGAAAAGGAAAAAGAGGTGAAGGAACTCCAGAAAAAACGCTTCGGCTCCGGCGGCGACCTTGAGAAAAAACGCGAGGACCTGCTGAAACCCATTCAGGACAAAGTGTATTCCGCCATCGAGAAATACGCCACCGCCAAGGGTTACTCCATCATTTTCGACAAATCGGGCGAATCCTCGATTATCTACGCCAGCGCAAAAACCGATGTCAGCGACGAGATACTGAAACAGATGGGCTACACGGCAAAACAATAATGCCCGTTTTTGACAGAAATAGCGAAAATAAAAAAAATATCGTATATTTGCAATCGGCAACTACAATGTGTTGTTGATGTAAGTGATTGATACGAAATATATTAAACAGAAAAATAATAACATTACAATGAAAAAAACAATCTTAGTGTTAGCAGTTGCACTGTTCGCTTCAGCAGCTGCCTTTGCTCAAAAGCCTGTAAAACTCGGCCACATCGACGCACAGGAACTTATCAAGATAATGCCCGAAGTGGATTCGGCACAGAAAGTCCTTCAGGTGGAACAGGAAGAGGCTGAAAAGATGCTCAAATCCATGCAGAACGAACTGCAGACACTCTACGCAGAATATCAGAGCAAGAAAGACCAGATGTCGGACCTCATCAAACAGACCAAAGAGACTGAACTGCAGGATAAAGAAGGACGTATGCGCCAGTTTCAGGAAAATGCTGTGAAACGCCTGCAGGAGCGCAACGACGAACTCTTCGCTCCCATTCAGGAGAAGATCAAGAACGCCATCGCCAAGGTTGCCAAGG
The DNA here is from genome assembly GCA_017443265.1 of Bacteroidales bacterium. Taxonomy (GTDB): domain Bacteria; phylum Bacteroidota; class Bacteroidia; order Bacteroidales; family P3; genus UBA1219. Next base: position 14,096 of record JAFSOU010000015.1, on the reverse strand, counting down.
CCAACGGCTACACCTACATCTTCACCTCGGGAGCTGCTCTTTACGAAGGTGGCGACGATGTTCTGCCTCTTGTAAAGAAAGAAATGGGACTCAAGTAATTTTTTAAGTTAGACATTTATTTTAGCGTGCCATCCTTGCGGACGGCACGTTTTTTTTATGTGCCGTTTGGCAAAAATGTCTTTGTATATTATTGTATAACAATTTGATAAGTGCTTATGTGTTGAATTGTATCGCTTGCCCCAGAATTCTTCTATTTCTTTTTTCTCAAAATAATAGTGGTGCGTTAATCTTCTAGTAATATGTATAACTTATTAATATAGTGCAATTTGCAAGGCTTTATAATAAAAACGATTTGAAGACTAATTAAATATAACCAAAAAAACATCAATTCAAAGTACCAAAGTAATTATGTGCTATTCAGATAGTTGGTGCAAATAATATGATGCCAAGACATCAAAATAATCATTGCTTTTTTAAGTTCCAGCAATATTGCTAAAATATGCCAGTATAGAGAGGGGAAAAAAGTGTTTTTAGGGGGCATTTTTTGAAGATAAAATGTTAAAATTGAAATATTTTTAAATTATTTTTATGGCTATTTATGCTATTTCACAAGGAATATAATGTTAAATATTTGGAATATAAAAAAATAATTATTAAACTTGCAGGTGAATTAAAACAGTATTACACCATGAAAAAAAGAATATTTTTGATAATATCGTTTTGTTGTACGGTATTCTCTATACATTCCCAGCCCAGTGTTGTGCCCGACAGTTGGTGCAAGAGTACGGGTGCTGACGGTTGTTGCAGTCTGTCGGCGGGGTTGCGTTCGTCGACCAAGCCTACGGTGAGCGTCATAGCTGTATATTCAGCACGCAAGAGCGAAGAAACGCCTGAAAACGTGTTCGTAATACGTGTAGGCGGCAGGGATTGTGGAGTGTTGCAGTACAGACAAGGGCAGCAGGAGGCGAAAACAAGCAGCCTCACCCTGCACAGCAGCACCACGATGCTGGGCAGCAAATCGGGGATATTGAACGTAGAGAGCAACGACAGCACCGACATACGGGAGTTGCTGCTGTACACAAGACCGTTGAGCGAGTTGGACAGGCGCAAGGCCGAGACCTACCTCGCCCTTAAACACGATATAACCATAAATTATTATGTAAGCGAGGCAGGCGACACGCTGTGGAACTGCGAGGAGGCACCTGACTACAGCAGCCGTGTTTTCGGAATTGCACGCGACAATGTCCTGGGGCTGGATAAAGTCAGCTGCTTGTCGAAGCGTGGCGACGAGGAGATTAGGGCGATGTGCGTCGGCATAGACGCAGGCGATTACCTGCTGTTCGGGGAAGGGGATGCACATGGCTACGAAAACAGCTGGCGCATAGTTCGCGAGGGACTTGCCGGCAGGACGGTACAGATTAGCGTAGGCCGCAACGGGCGTTGGCACGACTCGGAGCCAGTGGCAGTATTGGAGAAAATAATCGGTGCCACTTCCACCGAGACCCATTTTGAATCCACGTCAGCCGACGACCACTATTACACATTCGCCATACGTTTTGAAAACGACATACGGGGAATTTACAAATTGAGCCTAACCACGAAAGAAACACCTCAAGGGACAACGGCCGTATCGTTGGACGAAGGAGAAAGAAACGAGAAGTCGGCAAGCGAAGCAATTTACGACGACGCCACAGCTCAAGTTGGAATCCATCCCAACCCTGCAAGCGACCGCATAGAGATAGACGGCTTTGCCGGAAAGACGAAAGAGGTGGAGATAATTAACCCGCTTGGCCTCAGTTGCAAAAAAGTGGAACTGGGAGAAAATGAGCAATCCGTTGACATACATACACTTATGTCGGGCAACTACATTGTGGTGGTGCGCGGTGGCGACAACGAGTACCGTGTGAAACTTATAAAGAAATAGGAGGGCGGCAATATGAGAAGCGGTATGTCAAGGACAATCCTTATCGTTGCGGCGCTGGCGTTTGTGGCCAGTGCCAGCGTCTATGGCTATTACAGTTTCGGGACGACTAATCTTGGCGGCAAGCCGTCGGAAGACATAAAAAAAGGAGATGAAGCATCGGGAAAGCCCACTTCGTCGGAGTACTATGCCACGGGAGGCGAGGCATTCGAGATGCGTTTCGACGATGCGCTGCTCGTATGCGAGAGTGGCAGTCTTAGACATGGCACAAAGCTCAGTGTCGGCGGCATAGACGCTGATTTGCCTCCTCTGGGCGCGGGCATGGTCAATGTCACGTCCGGACACGCCGGGTACCGATTCCTGCCGCACGGCGAGCATTTCCGCAAAGCCGCCGGCATACAGATAGGCTACGACGAGGCCAAGCTGCCCAAAGGCTACAGCCACAAGGACATATATACCTATTATTATGACGAGGGCATGAAAGTGTGGAAGCGTCTGCAGCGCGATTCCGTATCCGGGGGCATAGTATATTCCCGCACCACCCATTTCACCGACATGATAAACGCCGTGGTGAGCCATCCCGAGATGCCCGAGGGACAGTCGTTCACCCCCACGGGGCTGAAAGAGCTGAAGGCCGCCGACCCCGCCGCGGGAGTTACGCTTGCCGAGGTGTCGGCGGGCAACAGCCAGGGAGAACTCACCGCCAGATACCCCATAGAATTGCCGCAAGGCCGCAGAGGCATGCAGCCCGACCTTACTATAGGCTACAGCAGCGGCGGAGGCGACGGACTGCTGGGAGTGGGCTGGGACATGCGCACATCAGCCATAAGCGTGGACAGCCGTTGGGGTGTCCCGCGCTACGACATGTCCAGCGAGACCGAGAGCTACGTCATCGACGGCGAGGAGCTGCTGCCCTCGCCGCGCTACCAGCAGCAGTGGGAGCCCCGCCATACCGCAGGGGCAAAAGTTTTCTGGCGCAGGACGGAGAGCAGCTACGACAAGATAGAGCGCCACGGCACAAGCCCCCAGAACTATTATTGGATAGTAACCGACAAAGGCGGCACCAAATACTATTACGGCACCTACGCCGGTTATGCCCTGGCAGACACCGTGCTTATGCGCGACGCCGGCGGCAACATAAGCCACTGGCCGCTGTGCCGTGTTGAGGACGCCGACGGCAACTACATAAGTTACCACTACAACAAGCGCCGTCAGTACGACGCTGGCGGAGTGTACCTGGGCCGTCAGCTGTGGCTGGAGAGCATAGAATACACCGGCAACAGCCGTACAGGCGAGAGAGGAGTGTACAACGTCTTTTTCGGGAGCACAGCCAACCCGTGCCGCGATGCGGCTGGCGGTACCGGCACAGACTTGTCCGGAGGCAGCGGCGAAGGCGGCGGTCGAGGAGCGTCCGGCAGGAGCCGCTCCGGTCGATCCGTTGCGGTAAGCGCCAATCTTTGCGACCCTCTGTCGCCCCCCGGCACCTGCATGGATTTGCTTGTGGAGGTGTTGAAATACGACAAACGGAGCGGGAACCTCATCCCGGGAGCCGTTTTCGAGCTGTCGGACCTGCGTGGCGTCCACGGCGTATGGCCCGCGACCACCGACGCATCCGGAGAGGCGTCGTGGGACGTGTGCATACAGCAGGGCGACACCATTGTGATACGCGAAATTTCGGCACCAGGATACTGCAACATGGTGGACAAAATAACCCTTCGCATGCCGAGCGGCAGCACAACGCCCCAAGTGCTGGACACCGGCAGCGACCCCGGCAAGATAAAGAGCATCCAGGCCACCGACCACCACATAATCATAGAGATTTATAACGACGAGTGCGACAAGTGCGAGTGTCCCAACGTGGAGCTCAACATAGAGAAATACGATGCCACTGACAAGACGCCGATGCCCGGCGTGGAGTTCCGCGTAACATACGGCGGCGGCACCCACACCTACATCACCGGCGCTGACGGAAAGATAAACGCCATATTGAATGGAGTCCTTTGCGACGAGGTGATAACGGTGAACGAGCAGTCTGTAAACGGGTACTGCGACAGTCTTCACAATTTCCAGTTCAGGATGCACAAGGACGAGCCTTACGAGCCGTGCACGGCAGAGATAATAAGCCAGGGAGACTTTGCCGACGTGTTGGAGAAGACATACATACAAGGCAACGGTCTGACGCTGATATTGAAGGACCACCCGTGCGTGAAATGCGAGTGCTCCCCCGTTCAGATAAACATAATAAAGACCGAGGCCGGCACCGGCCGCCCCCTCGCGGGGATACCCTTCGAGATAGTTACCGCCTCGGGCACCCACACGCCGACCACCGACGGCGCCGGCGTCATCAGCCTGCAGCTGCCGACGGTGGAGTGCGGCTCCACCATAACGATAAACGAGCTGCATTCGGCACATGTGTGCGCCCCCTTCAAGGGATACGAGTTCCACTTTGAAAGCACCGGCCTCCCGAACGAATGCGAGCCTGTGGTAACAGACCAAGGTCCCACCGGCGTCATGATAAAGAACGAGACGGCAGGGGTCAACACCCTGCACCTTGAAATAGAGAACGACCTGTGCGGCGGAGGCAGCGGAAGCATAAACGCCGACAGCATAGAGAACATATATATAGGCGGCAAGGAAGTTCCTGATTTCTATCTCGGCATGGATCTCTGCGACTGCGACAGGGAGTATCCCAAGACCGACCGCAACGAGGCCCGCAGCGGCCATCTGCAGAGCCAGCGCGACAAGCTGCGGCGCATCCTTGTCTATTACGGCGACGAGATGGTGCGGAGCTACAGTTTCTGCTACGGCGAGGACATCCACGGCATGGCCCAGCTGAGGAAGATACGCCAGTGGGGGCGCGACTACAGCGACGGCAGCCGCGACCACGACATAGAATACTACCGTGAGATAGATGCCGACAGCCTTCTGGGCACGGCCACGACCACCATGACCACAGCCGACTACGGTTTGGGCGGACTTCTGGGCGGCGCCCACGGCAAGCTGCGCAAGCCCATAGAGCGCTCGTTGTCGGGCGTTCTGGGCACGAGGACGGTGATAGGCGGCAATGCGAGCCTCAGTTTCGGCGGCGACGCCGGAGTGTATGCCGGTGTGGGCGCCAACACCTCGTCGAAGATAAACAGCGTGTCGTACAGCCTTGGCGCCGACTACGGCCTTGGCTACGGTAGCAGCACCCTTTGCGACGTGGACGGCGACGGCCTTCCCGACCGCCTTTTGGTGATTAACGGCGGACTGCACTGGCAGCGTCAGCAGAACGGAGCCTTCCTTACCCCGTCGCCGATAAGCGGTGCCGGCAACTATCTGAGGGACAGCCGTGTGAGCGTCAGCCACGGTCCCGTTCTGAATGTGGCGGGCATCAGCGGCGGCGTAAGCTGGAGCACCACCACCACCACCACAGGCACCTATCTGAGCGACATGGACGGCGACGGACTGCCCGACATAGTGGACGACAGCCGTATAAGCCGTCTCGGAGGCCGCTACAATGCCCCGAGCATGACCATGCCCGGCGGCTGCGGCACGCCCACTGTAACCCCCGACGCCACCCCCAAATATCCCTGCGTGGAGCCCCTCGGCCTCGACGAGATACCCGACGCGGAGAGCTCCATAGATGAGGAATCGCCCCATTACGACATAATAAGGATATGGGAGAGCGAGGACATCCCCCACACCACCATACTGTCCATCGACGCCAAGGCGTGGCTGGGCGGCCTTGTGCGCAATGCCGAGGAGCGTCCCGACACCGTGGTGCTCAGCGTGGAGTACTACGGCCAAACCTATATGCCCAAGGGCACAGGCTCGCCCGTGCATGTGCTCATAGCCATCGACACCCTTACAGGTACCGACACACTGTGGCGCGGCGACCTGACAGACCCCGACAACGGCTACCTCAGCCGCGAGTACATAGAAAGGATTCTGGAGCAGTGCGTAGGCACGGAGCCTCCCGATTACGGCGAGGGCATGCTGCTGTTCCGCGCCCGCAGCAAAGGCGGCCGTGATGTGAGCCGCGAGCTGCACTGGAACCCTCGGGTGCAGGTGTTCCACCCCTATCGCTACCCCACCCACGGGCAGCGCAGCGAGGTGGCCGGTTTCGCCATGGGCGGCGGCAGGTTCGTGTCGCCCGGCAACGGACAGGCGGCGCTCCGAGTGCCTACCGCGGCGGCGGATTTCGCCAGCGCGGTGCGGCTGGAGATACGCCGCAACAACACGCTGATGCGGACACTGACTCCCGGCAGCAGCCCCGTGTGGGACACCGTGATAACCCTTGCCGAGGAAGACAGCCTGATTTTCGACGCCATAGGCGACACCTCCACCGTATGGAAAGACAACCAGTGGCATCCCTACCTTTATTACAAGACCCTCACCGCCGGCGGCGGGACGGTGACCACGATGTATTTCGACACCCTTGCGGGAGGTGTTGTGGACACCATAAAGACGCTGGAATACCACATAGTGCCTAACTACCGCTGCTACAGGGCCGGGAGCCCCAAATACCACCTCAGCACGGCCTCGCTGCCCTTCGGCCACGGTTTCGGCGGCTGGCACGCTGTGCAGTACCGCCACGACGACAGTATCAAGATAAATCTTGCCAAGTTGTTCAGTATAAGCAATATGCCTAGCAGTGCAACCGACCTGAACACCTATTACGGCAACCTTACGGACAGCAACTACCTGAAACAGCTGTCGGACACCACCACGACAGGCACCGTAGGGGACGTGCTCTCGCTGTTCGGCTGCATGCCGCTGACAGGCAACGGCGAGCGCCGCCGCATGGAGGGCATATACCCCAACGCCTACGTGAGCGGACCCGCGATAAGCCTCGGAGTGATGACGGACACCCTGCTGCCCAATGTGGCGGGCAACACCATACCCTGCGGCCAGAGCTCCGGCGGAGGCGACCGCGCATACCGCACATCCGGAGGCTCCACTGGCAGCCGCGCGACGGCGGCCGGAGGAGGCAAACTGGACAAGATAAGCAAGAGCAAGAATTTCTCGTACACCGTGGCCCTGTATTCCGCCGGCAACGGCAGGACATGGATGGAGCGCGACGTTACGGACCTCAACGGCGACGGCCGTCCCGACATAATAGACGGCGGCGGAGTATATTACACCAAGCCCTACCATATATTAAGCTACGAAAGCGCGGCGTACCGGCCCTTCGGCGGCGGGCACCCCTACAGCGGGACGGGCAATAGCCGATCCGTAGTGCTGCCAGGACAGTTTTTGAACACCTCCAAACAGACCACCTCCTCGGGACGTGGCAGGGACTTTGTGCTAAGCCCCGGCGCGAGCAAAGCCTCCGACAGCACCTACAGAACCCTTGCCGACCTCAACGGCGACGGACTGCCCGACATAGTATGCTCCGACGGCACCGTGCGCCTCGGCACCGGCTACGGTTTCCTGCCGCAGCAGCAATGGCCAGGGTTGGATACGGTGAGCGCCTCGCTGAGCCTCTCGGCAAGCGCCTCGGGCACTTTCAGCATTTGGAACAACGCCATAAGCGGAGGCGTGGGCGTAACCACGGCCAGCAACACGCAGACGGTGTTCCTGCAGGACATGGACGGCGACGGCCTGCCCGACCTTGTGAGGAGGAATTTCGCCGACGGCGAGATACAATACCGCCGCAACACCGGCAGCGCCTTCGCCGCGGGATGGACGGCATGGCGCACACCCGACATACTGGCCAACCTTGCGGAATACGGCACCTCCACCAGCGCCTCGACAAATATAGAAGGCACAGGCGGATGGTCGTTCTGGCTACTTAAAGCGGGCGGCAGCGCGGGCCTCAAGGCCTCCATGAGCCTGAGCAACGAAAAACTGCAGATAAGCGACATGGACGGCGACGGCGTGGCCGACCTGCTGAAATCGGAGAGCGGCACGGAGATAGCGGTGCGCTACTCGCGCATGGGACGCACCGGTCTGCTGAAAAGCATCACCAACCCCTTGGGCGGCACCATATACGCCGACTACGAGCTTACGGCCCCAACGGTATATCACCAGCGCCGCTGGGTGGCGAGAGAGCTGAAGATATGCGACGGCCTGCCCGGCGACGGGCGCGACACCCTGCGCACCACCTACAGCTACAGCCACGGATACTACGACCGCGACGAGAAAGCCTTCCTCGGGTTCGCCAAGGTGACGGAAACCCGCTGGAACGGCGACACCGTGCACAGTACCGCCGACAAGTATTTCAGCAACAGCGACATACATACCAAGGGCATACCTGTGGCCAGCTTTTTGCGAAACTCGAGGGGACTGCTGTATGTGCAGACCGCCAACACCCTGCAACAAGAAACTCTTGACGTGATTGGCGACGCCGAAAGGGTATTTCCGTACATAACACGCTCGCAGACATGCTATTACGAAGGACAGCCCACGGCGGGCATAGTGAAGTGGCAGGAGACAGACTACGATTTCGGCAACGGAAACGTGGTGCTGCAACGCCACGGCAGCACCGACCAGCCGACGGTGGAAGTGGAAATTGCGTACCACCCGCAATATAACGGCAACCACATCGTTAATAAAGTACAACGTGTGGAAATACAAGGTATGCGACTGAGAACCACAGATATAGACACATTGGGACACTACACCGCAATAATGGACTACGACGGGCAGAACACCCTCGCAACCCGTTATGTGTTCGACATTTACGGCAATATCACCGATGTGCGCGGCCCCAACACCGCCGTGCATTACACCTACGACGGCGACGTCCACACCTATCCCGAGAGCGTTACGGACACTTTCGGCACAAGCTCGCAGATGCAGAACTACGACCTGCGCTACGGCGTGCCGCTGACGGTTACCGACCGCGCCGGCAACAGCATGGAGTACACCCTCGACAGCTGGGGACGCCCCCTGACGATACGCGGCCCCAAGGAGATAGCCGACGGCGCGCCATACACCATACGCTACACCTACCGCGGCAAGGAGACGGCACGCAACGTGTCCTCGGCCACCACGGAGAACTACGACCCGCAGCACCCCGCCAACCCCATAAAGACCCACACCTACTGCGACGGCCTCGGGCGCGCGGTGCAGACCCGCGTTGAAGCCGAGGTGCAGGGCGTGGAGAAATTAGTGGTGAGCGGGCACACCGTATTTGACGGCCTCGGCAGGGCCGTGGCCACCTACCACCCCACCGAGGCGCACCGCGACAGCACACGCTTTGCCTTTGCCGTGGACGCGATAACACCGTCCACAGCGACCTACGACGTGCTCGACAGACCGCTGGTGCAGACAGCACCCGACGGCAGCACCACACGCACAGCCTACGGTTTCAGCGGCAGCCACCTTAACAAAACGCTGTTCCGCACCGCCGTTACCGACCCCAACGGCCACACCTCCACAACGCTGAAGGACGCCGACGGCAGACAATGGGCCGCCAAGGCCGCAGGACAGCCGTGGCTATACTGCGACTACAGCCCCGTGGGCGACCTGTTGGCGGTATATAGCTCCAACAACGGCGACTGGAGCCGCGCATACGAGTACGACTGGCTGGGCCGCCGGTTAAGCTACGGCGAGGGACACCTCGAGACCCTCTACACCTACGACGGACTGAACCCTGCCACCGAGACGCATAAATGGCAGGAGAACGGCCAGCCCAAGCAGAAGACCATAACCCGCCGCTACATAGCCAACCGCTTGGACAGCGTTATATACAGCGACAGCACACTGCCCACGGTATATAGCTACGACTACGCCGGACGCGTGGAGACCGTGTTTGACGAGAGCGGCCGCATGGACTACACTTACGGCAACATGGGCGAGGTGAAAAGCGAGACCCGCACCTACGCGCTGCCTTTCCTTGCCACCGACCTTGCCCTTACCACGCAGTACGAATACGACAGCTGGGGACGCACCACCTCCATAACCTACCCCGACGGCGAGACGGTGAGCTACGACTACGACCGCGGCGGACAGTTGTTTAGAATGTACAATGTACAATTAACAATGTACAATTATTTAGATAGTGTACTTTATGATAAGTTTGGTGCGGTTACAAGCCGCAAATACGGCAACGGCCTGAAGATGCAGTACGCCTACCACCCGCAGAACTGCCGACTGACGGGCATAACCACCCTTAGCGGCAACAGCCAGCTCTCCCACACAGCCTACAGCTACGACCCCGCGGGCAACATAACGCAGGCCGTGAGCAGCTACCCGTGGCTGGCGGGGCAGACCTTTACCGAGACATTCAGCTACGACAGCACAAACCAGCTGGTAAGCGCCGCCAACCCGCAGACCTACGCCCTGAGCGTAACCTACGGCGACTGGGGCAAGATACAGGAGTACGGCCTGCAGCAGACAGACCTGAACAGCAACACAACCACCAGCCAGACACGCTATTACAGTTACGGCAGCCTTAACGAAGGGCAGACCACCTTTGCCCCAAACAACATAAGCTATGCCGACGGCACCAACGTGAACGAGCAGTACGGCATTGGCGGCAGCCTGCAGCGCAGGGAGACAACTATACCCAACGCACAGCCCTCTGAAGAACTCTACCGCTTTGGCGCGGACGGCAACCTGCGGCTGTACAGCTACGACAGGCTTTTCTACTCCCTGTACGGATACGACGGAGGCACCACTCGCACCTACAAGTACAGCATGGATTTGTCTCCAAACTGGGTGAACGGCAGACTTGAGGCAGTGAATTTTAACCTACATAATGCCATGTTCTACCCCAACAGCTATTTGAACTTTAATAGCAACGGCTACTACACAAAACACTACTACAACGGAATGGAACGTATAGCCTCACGCTTGGGCGACCAGAACCTGCCTATAAATGTAAACGACCCCGACCTGCAAAGCCGTAAAGAGTGGCAAGATAGTTTAATACGGAAAAACATTGTGGAAATAACGGGATATGAATTTTTAGAACCCGGCGAGGAGCAGAACCACGAAGACCCGAAACCGATTTTTGAACTGCCACAGATTGGTTTAACTAACTTAATACCAAACACTTCCTCTGTCTATTATTACCACCCCAACCATTTGGGAAGCACTTGTTATGTTACGGATGAGAATGCTATAGTACAACAGGGATTTTTGTACGCTCCCTTTGGAGAGATAACTAACGAGCATAATAGCAGTTTTGGTTCTTCTGTGTTGCCCAAGTACTCCTTTAACGCCAAGGAGTTGGATGAGGAGACGGGAATGTACTACTATGAGGCACGATACATGGCTCCGCCGGTGTTTATTTCACGTGATCCTCACTTTGAGCGGTACCCAACTTTCTCACCTTATGCGTATTGTGCGAATAATCCTGTGAAGTACGTGGATCCGACGGGGGAAGATTTCGAACCAGTTGTGGATGATGAAAATAAAACTATAACATTCAGAGCGAAATACTATACATCGAAGGAGAATGCTGATGATTTAAAAAAAGGAATACATTTTTGGAATAGTGAATCTGGGTGTTATAAGTATGTTATTGGAGAAGGTAAAGAAAAACAAGAATATACCATTAAGTTTGATTTGCAAATAGAAGTACGAGAAGATGCAAAAAAAGCATTTGAAAATGACAAGTCGGGCATGGCTAATTATTATGAAGGGAGAACTTATGTTGGAGATGATAAAGCAAGAGGAGAAACTGAAAATGGTAATATAATTCGTCTGAGAGCGACTGCTGGTATTAGAACAATGGCACATGAAATTGGGCATACACTTGGTATTCAACACTGGACGGATGGTTTAATGGAAACGGGTGGTGATGGAAAATGGATTTCAAAAGATTATATTGCTCTAATTTTTTCAACAGCAGGATGTCCAACCCGTATCTCTTCCGGCATTTCATATGGAGGAGAACTAGTATTAATTGAAGATTTTGAAAAAACATGGAAAGATAAACCAATGAAAAAAATACCTTCTAAATTACACAACGGAACAATAAAAAATAATATAACCTGGCCATGGGTAAAAAAATAATTGTAATCATCTGTTTGATATTGATATATAATGGCATACATGCCCAGTCAAACGAAAGGCTTAGAAAAACTGACAGCATAGGCAATTACGACATAGACTGTATTGTCTTGGGAATTGTTAAATTGGACTCTTTGGCTTCATTCACTCGCTGGTACGAAGTCCCTTATTATCACTATCTTTTGTATTGGAATTCGCGTAAGACAAATAAACGTCATGGATTAATCAAAATTAAATCAAAAATTCAATATTCTACCGGGACAATTTACACCCGAAGTTGCAATATTCCGATAAGTCGTTCAATGTCAATTGATGAAATCAAATCTCTTGTCTGTAAAAAAGACTATTTTCTGATAGAGAACCGATATAATAACATTATGAAATATATCTATCCAAGATGTAGCGATGAGATAAAAAAAAGACTTGATTATACGATGTTAGATTATCCCACTTGGGAAAATTATTCCCATGTCCCTATGCCTGCTATAGACACATCTTGGGAAGATGTCATCAAAATCAGAAGACATGGTTCGGAAGATACAAGAGTAAGAGAATGCTTTTTTTACAATATATACAAAGGTACAAACGAATTTCTGCTTGTAATAATGAACAGAAGATGGCGCAATTTATTGACTTTTGTGACTACAGATCCTCCCATAATAAATGATGGAGATTTATATGTGAAATACCTTATCCCATTAAAAACCATACACAAAGAAGACAACTAATATTCTATTACAATAACTTGTAAGATGTCCCTGCTCCCGACCTCATCCCCCACCCCCTCCGAAGAACTCTACCGCTTTGGTGCGGACGGCAACCTGCGTATGTACAGCTACGACAGGCTGTTCTACTCCTTGTATGGCTACGATGGAGGCACAACAAGAACTTACAAATACAGCTTTGACCTAAACCCCAACTGGGTGAACGGCCGTTTGGAAAGCGTAAACTTTAACCTGCACAACGCCATGTTCTACCCCAATAGCTACCTGAACTTCAACCAAGACGGCTACTACACCAAACACTACTACAACGGCATGGAGCGCATAGCAAGTAGGCTTGGAGACCAAAATATTTCTATGAATGTAAACGACCCAGAGCTACAGGATAGAAAAGACCAACTTGACACTAATATACGCCGCAATATAGTTGATATTACTGGCTACAACTTCCTTCCCGTTGGTGAGGAACAAAATCCTGATGACCCGAAACCGGTGTTTGAGTTACCGCAGGTAGGTTTAACCAACTTAATGCCAAATACTTCCTCTGTCTATTATTACCACCCGAACCATCTGGGAAGTACGTGCTACGTAACGGATGAAAACAGGAGTGTTGTGCAAGGTTTTTTGTATGCTCCGTTTGGGGAGATTACGAATGAATATAACAATAGTTTTGGTTCTTCGGTGTTGCCTAAGTACAGCTTTAATGCCAAGGAATTAGATGAAGAAACTGGAATGTACTACTACGAAGCGAGGTATTATGCACCGCCTACGTTTACTTCCCGTGACCCCTTATTTGAAAAGTATCCGACGTTTACGCCTTATGCGTATTGTGCGAATAATCCTGTGAAATTTATTGACCCTACGGGGATGGAGTTAGTACTTACTGGGGAATTGGAAGATATTAATTCATTTATTAAAATTATTAATAGTTTTTTCGATTTTTCAAGTGAGTTATTTATATTAAATAATGGAGTGGTTCGCAAAAATGATGAAATCTCAGAAAAAGAATTGGATAATATGTCGGGTGCTCAAAAGGCATTCTATAATACAATGATGTCTGCAATAGAAAATAAAAAAGTAATATCTATCGATATTGTGAACAAAGTTGGAAAAGTTCTTTTTGGTGCATGGGAAACTGGTCAAATAGATATAGCGGATATGATTGCATTGGGCACAGGAGAGGGATCTAATATGTATTCCGTAATAGGACACGAAATAGCCGAACAACAATATAAACAAACTACAGAAAACCCTAACAATTTAGTGGGTCACTTTTATTATGGTATACCTGCAGAAAATAGCATTTCTGGGTATTATAGACTTAAAGATCAGATAAGCGATAATGGTAAAATTATAACTATTAGATGTAATAGTTCATAACGTTATTGTTGAAAATGGCTATTTTCACACTGCAAAGGTATAACATTTTTTCCGATTATCAAAGTTTTTCTGTAAAAAAGTTCGGGTTGCAGTTCTAACCATCTGATACACGCTTCGATAGGTGT
>JAFSOU010000014.1 GCA_017443265.1 Bacteroidales bacterium | reverse complement strand
TATAGCGTTCGAGGGTCTGTTTGTCCTCGATCATCTCCTGCGGTGTCTCGCAGTTGATGCCGTGGCGTTTCTGCCAGTCGCGCAGAAATTCGAAGTCGGGGGCTATCAAAGCGGCGGCAAATTTCTGGCCTTCGCCTACAACCATCATGTCGAGCACAAATGGCGATTCTTTGAATTTTTCCTCTATTACTTCGGGGTTCACGAATTTTCCCATCGATGTTTTGAATAGGCTCTTTATGCGTCCTGTGATACGCAGCTGTCCTTCGGGTTCTATGATGCCGGTGTCGCCGGTGTGGAACCATCCTTCGCTGTCTATCACTTCGGCGGTGAGCTCGGGGGCTTTGTAGTAGCCCAGCATCACGCTCTTGCCACGGCAGATGATTTCTTTCGTTTCGGGGTCTATCTTCACTTCGATGCCGCGCAGCGGAGGGCCGGCGGTGCCGAACTTGATGCCGTTGATGTCGTTGTTGGTAACGGCTATAACGGGCGCCGTCTCGGTAAGTCCGTAGCCTTCGTGCAGACGCAGGCCCGCACAGGTGAAGAACCTTGACAGTCGCGGCTGTATGGCCGCTCCGCCCGACACTATTTTTATCACCTCGCCGCCCAGTATTTCGCGTATGGCGTGGTAGGTTATCTTGTCTGCCAGTTTCCATTTGAGGTTGTACAGCCACGAGTGGCTGCCAATTTCGTAGTGGGTGCCGAAATCGAGGGTCCAGTAGAAAAGTTTTTTCTTGATGCCTTTCAGGCTTTCGCCTTTGCGGTAAACCTTGTCGTAAATTTTTTCGAGCACTCGCGGCACCGAGGTGATGATGTGCGGACGGGCATCTTTCATGTTGTCCACAGCTTTGGCCACGTTCTCGGCGTAGTAGGTGTTGATGCCAAGGTATTGGTACAGGTAGTTCATCATGCGCTCGTAAATGTGGCACAGCGGCAGGAAACTAAGGGCGCGGGTGAACCTTTCGTCGAGTATGTAGCAGGTGCCGTAAATGTTGGTGATGATGTTCTGGTGGCTCAGCATCACGCCTTTTGGAAAACCTGTGGTGCCGGAGGTGTAGATCATCGTCACCATGTCGGTGGTTTTGATGGAGTCTTTTATTTCCTTTACCCGTCCGGGATTGGGGTTGGCCTTGCCAAGGTCCACAAGTTCCTGAAAGTTCGAGGTGTTTTCGTTCTGTTTCTTGAAGGTGAAAATTTTCTGTACCTTGGTAAGTTCTGGCAGTATGTTGCTTATCTTGCGCAGAAGTTCCGGGCCTTCGAGGAAAATCAGCTTCACTTCGGCGTGGTCGAGGATGTAACGGTAGTCGTCCTCGCTGATGGTGGGGTAAATGGGCACCAGAACGGCGCCTACCTGCTGTATGCCCATGTCGAGATAGTTCCATTCGGGGCGGCTGGTGGAGATAAGTGCAACTTTGTCGCCGGGCTGTATGCCAAGTTGCAGGAGTCCGTAGCTGACGTTGTTGGCGGTCTCGATATACTCGTCGAGATAGTGTTCAGTCCATTCGCCGTCTTGTTTGGCAGTGAATACCGGTGGGTTGTTTGGATAGTTTTCTTTTCGATAGTCTAGGATGTCGAATAATCTTGTTATTTCCATAAAAGTGGAGTTTGGTTAGTTTTTTTATGAATATGCTAAACCCTTTCCGTTTGCGTGTCAGAAAGGGTTGTGTATTAGTTTATCTCGGAGAAATATTTCATGAAATGGATTCGCTCGAACTGCGACACGTCCTGTGTCGTCTTTATGGACATCGAACCTTGGAATTCGCTTATGGCGTTGTAGTTGTTGCGTTCCATCCATTGTTTCAGATCGTTGTTGAGGGTGGCTATATGTTCGATGCCGTTTTTGTAGAGGGCCGACACCACCTGTACCGAGTTGGCGCCTGCAAGGAGCATTTTCACTACGTCGTTGCCGGTGTAAACGCCTCCGGAGGCCGATATGTCGCAACGTATCTTTTTCGACAGTATGGCTGTCCAGCGCAGAGGCATAAAAATATCGTTGGGCGTGCCAGCTATGGGGCCGTGCACAATCTTGCGTGCGTCGACATCGATGTCCCAGCTTGCCGGACGGTTGAACAGCGTTACCGCCGATATGCCTGTCCACGAGAGCTGTTGCATGAATTTGGCGAGGTCGGTGAAATAGGAGCCGACTTTGATTATCAGCGGTATGGATATTATCCGGCGCAACGACTGGATTGTGTCTGTAAACAGACGCTGTACGTCGTCGTGCGAAGTGTTTACGTTGAAAGGCAGGTAAAGCAGGTTTATCTCCAGGGCGTCGCAACCCGCGTCCTGAAAGTGTTTTGCGTAGTTTACCCAATTGCCGAAAGTGTTGCAGTTTATACTGCCTATTATCGGCATCGGAAATTCGCGCTTGGCGTTGCGTACAAGATTGAGATATTGTTCTAATGCGTTGGATTCTATGTGGTTGGCGATATAATCATAGCTGTCGCCGAAAGTTTCGTAAGGTGTGTAGTAGTTGGCGGCGTTTTTCTTGATATCGAACAATATTTGTTCCTCGAAAATCGATTTTAGCACCACAGCACCTGCTCCGGCTTTGTACATTTTCTCCAGTCCCTGCATTGTTGTGGATAGTCCGCAACTGCCTACTATAACGGGTGAGGCAATGTCCAAGCCTGCAAATTTTGTTCTTGTGTCCATATCTATTTCTTTACAAATAAATCACTGCAAAGATATGATTTTTTTTTGGATTATTTTGCGTTTTGCGCTTTTTTTTAATATTTATTTGTCTTTTTGTTTGCAAAATATTGATATATTGCATGTTGGGGTTAATGTGTCGTTTTGAAAACTGATTTTTTGAAAAAATATCGGAATAATATTTTGTCAAACAGCAAAAAAAACGTAACTTTGCAAACCAATTCAGATAAATAAAGTAGAAGAAATGAAGGATAATAAAGAAAAGCAAAATGTTGAAATTGGGGAAGTTATCTCCAAGACCGAAGCGTTTATTGAAAAAAATAAAAAAGTTTTGATAGGTGCAATTGTCGCTATTTTGGTAGTTGTGGCCGCCATTTTCGGAATACGTGCCTACAACAACAGCCGTCAGGCGACAGCCGAGGAGGAGATTTTCGCCGCCGAGCAGTGGTTTGCAATGGACTCTCTCCAGCTTGCCATGAAAGGCAATGCCATGCACATGGGTTTCGAGGCCATAGCTGACGAATACAGCTCCACCAAGGCTGGCAACCGCGCCAAATACTGCGCCGGCATCATCTGTCTGCGTCAGGGCGAATACCAAAGGGCTATCGACTATCTCGAATCGTGCAAACTTAAGGACGATTTCACCCCCATCCTTGCCAAAGTGCTTATCGGCGACGCTTACTACGAACTCGACAACGTGAAAGAAGCCGTGAATTGCTACGAGAAAGCCGCCAAGATGGACGACAACGAAATCACAGCCCCCTACGCTCTTTTCAAAGCCGGACTGGCCTATATGAAACTCGGCGACAACGCCAAAGCCAACGAGTCGTTCACTCAAATCAAGGAGAAATACCCGTTCTCCACCGAGGCCCGTCAGATAGACAAATATATCGGCGCTGCCGAGCAATTGGCCGAGCAATGACACAGCCCCGCGGCTGACGATTTTTTTGAAATATATAAGAGAGTTGTGGCCAAAAACGCACTCTCTTTTTTGTTATAACCGAAACAAAAGTTTACAGCTATGATGTACCCGAACATACCCAAGATGAAACACACCGACACTGGCAACTTTTTCCTCATCGCCGGACCGTGTGTGGTGGAGGACAAAGTGGTTCCCTTCGAAATAGTGGAACACCTGATAAAAGTGGCCGACAAGCTGCAGATACCTTTCGCTTTCAAGGCATCGTACCGCAAGGCCAACCGCTCGCGCGTGGACTCTTTCACCGGCATCGGCGACTGGGAAGCCCTTGAGCTGCTCAGCGAGATAGGCAAGAAATGCAACGTGCCCATTGTTACCGACATACACAACGAGGTGGAGGCCGAGATGGCCGCACAATTCGTCGATGTGCTGCAGATTCCCGCTTTCCTCTGCCGCCAGACTTCGCTGCTGCAGGCCGCCGCTCAGACGGGCAAGGTGGTGAACATCAAAAAAGGGCAGTTCCTATCGCCGGAGGCCATGCGCCACGCTGTGGACAAAGTGCGCTATTTCGGCGGCAAGGACATCATGATTACCGAACGCGGCACCACTTTCGGATATCAGGACCTTGTGGTGGATTTCCGCGGCATACCAATCATGAAAGAAAACAACGTGCCTGTGGTGATGGACATCACCCACTCGCTGCAGAAACCCAACCAACCGGCAGGCGTAACGGGCGGCAACCCCGAACTTATCGAGATAATGGGCCGCGCTGCCGTGGCCGTGGGTGTTGACGGAATATTTCTCGAAACGCACCCTTACCCGCTCTACGCCAAAAGCGACGGTGCCAACATGCTGCGCATGGATTTCGTCGAGGACGTGCTGAAACGTCTGCTCGTTATCCACAGAGCGGCAAATTCAACCATCGACTAACGTAAATAATGTAAGCAATGAAAATCGATCTTAAACGACCGCTGGTCTTTTTCGACCTCGAAACCACTGGGATCCAGATTGGCAGTGCATATATTGTGGAAATCAGCCTTGTGAAAGCCAATGTCGACGGCAGCGTGGTGGAGTTAACCCACCGTGTGCGTCCCGCCCGTCGGGTGATGCGCGACGGTGTTGAGGTGATGGAAACGGTGCCCATACCGCGCGAGACCACCGCAATCCACGGCATTTCCGACGCCGACGTGGCCGACAAACCCACTTTTCGCGAGCTGGCCCCCGAAATCCTCGCCTTTATCGGCGACGCCGACCTTGCCGGCTACAACTCGAACAAATTCGACGTGCCGCTGCTGGTGGAGGAGTTCCTCCGCAACGGCTTCGACTTCGACATCTCGACACGCTATCTGGTCGATGTTCAGAATATTTTCCATAAGATGGAACAGCGCACCCTCAAGGCAGCATACAAGTTCTACTGCGGCAAGGACCTCGAAAACGCCCATTCGGCCAACGCCGACACCATGGCCACCTACGAGATTTTCCTTGCACAGCTGGAACGCTACAAGGATGCGGAATACACCGATGAAAAAGGCAATGTGTCCAAGCCTATTGTTAACGATATCCCCGCTTTGAGCGAATTTTCCAAAAGCCGCCAGTGGGCCGACCTCGAAGGACGCATCGGAATAAAGAACGGCGTGGAGGTGTTCAATTTCGGCAAGCATAAGGACAAGCCCGTAAAGGAAGTATTCGCCGTGGAACCCTCGTACTACAGCTGGATGATGAACGGCGACTTTTCGATGACAACCAAAAAGGTGATAACACGCATCTACCAGAGTCTGAAAGCCGAAGCCGCCGAAAAACGCGAGGCCGAGAAACTGGACCAGCTGTGCGAGAAATTCAACGGCGGACAGGGTAAACTTTTCTGACCTTTGCGGGATAAAGGAAGGAACATCAATTTGTTATAAAAGAAACACGAATTGCCATATAATTATCCATTATTTTTATTAATAATTTTTGATTAATTTGTGGCAATTATATGTAAAAAAAAACAAACTTGTTGTGAAAATTATCTGTGTAGCAAAGAATTATGCCGCCCATGCCGCCGAGTTCGACGCCGTGGTGCCGCAGAACCCCATTTTTTTCCTTAAACCCGACAGCGCCCTGCTAATCCGCAACCGGCCGTTCTATTACCCCGATTTTTCGAAAAACGTGCATTACGAGCTTGAACTGGTTGTGCGTATCAACCGTTTGGGCAAGGGCATACAGCCGCGTTTCGCACACAAGTACTACAGCGAGGTGGCGCTGGGCATCGATTTCACAGCCCGCGACCTGCAGGCCGAGGCCAAGCGCAGCGGCAACCCGTGGGCGGTGGCCAAAGGTTTCGACAACTCCGCCGCCGTGAGCGAATTTGTTTCCCTCGAAAAACTGGGCAAACCAATCGACCAGCTTAAATTCCGACTGCTGAAAAACGGCGAGCAGGTGCAGACGGGCGACACCTCGCAGATGCTTTTCGACGTGGACCGGCTGATAGCCGAAATATCGCAGTTTATGACCCTTAAAACTGGTGACTACCTGTTTACCGGCACTCCCGCCGGCGTGGGACCCGTGCGGATTGGCGATGTGCTGGAAGGCTTTTTGGAGGATATGCCTCTGCTGAAATGCAGGATAAAATAATGATGTAATAAAAAAATGCGGCAAGGCCAATCCCCGTCAGTCGTCCCCATTCAATATAAAAACAAAAAAAATCCCTTTTTTTGAAAATGATAGAGGAATAAAAAAATGACACAAAAACAAAATTTCTGCAAAAAAATTTCCCAATTATCAAAAAATATTTGTATCTTTGCAAAACCAAATCGAATATCGTTTGTTTATGCAAAATATTGACACTAAAAACATTACAACATTATTTGTTGCGCACAGAATGGATAACTGTGTGAGTGTAAATATTTTACCCCCCCCCCCCCCCCCGAAGTACTCGCAATTATTTAATTGTTAGATACTTACATCTATTTTTCGATTGTGTAAATGATGTGAAGCGGCGTTTCTATGCCGTTTTTGGTGCAAAATGCAAAACTACGGATTCGCGTTTTACAATTTCGACATTCGTGGTGTCGTTGAGGTGCGCTTTTGTTTGTTCGTGCGCCTCAATCGCACTTTATTTGGGCAAGCCATTTACCATGGTTTGCCTTTCTGATGGCAATACTTCAATTATGTTTCATCAT
>JAFSOU010000013.1 GCA_017443265.1 Bacteroidales bacterium | reverse complement strand
GTAGGCGGCGGCACCGAAGCCCAGGAGATAGCCTACGCCGACGAGAACGGCAACCCTATAGTAGATGAGTCGGGGGCTTTCGTAAAACCCTTGGATTTCTCCATCACCAAAGTTGCCTTTTCGGTAATGATTGCATCGCTGATACTGCTCCTTATCCTGTTCGGCGTAAAACGCAGCTGTATCAAAAATGCCGGCAAAGCACCCAAAGGAATGCAATCGCTGATGGAAATACTGATATTGTTTATCCGCGACGGCGTGGTGGTTCCCATCATAGGCGAAAAGCACTACCAACGCTACCTGCCCTACATCCTCACCCTCTTCCTTTTCATTTTCCTCTGTAACATCATCGGCCTTGTGCCTTTCTTCCCCGGAGGTGTAAACGTTACCGGTAACATCGCCATCACAGGCGTTTTAGCAGTGATAACTTTCCTTATCACCACTTTTTCGGGCAACAAACACTATTGGAAAGACATTTTCAACACTCCCGGCGTGCCTTGGTGGCTTAAATTCCCGCTGCCCATCATGCCTTTGGTAGAATTTGTAGGTATGTTCACCAAGCCCTTCGTTCTGATGGTCCGTCTCTTTGCCAACATCACGGCAGGACACATCGTAACCCTCGGCTTTATATTCCTTATTTTCATTTTCGGAAACACCATGTCGGCAGGTGTCGGATACGCAGTCTCGCCCGTTTCTGTGATATTCAGTCTGTTTATCAGCGCTCTAGAATGCCTTGTCGCTTTCATCCAGGCTTACGTATTCGCAATGCTGTCGTCGCTGTACATAGGCATGGCTGTGCACAACCCCGAAGAAGAACACGCATAGTATTATTTGACAGATGAAAAAAAACAAGGACTTTGAAGTTGGAATAAAACTTGCTTTGAAGTCCTTTTCTTTTATAAAAGAAATAGTAATCCAGAAAAAAATAACAAAAGAATCATGAAACATATCAAAGATGTAAACCTGAAAGGCAAGAGAGTGCTTATGCGCGTGGATTTCAACGTTCCCACCGACGAGAACGGCAATATCACCGACGACACCCGCATACGCAAATCGCTGCCCACAATGCAGAAACTTATAAACGACGGCGCCAAGACCATACTGATGTCGCACCTCGGCCGTCCCAAGGGCGAATTCGACGAGAAATACTCGCTGAAAAACGTTGCCAAACGCATCTCCGAAGTGATAGGAAAAGAGGTATTGTTCACCCAGTCGCTTCTGGGCGAGGAAGTTACCAACATGGTCAACAACATGAAAGATGGCGACGTGATGCTGCTCGAGAACATCCGTTTCTACAAAGGCGAGACCGACGGCGACATGGAATTTGCCAAAGAACTGGCCAAGCTGGGCGACGCCTACGTCAACAACGCTTTCGGCACCGTGCACCGCAACCACGCCTCCGTGGCACTGCTGGCCGAGCTGTTCCCCAACGACCACTATTTCGGTTTCCTAATGGAACGCGAAGTGGAAAACCTCAGCTACCTGCTGGGCAATCCCGAACGCCCCTTCACAGCAATCATCGGCGGCTCCAAAATTTCCGGCAAAATCGACGTTTTGGAAAACCTTATACCCAAGGTTGACAATATGATTATCGGCGGCGGTATGCGTTACACCTTCACCAAAGCCCTCGGCGGAAAGATAGGCAACTCCATACACGAAGACGACAAACTCGAAGTGGCTCTGGACCTTGTGGAAAAAATGAAAAAACACAACGTAAACCTCTATCTGCCAATCGACTGCATAGTGGTTGACCAGTTCAGCAACGACGCCAACACCCAGCTGGTGAAAGGCGACGAAATTCCCGACAACTGGGAAGCTGTGGACTGCGGTCCCAAGAGCGTGGAACTTTTCCGCGACGTTATCCTGAAATCGAAGACCATACTGTGGAACGGACCTATGGGCGTGTTCGAAATGCCCAACTTTGCCAAAGGCACTTTCGGCGTAGCCAAAGCAGTGGCCGAAGCCACACAGAACGGCGCTTTCTCCGTGGCCGGCGGCGGCGACTCCATATCGGCTCTGCAGCAGCTCGACATGATGGACAAAATGTCGTTTGTTTCCACCGGCGGCGGCGCCATGCTCGAATTCCTCTCGGGCATTGAACTTCCCGGACTGAAACACATGAAATAAAAAATAAAAATCAAAATCACATAAGGGGCTGTCGGCGCTGTTGATAGCCCCTTATCCATATAAAGATGAGCGGTTTTCTTCCAATAACGGCAAAAGAGATAGAGCAGCGCGGCTGGGACTATGTGGATGTGATAGTGGTGTCGGGCGACGCCTACGTGGACCATCCCAGTTTCGGCCACGCCGTGATAGCCCGCTCATTGGAAGCGGCGGGGTACCGTGTGGCGATACTGCCACAGCCCAACTGGCGCGACGACCTGCGCGATTTCCGCAAGCTGGGCAAGCCACGACTTTTCTTCAGCGCCTCGTCGGGATGCATGGACAGCATGGTGAACCACTACACCGCCGCCAAACGTCTGCGCTCCAACGACGCATACACCCCAGGCGGCGAGGCAGGGTTCCGTCCCGACTACGCCACATACGTTTATGCTAAAACACTGAAAAAACTGTTCCCCGACACCCCCGTGGTGATTGGTGGCATTGAGGCCTCGATGCGGCGACTGACGCACTACGACTACTGGAGCGACACACTGAAACCCTCCATCCTTGCCGACACCAACGCAGACCTGCTTGTTTATGGCATGGGCGAGAAAGTGATTGTGGACATAGCCGACACTCTGAACGCCGGACTGCCGATAAGCCACCTGCACAGCCATCCGCAGGTGGGATATATCACCGACAAAGTGCCTGCCGCAGAACATTGGGAGACGATAACGCTCCACTCCCACGAGGCCTGCCAGAAAGACAAGTTCAAGCAGGCTCAGAATTTCCACCACATAGAGCTGGAGAGCAACAAAATCGAAGCCAAACGCATAGTTCAACCCGTTGGCAAACAATACATTGTGATAAACCCGCCCGACACCAATTTCGGCCAGAGCGACCTCGACCGTAGTTTCGAACTGCCATATATGCGACTGCCGCACCCCAAATACGCCAAACGCGGGGCGATACCGGCTTTCGAGATGATAAAATTTTCGGTGAACACCCATCGCGGCTGTTTCGGCGGATGCTCGTTCTGCACTATCTCGGCGCATCAGGGCAAGCAGGTGGTGAGCCGCAGCGAGGAGTCGATTTTGCGCGAGGTGGCACTGCTGGCGGAGCGTACCGATTTCCACGGCGTGATTACCGACCTTGGCGGACCTTCGGCCAACATGTACCGCATGAAAGGCAAAAATGCCGAGCTGTGCCGCAAATGCAGCCGCTACTCGTGCATACACCCCACCCACTGCAAGAACCTCGACAGCGACCACACTCCGCTGATAGAGCTCTGCCACAAAGCCAGCGCCGTGCCCAAGGTGAAACACCTGTTTATAGGCAGCGGCATACGCTACGACCTTTTCACCAACGAAAACAACGGCTACCGCTATTGGGAAGATGTGGTACGACACCATGTGTCGGGCAGGCTGAAGGTGGCGCCCGAACACACTTCGGACAAGGTGCTTCAATGTATGCGGAAACCGTCGTTCAGGCTGTTCGGCGACATCAAACGGCGTTTCGACGACATCTGCCGCAAGCACGGACTCAACCAGCAGCTGATACCCTATTTCATTTCGTCGCACCCGGGGTGCCGTCTGCGCGACATGGCTGAGCTTGCCATAACGATGAAAGGCATGGGCTACAAACTGGAGCAGATACAGGACTTCACCCCCACCCCCATGACGCTGGCCACCGAGATGTACTACACCGGTTACAACCCCGCCACCATGGAGAAGGTGTTTGTGGCCCGCCACCCCAACGAGAAACGCGAACAAAACCGCATGTTTTTCTGGTACAAGGCCGAAAACCGCAACGCAATACGCCAATCGCTGATAAAATCGCACAACGAAGACCTGATAAGAAAACTGATTGGAAATTGAAAGTTGAATGTTGAAAATTGAAATGTATGGGCGAAACATTTTTGCCCAATTTTTATTTTCAACCACGGAAGGCACGGATTTACACGGATTTTGTTGTAATGCGTTACGTACGGTAATTTGAACATGAATTTCCACGAATTATTCATAAATTATGCCACCCCTACGGGGTTCATATTGTATTTGGTTTTCCGTTTGTGGGGAATACACCCCATTGCAGGGGTTCACACCCCTGCCTGTATTATTACACCCCTACGGGGTTTTGCGTTGTCCAGCCCCGTAGGGGCGACATATATTAGGCAGGTGGCGTAAGCCACTGCTAAGAACGTAATACATTCCAATTAGAAGTCCGTAGGAATGGCATAA
This sequence comes from Bacteroidales bacterium, assembly GCA_017443265.1. Taxonomy (GTDB): domain Bacteria; phylum Bacteroidota; class Bacteroidia; order Bacteroidales; family P3; genus UBA1219. The sequence continues at coordinate 7,359 of JAFSOU010000013.1, read as the reverse complement.
AACGCCCGTGCTACCACGTAAGGACGCACTGCGTGCGTCCGAAAAATACACCGAAACATTTTAAACATGACACACGAAGTGTTGATGAACACCGATAAAATAGATGAATTTGTGAATAATTGCCACAAATTTTCCATAAATAAATTAATGGTAATTTTCGTAAAAAAAAAGCTCCCGAAAAATCGGGAGCCCATGATAAAAAAAATTATTCTATTAAGAACAATCGTTTCTATTTGTTTCGGAAGTAATTCACTATTGCGCTGAGCAGTCCCAGACCGATGAAACCGCCGGGCGCAAGGACGAAGAGCAGCATGGCGTCGCCTTCGATGAATTTGTGGCCGAAAGCGGCTCCGCTACCGAGCAGTTCGCGTACAAGTCCCAGCAAGGTAAGGGCGATGGTGAAGCCCAAGCCCATGAAAAGTCCGTCGAAAAGCGACAGCAAGGGGTTGTTTTTCGAAGCGAAGGACTCGGCACGTGCCAGCACAATGCAGTTCACCACGATAAGCGGGATGAACAAGCCCAGAGCCTCGAACAGCGACGGCACGTAGGCTTCCATCACCATTGCCAGCATTGTTACAAAAGTGGCTATGATAACTATGAAAGCGGGGATACGCACCTTGTCGGGGATGACACTTTTGAGGCACGAAATAACGAGGTTGCTCATCATAAGCACGAAAGTGGTGGCCAAGCCCATACCCATACCGTTGATAGCCGAAGTGGTTACGCCCAGTGTGGGGCACATACCCAGCACCAGCACAAAGGTGGGGTTTTCTTTGATAAGACCGTTTTTGGCTATTGTTCCTATTTTCGAAAGCATGTTACTCATTGTCTGATCCTCCTTTTACGTTAGTGAAAGCTTTGTAGGCGCGGTTCACGGCGTCGCAGAAAGCGCGCGAGCTGATGGTTGCCGCTGTGATGGCATCGACATCGCCGCCGTCCTTTTTAACAGTCATATTGTTGGTTCCGGGGTTCATGCCTATCACATTGCCGTCCTTTTGGAACCACTCGCCGGCTTTGGAGCCAAGGCCGGGGGTTTCCTGTGTTTCGAGCACACTGTAGCCGGTGATATTGCCTTCGGCATCGAAACCCACCATCACGCCAAGGTGTCCGCTAAAACCAGTCTCGGTGGACGATTCAACGGCTACTCCCACGAGGTTGCCCTCGGCATCGTAGGCCATGTTGCAGTTGGTGGAGTCCTTGTCGCCGTCGAGCATTGTTTTTGCAGTTTGCAGCGAAGCAAACTCGGGCAGCACATCTTTGATAGCGGCCTCGGTCTTGGCTTTCTTGGCGTCGGCGATAGGACCTTTAGTAACGTTGTTTATCATGGCCAGCGCAGCAGCCGACACAACGGCTATTATCGTAAGCACCAGCACCATATTCAATAATGTGGATTCAGCTTTTTTTGCCATTTTTCAATCCTCCTTTATTTAGCGAAACGTTTGGGTTTGAAACCTTTGTTTATCAGCGGCACGCAGGCGTTCATCAGCAGTATGGCGAACGAAACGCCTTCGGGGTACGAGCCCCAGTTGCGTATGATGATGGTGAGCAGTCCGCAACCGATGCCAAACACCACCTTTCCCCATTTCGACATGGGCGACGTTACCATATCGGTGGCCATAAACACGGCACCGAGCATCAGTCCTCCGGTGAGTATTGTGGTGATGGGGTCCATGTAATGGCTTGGATTGATGCACCACAGAATAGCACTAAAAACCAAAGCGGTGCCAATGAACGAGACAGGTATGTGCCAAGAAATCACCCTACGGCAAAGCATGTAAATGCCACCTATTATAATGGCTATGGCCGAAACCTCGCCCATGGAGCCGCCTATGTGTCCGAGGAAAGCGTCCATCAGGTTGGGCATGTCAAAATTGGCGGTGCCGTTCTTCACAGCCTCTTTGAAAGCGGCAAGGGGTGTGGCACCCGTGGTGGCGTCAACGGCACCGTTGGAAAATATGTTGCAAATTCCCAGCGGACGGGGCCAAGTGGTCATCTGCACGGGGAAAGATATGAGCAGGAACACACGTCCCACCAAGGCGGGGTTGAAGGGGTTCTTGCCCAAGCCGCCGAAACTCATCTTGCCTATGCCTATGGCAACCAAAGCACCTATAATCACTATCCACAGCGGGAGGTTCGACGGCAGGTTGAAGGCCAGCAGAAGGCCGGTAACTATTGCCGAACCGTCGGTGATGGTGGTCTTGGTTTTAAGCAGGAATTTTTCTATCAACCATTGGAAAAGCAGACAGCTGGCCACCGACACCAAGCATACAAACAGAGCCTCGAAGCCGAAAAACAGTATGGCTGTCAGCAACAGGGGTATCAACGCGATGTTGACATCCCACATTATTCTTTTAACCGACTCCCCACTATGCACGTGGGGCGAGCCTGATACATTTAATAATCTCATTGTCAATTATTTATTATATTGGTTATTTCTTTTGTTGCATTTGACGGAGTTTGGTCTTGGCCAGACGAATCTCGTCGGTGAGGGGCTTGTGAGCCGGACACGAGAACAAGCAGCAGCCGCATTCCATACAGTCCATCAGGTGGTTGTCGGCGGCCTCTTGGAACTTGCCGTTGTTGATGAGGCTCGAGAAGAGGTAAGGCTCAAGTCCCATGGGGCAGGCTTTGACGCATTTGCCGCAGCGTATGCAGTCCTGCTCCTCGTAGCGGTAAGCCTCTTTTTCGCTGATAAGCAGCATGCTCGAAGTGCCTTTCACTATAGGTCCGTCGATATTGACGATGGCTTTGCCCATCATGGTGCCGCCGCTGATAATCTTGCAGGTATCCTCGGGCAGGCCGCCGATGTAGTTGGCAAGGTCGCTGAACGGAGTGCCGATACGCACCACGAAGTTGTGTTGCTGCTGCTGGCCGAGCGATTTGCCGGTAAGCGTCATAATGGTCTCGATAAGAGGCTTGTTTTTCTGCACGGCCTCGTACACCGAGAAAGCGGTGCCGATGTTGTTCACCACACATCCCACGTCGATAGGCAGTTTGCCGCTGGGCACGCTGCGACGGGTGATGGAGTAGATAAGCTGTTTTTCGGCGCCTTGCGGGTATTTCACCTTCAGGGGAACGACCTCGATGCCCTCGAACTGTTTGGCCATCTCTTGCAGACGGGCAATGGGTTCGGGTTTGTTATTCTCGATACCGATATAGGCTTTGGGCACGCCCAGAGCTTTGCGCAGAACGCTGATGCCTATGAGCACCTCCTCGGTGTGGTCGAGGATGACGCGGTGGTCGCTGGTGAGGTAAGGCTCGCACTCGGCGGCGTTGATAAGCAGGTATTCGGCTTTCTTGCCTTCGGGAATCATATATTTAATATGTGTGGGGAAGGTGGCACCGCCAAGTCCCACGATACCCATCTCTTTAATCTTGTCGACGATTTCTTTCTGCGAGAGGGTGATGTCGCGTTTGATGTCGGGAGTGGTGTCCACGGTCTCCACCCATTCCTCGGTTTCGGCCACGTCGATGACGATGGCAGTTTTGTTGAAACCGAAGATGTCTTTCATGGTGTCGATTTTGTTCACCGTGCCTGTTACGGGCGAGTGTATGTTGGCACACACGAAAGCCTCGGCTTTGGCTATGAGCTGTCCGGTTTTTACGGCATCGCCTTTGGCCACCACGGGAGTGGCGGGGGCGCCAAGGTGCTGGTTGAGGAATACCACAGCCTGTTTCGGCAACGGAAAGACCTCTATCTTTGCGTTGGTCGATATTTTGTTTTCTTCGGGGTGAACGCCACCCAAACGAAATGTTCTCATATTATTTATGCGTTATTAGTGGTGTTTTCGTTGTTGACTGTACTGTTGTTGGCGGGAGCAGGCTGCTCGGCGGGCTTGGCAGGTGCTTCGGCGGCGGGTTTCCTTGGCGGGAAATTCACCGAAACGATGGCTCCTGTGGGGCATTCGGCCTCGCATTTGCGGCACAGCTTGCATTTGGTGTAGTCGATATAAGCCACGTTGTTTTCCACCGTGATGGCCTCGAACGGACATACCTTGGCACATTTTCCGCAGCCTATGCAGGCGTTGGTGCAGGTCTTACGTGCGGCGGCGCCTTTCTCCTTGTTCACGCACGAAACGTACATGCGGCGGTTCTTGGGACCTTTGTTACGCAGCTCGATAACCATACGCGGGCAGGCTTTGGCGCAGGCTCCGCAGCCCACGCATTTCTCTTCGTCGATGGTGGGATAGCCTGTCTTGGGGTCGAGGATGATGGCTCCGAACTGGCACACGTTGTAGCAGTCGCCAAGTCCCAGACAGCCGAAGGCACAGCCGTTGGTGCCCACAAACACGCCGTGGGCGAAGGCGCAGCTTTTCATGCCTTGGAACGACGATTTAGGCGGGTTGTTGGCGCAACCAGCGGCACAGCGAATCACGGCCACCTGAGGCTCGGCCTTGGAGGCCTCTATGCCAAGGATGGCGGCCACTTTCTCTGCCACGGCATCGCCGCCGGCAGGACAGCGCAGGCCTTCCATATCGCCCTGCTTAACGAAAGCTTCGGCCAAAGCGCGGCAACCGGCTTTACCGCATCCGCCGCAGTTGGCGCCGGGGAGTACCTCGGCAATCTCGTCGATTTTGGGATCTTCGATAACTTTGAATTTTTGTGCCACAAAGTACAGCACGACTGCAAAAATGAGTCCTACCGCACCAAGCACCACAATTGCTGCAACAATAAAATTACTCATATTTTTCTCCTGTTATTTTTTATGCGAAATAATTTGCAAAGATACGTTTTTTTTTCCGATTTTATCCCCATTTGTGGTGATTTTTTGCACAAAGAGGTGTTACACTTTTTCTACACGCTGAAAATGTGAAAGTTATAACAATTTTTGCAAAATTTGTTTCCAAAAACCAAAAATAAGTCGTACCTTTGCACGTTAATTAAACATAAAAATTGAAGATAACAAATACATAAAACGATGAAAGTAAAAGAACTTGTAGAAAAACTGAACCTCACCGTCATTTCGGGCGAAAAAGGTCTTGACAGAGAAATAGACGGATGCTATGTATCTGATTTGCTGAGTGATGTAATGGGCAACGCCGACATGGGCAACGTGTGGGTTACCCTGCAGACACATAAAAATGTGATGGCCATAGCCTCACTGAAAGAGCTGGCCTGCGTGGTGTTTGTGAAAAACCTCAATCCCGCCGAGGAGACCATAGAGCAAAGCAACGAGGAGGACATCCCCCTGCTTTCCACTTCGATGCAGACCTACGAGGTGGTGGGCAAAATATACAACCTGCTCAACAGCTGATAACAACCTGAGGCCAAACCATATATGGAGCTAAAGAGGTACAAGGCCGACCTGCACATGCACACCGTGCTTTCGCCCTGCGGCGATTTGGAGATGGGTCCGCAGAACATCATCCAACGCGCCAAGGAGGAGGGCTTGGACATGATTGCCATATCGGACCACAACTGCACCCGTCAGGTGAAGGTGATACAGAAACTGGCACGCGAGAACGGCATCCTTGTGATAGGCGGCGCCGAGGTTACGTCGCAGGAGGAGGCACACTGCCTCTGCTTTTTCGAGACCGACGAGCAGCTCGACGCTTTCCAGCAGTTCCTCGACGAGCACCTGCCGCACATCCCCAACGACGAGGAGCGTTTCGGCTACCAGCTGGTGGTTGACGAAAACGAGGAGATTGTGGGCGAAGAGCCTTACCTGCTTATCAACGCCATCGACGTGGATATTGAAGGACTTTACGACAAGGTGCACGAGATTGGCGGACTGTTTATCCCGGCACACGTAAACAAGCCTTCCACCAGCCTTATGAGCCAACTGGGTTTTATACCGCCCGACCTCAAGGCCGACGCGTTGGAGATTTCTAAACACGTCACCAAGGAGGCGTTCCTCAAAAAATTCGCCTACCTGAAACGGTTTGCCTTCATACAAAGCTCCGACGCCCATTTCACGCACCTTATCGGCGAGACTTACTGCTATTTCCACATGTACGACCTCACTTTCGACGAGTTCCGCCGCACCCTGCGGGGCGAGGAGGGTCGCTTCATAGAAATGAAGGAGTAGTTTGTAATTATTAGTAGTGAGTAATTAGTAATGAAGAAAGGTTCAGTGAACCTTTCGATAGCCCAAAGGGCGGAGAACAAAATGATTAGTAATTTAGATTGATATGAAAGAACTTTCGATGCACGTTTACGACCTGATGGAGAACTCCATTGCAGCCAACGCTTCGGAGATAAAACTCACCATCCGCGACAGCATAAAGGACAACATATACGCTTTTTCGATCGAGGACTACGGCAAGGGGATGAGTCGCGAATTTCTGGCCAAAGTTACCGACCCCTACACCACCACGCGCACCACGCGCAAAGTGGGACTGGGACTGCCGTTGATCAAGATGAACACCGAGAACTGCGGCGGCGGCATGAAGATAGAGAGCGAAGTGGGCAAAGGCACTCGCTTGGATTTCTGGTTCAAGCACAACCACTGGGACCGTCCGCCGATGGGCGACCTCGCGGGGACCATAGTGATGCTCTGCTCGCAGCACGAGGACAGACATATCATCTACCGCCACATCACCGACAAGGACGAGTTTGTGTTCGACACCGACGAGGTGAAGGAAGCCCTCGACGGCGCCTCGATGAACGACCTATCCATTTTCCGCTACCTGAAAGAGATGGTGAAAGAAAACCTCGAAGAAATTGGATACTCGGACTGATTAAAATTGAGAGTTGAAAGTTGAGAATTGAAAGTTGATGGTTGAAAGTTGAAAATTTAAACCTAGCATAATTATGAAAAAAAACAACAAACCGTTGAAAATCATAGCTCTTTCGCTATTTATAGTCGGATTGGCTATTGTTTTTGCCGTGGCCGTTTTCACATCGTGCAAGAAAGACTACGAGGAGGTGCGTTTTTCTGGAACCGTGGTGGGATGCCTGATATGTAACACAAAAACTTGGGGTTATATCATCGACTTGGATTCGCCATCGGGCTACGGCGACGCTGTGGAATTCGACGGACAACAGCTGAAAAATGCCGTTGTGGCATACGAATCGCCGAAACAGCTGAAGGACTCGTCTTCGGTTAGCGGAGTGTGCTATAAGACAAAGGATTACGGCAAAATCAACTGCCAACTTATTTATAAGGACGACATGCCGGAAGTGATAATTTTGGACATAGATTAATTTTTAGTTTGCAGTTTTTAGTTTGCAGTTGAATGATAGTTGTAGAGACGTGGTGTACCGCGTCTCAAAAAATAATTGAAAATCAATACAAAAATAATTTGCTGTTTTGCATTTTTTTGTGTAATTTTGCAAAACTTTTATACAAATAAATGTAAAAGTTCACAAGGTTGTTGTTAGGCATTTGCCCTAGGGTTGGGGAATTACGATTTAGGT
>JAFSOU010000004.1 GCA_017443265.1 Bacteroidales bacterium | reverse complement strand
GGAAAAATAATGTGTTTAGTATAACTCCAGATTTGTTGTGGTTTAACTTGCCTGAAGATTTGTTGAAATTTGAATTTTCAAAATATTCTTGGAAGCGTAAACGTATATATAGATTTTTTGAGAAAAAACAATTGATAATGAATTAATTATTATGGTTGTGCCTGATTTTCCGCTCCGTAAAGCAATATACCCACCCCGCCACCGTTATTAAAATGATGTTGAGCAAGTTAGTACATTTAAGCGGTTTTGCAAATCCCTATACTAAAGCGTGTTGGATTACAAATCCGACACGACGGAAGAATATAAGTATAGCTTTAGTAAATTTTATTTTCATTTCGTTTATTTTGATGTCTTGTGGCAACGATAGCTATGTAACGAAAATCAATAACGCTCAAAAGACTGCAACCAAAAGTTACCTAAAGGAAATAGAAAAGACACAGTCTGCGTTTTATAAAACGAGAAAGATACATAGTGCAACTGTAGATTCCCTTATAGGCATTTTTGTCTCTACAAGCGGTAGAGACACCATATTCATTCTTGAAGATTATGGTTATCGAACCGGTGGATATCTTTTTTTGTGTTGGAAAAAAAGCGGCGAAAACTATTTATATTGTTCTTATTGTATTGACAATAAAATCAAAAAAAATTACTTAATTGACGAATATGATTTGAGGCTTATAAACTACATTGAAAAATGGGACAAAAAGCTAATGAGGGAACAAGAATGCAGTTATTCCAAACTTTTTTGGGGACGGCATGTTGTATACAGTACAGCAACAAGGATGGTTTTTGTTGATAATAAATGTAGCGAAGTCGAGTCTATCGTTTTCAGAAAACTGGATTTCAGCAATCCTATAGATGCAATTTGGTCCATTGAGTTTTAAGTGTGTTTTTCCTTAATCCACTAAATCAATAAACTCGCCCCACCGACATTATTACACTAACACCGAGTAAGTTATTGCATTTCAGCGGCTTTACAATCCGACACAACGGTTACAATAAATTTTCTAATCGGACACCAATAGTTTTTGCCCATTGTCGGGTCATTTTCGCAGTTCCCAGAACGCCACCGCCGATGCCGCCGCCACATTGAGCGAGTCCACCCCGCGGCTCATGGGTATTTTTACCACATAATCCGCCTGTCGCAGCACTTCCATGGAAAGTCCGTCGCCCTCCGAGCCCAGAACCAAGGCCAATTTTTCGCAACGTTTCAGCTCGGTGCTGTCCAAAGGAATGGATTTATCAGCAAGGGCAAGGGCGGCAATGGCGAAACCCTCCTGCTTGAGCTCGTCGTAAGAGTCGATAAAAGTCCACGGCACCTGAAAAACAGTGCCCATACTTACACGGCAGGCGCGGCGCACCAAAGGGTCGCAGCAGGTGCGGGTAAGCAGCAATGCGTCAATACCAAGGGCTGCCGCCGAACGGAAAATAGCACCAACGTTCTCGGAACTGGCCAAAGTGTCGAGCACCGCCACACGACGTGCATCTTTCAGCACTTCGCTTACCGACGGCAATGTAGGGCGGCGCATAGCGCTCAATATGCCGCGGCTGAGGTCGTATCCCGTAAGCTGGCGCAAAACTTCTCGCGAAGAAGCGTAAACAGGCACCGAGGGCTGCAATTCGGCCATCTGGGTGTCCAAAAACTTGTCCTCGCACAAAAACGACACAGGCTCCATCCCATGTTCCAACGCAATGCGTATAACCTTGATACTCTCACAGATAAAAATGCCCTCCTCGGGATGGAGACGATTTTTAAGCTGTGCCTCTGTCAAACTGCGGTATGGTGCAAGTTCCTCGCAATCAATATCTTTTATTTCGATTATGTCCATTATTTTAATTTTTTTCTCTGTCGCCGACAGCACAAAACGAAATGCAAAAATACACTTTTTTTGTGGGAAAAGCGGTTTTATTCCAAAATTTACAAGAAATGAAAAAAAATTTTTTTTTCAAACATTTTTTCGTTACATTTGTACGTTCAAAAAAGAAGTGTAACATTTTTATAAATATCAAATTATGAGAAAGTTATTTGTTGTTTTAATAGTTGGCCTTTTGGCAAATGCAGCAGTTTTCGCACAAAAATCCGTAGCCAAGGAAGAGGTTCTGAAGAATTATCTCTCCGATTTCGAGAAAAACTACCCCGATGTGAAAGACGTGAAATGGGTGATGTACGACTCCCTCAACTACGAAGCCACTTTCACCACCGACGACGTGCGCCAGCAAGTTCTTTATTCAAACAAAGGCACCGAAAAACGTTGGTATGTTGAACCAGAATACACACCCAAAGCCATAAAAGACACTCTGGCCAACAGCTACAGCGGATACAAAGTGAAACATGTGTGCATTGTGGAGCTTCGCGGCAAGATGACCTACCAGGTGCGCATCTACAAAAAGGGCGGACTCTTTGGCAGAAAACAGAAAGACCCCAAACAACTCAATTTCGAAACCAACGGCAAGTTTATCGACGTTATCAGCCTCTAAACACAAGCCTTGAAAATAATTGCGAGCCGCCTGCGAAGCAAGCGGCTCGCAGTGTTATAAAAGACTTGGAATCAGCAATATGGCAAAGAAAAAGAAATACTACGTGATTTGGCAAGGCAAGGAAACCGGTATTTTCGACAGCTGGGACAAATGCCAAGAACTTGTTGAAGGCTTTGCAGGAGCAAAATACAAGGCCTTTCTTGACCGTTCAAGCGCCGAAACAGCCTTTAAAAATGGCCCGGATAATTATTGGGGAAAGGAGGTTGCCCCAACAATTGATTTCTCGGAAATAGAGGAAAAGCCTGTAAGCCCTGCTATTACAGTGGATGCAGCTTGTTCTGGCAACCCTGGAATAATGGAATATCAAGGTGTGTTTTTAGACATTAGCACTAAACCCGCCACAACCTCAAATATTTTTAAAAGTCCGGCTTTTCAAAATGGCACCAACAATATTGGAGAATTTTTGGCTATTGTACACGCTCTTGCCTTGCAAAAGAAAAAGGGGCTGCATTATCCAATATACAGCGATTCGGCTATAGGAATATCGTGGGTACGACAGAAAAAATGCAAGACCAAACTTTTGCCAGACAGCAAAAACGAATATCTATTCGAATTAGTAATTCGCGCCGAAAAATGGCTTAACGAGAACACCATCGAAGTGCCAATATTGAAATGGAAAACAGACGTATGGGGCGAAATCCCTGCCGATTTCAACCGAAAACACTGATACTATGAAAATTGCGTCCAACCGCATCTGCGACATCGAGCGTTTTGCCTACGCCGAACTCGAAGGTATTTACCCGCAGGAGGAGATTCGGGGATTTCTGCGCCTTCTGTTCGAAGAATATCTCGGCTGGGACCTCACCACTTGGCTCCTCTCCAAACAAAAAACTATTAACCAAAGCGACCTGCTGAAGATAAACTTCGCCATAAAAGACCTGAAACGCCACCGCCCCATACAGCACATCTTAGGCAAGGCCAATTTTCGCGGCATGTCGCTTGCGGTGAACGAAAACGTACTTATTCCCCGTCCCGAGACGGAAGGAATTGTTGAGTTGGCCAAGGACAAATGCCGTTCTCCAAAACGCATTCTCGACCTCTGCACCGGCAGCGGATGCATAGCCCTAGCCTTGGCAAAGTTTTTTCCCGATGCCGAAATCACCGCCGTGGATATTTCGGAAAAAGCCCTCGGAGTGGCCCGACAAAACGCATGGAATCAGGGAGTTGGGATTAAATTTATGCAAGCCGACATCCTGAGCGACGACCTTGCCGAACTGCCGCTTTTCGATCTCATTGTTAGCAATCCGCCATACGTGCGTGAGCAGGAGAAAGCCGATATGCAGCCCAACGTGCTCGACTACGAGCCACATCTTGCCCTTTTCGTGCCCGACAACGACCCGCTGCTTTTCTACCGCCGCATTGTCCAAATAGCACGTAAACATCTTGTTCCCAACGGGTTACTTATTGTAGAGATTAACGAAAATCTCGGCGAGGAAACCGCCGCCATTATCTCCACCAACGGCTTTGAAATCTCCCTGCACAACGACTTCAAAGGAAAGACACGGTTTGTGGTGGGGAAGAATAGTTAGCTCAAAAGGGACAGGAAAAGTCAGCATAATTAGTTGGCATTTTGTAGTTTTGAGTTGGCAGTTGGTGGCAGCACTTACATAGAATTGGTCTTATTTTATCGGCCAACTGCCACATCAAAAATCGGCCAACTGCCACCTAAATTCAACAAATAAATGCAACACTTTTTGTAGAAAAAGGAGTGCATAAGCCACTAAAACTTCAAAGGAGAAAAAGCAAAAAATGCGATTTCTCCCTTGTTTGCGAAAAAATGCTTATCTTTGCGCTCCTTCCAAAAAACAAAAAGATGGAGCATTTAACGCGGATACAAAGGTACGAAATTTATTCGAAACTGAAAGCAGTTTTTTTCAAAGATCAGATTGCCAAGGATTTGTGTGTGGACAGAAGCACCATATACAGAGAGCTCAGGCGCAACAGCAACCAGAAAACGGGGGTGTATAATCCGGAACTGGCAGACAAAAAATACAGGAGAAGGATGAG
>JAFSOU010000134.1 GCA_017443265.1 Bacteroidales bacterium | reverse complement strand
GTCTGTTTTTTGCATTTGGTACCGCATGTGTTTGAAAACGAGCACGAAAGCCTTTTTTCCGCTCTGCGTCCCGGCATCTGGGTGCTGGCAGGTTTTCTTATCCAGCTGTTGCTCGAAATACTTACCCGCGGTGTAGAGCACGGCCACAACCATGCACAATGCTGTGCGGAGTCCGAAGAGCATCATCACCATCATGTGCATCCCATAACCGGCTTATTGATAGGACTTTCGCTGCATTCCTTTATGGAAGGTATGCCGTTGGTGACAGCTTCCGGACAGTTGCAGGCTGGCTTGCTCACGGGTATAGTGCTGCACAATATCCCCATCGCTTTAGTGCTTGTAACACTTTTTCTTAACAACGGCTACAGCGTGGCAAAATCCTATCTGCTGCTGCTCGTTTTTGCAGTGATGACGCCGCTCGGCTCGATGGTGAACCATTTCATGATTGCACCGGCAGGCAATTTCGAACAGCCCGTGATGGGGCTTGTGGTGGGTATCCTGCTGCACGTCTCCATCAGCATTTTGTTCAACCACGATGTCGGTAAAAAGTCGAAACTCAAGTTTTTCCTTATTGTCCTGGCCTTCGTTTTGGCGTACCTGATACCCGATTGCCATTGATAAATAGCTGATTGCCATGCGTTTGAGTGTTGTCATAGTAAACTACAACGTGAAGTTCTTTTTGGAACAGTGCCTCAACTCGGTGTTTGAGGCGGCCAAAGGGCTGGATACCGAGGTGTGGGTGGTCGACAACAACTCCGTGGACGGCTCGGTGGCGATGCTGAAAGAGAAATTTCCGCAGGTGCGGCTTATCGCCAACACGGAAAATTATGGTTTTGCCAAAGCTAACAATCAGGCGCTCAAGCAAGTAACTGGCGAGTATGTGCTTCTGCTCAACCCCGACACCCTTGTGGAGAACGATACTTTCGCTAAATGCGTGGACTTTATGGATGCCCACCCCGACTGCGGCGGACTTGGCGTGAAGATGATAAACGGCGAAGGGGAGTACCTCCCCGAAAGCAAACGCGGTTTTCCCACCCCGAAAGTGGCTTTTTACAAAATATCGGGACTGATAAAGCTTTTCCCGCGCTCGCCGAAATTCGCGCATTACTACCTCGGCCACCTAAGTCCCGACCAAACCGCTGAAATTGAGATACTTTCGGGTGCTTTTCTGATGACACGCAAAGAGGTACTCGACAAAATTGGCCTGCTCGACGAGACATTTTTCATGTACGGCGAGGACATCGATTTTTCGTATCGCATACTGCAAGGTGGCTACAAAAACTACTACCTGCCCGCTACGCGAATCATCCACTACAAGGGCGAAAGCACCAAAAAAGGCAGCCTCAACTACGTTTACACTTTCTACAACGCCATGGCCATTTTCACGCAGAAACATTTCTCCCAATCCGATGCCAAGATTTTCACCCTCGGAATTAAATTGGCGATTTGGGCAAGGGCGTCGCTGTCGTTCTGTAAACGCTTGGTTAGCAGTGTAATAGTGCCGTTGCTCGATTTCATCTGCATCTACCTCGGTTTCTTTTTAATAAAAAACCTGTGGGCCACTTTCAAAGCCAACGACATCAGCTATTATCCGCCCGAATACACCTATCTGATAATGCCCGCCTACGTGCTTCTGTGGCTGCTGTGCGTATTTTTGTACGGCGGTTACCGCAAGCCGGTGAATCTGCTGAAAATTGTGAAAGGTCTGGCAGTGGGAACGGCTACTTTGCTGATTTTCTATTCGTTGCTCGACGAAACACAACGTTACTCGCGTGCCCTGATACTGCTCGGTGCAGCGTGGGCGGCGGTTTCCACTCTTACGCTGAGGGGAATTCTGCACCTGCTCCGCATAAAGGGATATAGCCTTTCGGCTGACAAAAGCAAGGCATACCTTATCATCGGCGATAGTGATGAAACGCAGCGTGTTAGCGAGCTTTTCGGCACCTTGGGCATTGTGCCGTCCTTTATGGGGAAGGTAAGTATGGAAAAAACCGACGACAGCCGTTTTGTTGGCGATGTGTCGCAAATTTCCGACTTGGTGCGTTTTTACAAGATAAACGAAGTGGTGTTCTGTGCCAAAAACCTTCAACCTCAGGAGATTATAACGCTGATGACCTCGTTGCAGGACAGCAACCTCGATTATAAGATTGTTCCGCAGGAGAGTCAGTTTGTGATAGGCAGCGGCGACATCTATTCCGTCGAGGACGCTTACGCCATAAGAATCAAGACGTTGGCACTTCCGCGCAAGCGCACCCAGAAACGGGTGTTCGACTTTGTGTCGGCCTTTGTGGTGCTGCTGTTCTCGCCCGTGCTTTGGCTGTTTCAGCGTAACAAGAAAGGCTTCTTCGGCAAAGCGTTTTCGGTGCTTGTGGGCAAAAAAACATGGGTGGGCTACGGCAAGACCATCGAAAAACAGGTGTTGCCACAGATAAAGCCCTGTGTGATACCCGTTTGCGGCATCGACGAAAGTCAGCACATTGCCGACTGCCGTCATTTCAACAATATGTATGTGCGCAACTACCGCGTAACCACCGACTTGCTGGTGCTGCTGCGTAATCTGCGAAAGCTTTGATTGAACGTGAATTATTATTATATATAATTGGTTGATTGATAATTGGATAGTGGTTTTTTTTTTACATATAATTGCCACGAATTGACCAAAAATTAATGGCAAATTTGATGGTAATTCGTGTTGAAGTGTACAATAAAATATTTGTAATTGATTGATTAATAAGTGTAAATAATAAGGGCGATTATAATCAATATGTTTTACATGTAATTGCCATGAATGGACCAAAAATTAATGGCTAATTATATGGCAATTCGCGTACAAAGTTGTTTTGAAAGGAAATAGATGTCGAAAATACATATCATAAAAGGGGAGTTCGAGAAGTCGTTGGAGTTGCAGCTGGCCAATTCCATCAAGGCGGGATTTCCGTCGCCTGCCGAGGACTACCGTCACGACAGCCTGGATTTCAACCGCGATTTGATAAAACACCCCGAAGCCACCTTCTACGGCCGTGTTGACGGCGACAGCATGGTGGAGGCGGGCATCAACGACGGCGACATCGCCATTATCGACCGCAGCGTGGAACCCGACGACGGCGACGTCATTGTGGCGTTTGTAAACAACGAATTTACAATAAAATACCTCGACCTTTCGCACAAAGCCGACGGATATATCGAGCTGCGTCCCGCAAACGCCAACTACAAGCCCATCCGCATCCACGACACCGACAATTTCGAGGTGTGGGGCGTGGTGGTTTGGACCATTCACAACTGGAAAAGATAGTTATGTACGGCATCATCGACTGCGACAACTGC
The DNA here is from genome assembly GCA_017443265.1 of Bacteroidales bacterium. Classification (GTDB taxonomy): domain Bacteria; phylum Bacteroidota; class Bacteroidia; order Bacteroidales; family P3; genus UBA1219. The sequence goes on along the minus strand of JAFSOU010000134.1, from coordinate 5,022 downwards.
TATGTGTCGTGCGAACGGGTGTTCCGTCCCGACCTCGAAGGCAAGCCTGTGGTGGTGCTTTCCAACAACGACGGCTGCATAGTGGCGCGCAGCAACGAGGCCAAGAAACTGGGTATCAAGGCGGGACTGCCTTTTTTTCAGCTTGCACAGCAGTTCCCCGACCAGAAAATCGCCGTCTTTTCGAGCAACTACGAGCTTTACGGCGAACTCACCGCCCGTGTGGTGGAAATTGTCCGTCAGGAGGCTCCGCAGTATTTCCGCTACTCTATCGACGAGTGTTTTGTGCGTCTCGACGCGATGGGCGACACCGACCTGAAACAGTGGGGCGAGACCCTGCACCGCCGTGTGCGTCGCTCGGTGGGGATGCCCCTAAGCATCGGCATTGCGCCGACTAAGACCCTGGCTAAGGTGGCAAGTCATTTTGCCAAACGCCATACCGGATACCGCCACTGTTGTGTGATAGACAGCGACGAGAAACGCCGCAAAGCACTGAAACTGTTTCCAATAGAGAATGTGTGGGGGATAGGCGGCCGTTACACCGCCAAGCTGAAACGTTACGGCGTGAACACCGCCTACGACTTCGCTTCGAAGCCAAAGGAGTGGGTGCGGGCGGCTTTCGGCAATGTGGTGGTGGAACGCACGTGGGCGGAGCTCAACGGCATCGACTGCATCGCCGACGAAGCCATGGCGGCAAAGAAAAGTATCTGCACCAGCCGCAGTTTCAACGGCATGATTACCGACCTCGACACCCTTCGCACCCACGTGAGCAACTATGCCGCACACTGCGCCGAGAAACTGCGTGCGCAGAACACCGTGGCGTCGGTGGTGGGCGTGTTTGTCAACACCAACTTTTTCCGCGATGACCTGCCTCAGTACCAGCAGTTTGCGGAGCTTACATTGCCAACGCCCACAAGTTCGGCCATTACCATAGTGAAAGCCGCCGGCGACCTGCTGGCAAGTATCTACAAGCCCGGCTACCACTACAAAAAAGCGGGGGTGATAGTGATGGGGATTGGCGCCGCCTCGCCGACACAGCTTAACTTGTTCGATATCAACGCGGAGCAATTTCAGAGGCTGAAAAAGCTCGACACCGTGGTGGACCGCATCAACCGGTTGCACGGCACCGAGACGGTGATACTGGGGTCGCAACAGTACGCCACCCGCGACGGCAACGGCAAAGCCGAGGTTTTCGCCAACGCCATCAAACACGATTTCCGCAGCAAAAACCCCACCACACGTTGGACGGATATTATTCGTTTAAAGTGAACTGTGATCAGTGAACTGTGAACTGATTGGTTATTGTTTCCTTCACAACTTCACGTCTTAACGCCTTCACAACTTAACGCCTTCACATATTAAAGTCTTCACGTATTTTATATTCCGCAGATTTCTTCGAATTCGTGTCGCAGCCCGCGGTTTAGAGTTATCTGTTGGGCTATGAATTCGCCACGGTTGGCCTCAACGGGTTCCCATCCGTTTGGGGTTAGTGCCATGTCCCAGCCGATATACACCATGTCGGGCATGGAAAGAGCCATTGTCGATGTTAGGTCGAGCAACGCTTGCCATTGCGGTATTGCTATGCCGAGGTATGGCGTTCCGCTGTCGGGATGGGATTCGTGCGTGTCGCCGTTCTCGTCGTAGCCGCATGTGCAGATGATACCTGTTTTAGCGTCGATGGAAGCGAACAGCCCTCCCTTGGCACCGTTGTCCACAAAGCTGCCTATGCGGCCGGTGCGAAGAAATGGTGCAAATTGTTTCACTTCACCATTGCGCAGAATGGTGTTCATGCGCACAGTGTTCACTGACGAGCTGTTCCATTGCGACATAAAATCGTCTTGCACGATAGGTCCCTCAACCACAAAGCCTTTGAGTTTTTTTATTGTCTCTTTCCATTCGTCTATGGACGAGGCTGTTATAAGATGCACTCCGTTTCCGCCGCAACTGCGGGGTGGTTTTGCAACAAGTCGCCCGTTGCACATACCTGCTTCGGCAATTTGTTCGTAGTCGGCGTTGTTGTCGATAAACCATACATGACGATGATAGTGGTGATGGAAGTGTTTGTAAGTCAAATATTTGTCGGCGATGATGCGTTCGCCTTTCCGGCTGTTGATGCGTCGGCAGAGTTTGTCGCGAAGGGCGTCGGTTAGGTAGAGTCGGCGTTGTTCGTCAGTTTTGTGGGCAAAGTCGTACACTGTGTATTCTTCGTAGAAAGTCCCGTGAAGGAGTGTCTCGTGGCACATGTCGCGGTCGCCGCCGGCACGTTGCATGTAATAGCGGTATTTCTTTGGCAACAGCGTTTTATATAATAATATGTACGGATGTATCACCTTGCTTTTTTTTGCAAAAATACGAAAAAAAAGTGATTCATTTGCATCGTGCCGAAAAATGTTATCGGATGCGTTTGGTATAATTACGCAACAAAAAAATAATATTTCCGTTAATATATAGATGTGCGGTTGGAAACGCCAGCCGATAAATTCAAACATTAATTAAAACACATAACAAAATGAAGATTTATAACAAAATGTTGGCCGAATGTCTCGGCACTTTCTGGTTAGTTCTTGGCGGTTGCGGAACCGCTTTGTTTGCTGGTGCTTACGTTGGTTTCCTCGGCGTGGCAATAGCCTTTGGTCTCACTGTTATAGCTATGGCCTATGGTATTGGTCATGTGAGCGGTGCGCACCTCAACCCCGCCGTTAGTTTCGGCGTGTGGGTGAACGGACGTATGTCGTTGAAAGACATGCTTCTGTACTGGGTGGCACAGATTGTTGGCGCCATCATAGCAGGAGCCGTGCTGTTGGCTATCTGGAAGACTTGCGGACTGGGCAACACAGGCGTGTTTGCCGCCAATGGTTTCGGTGCCGAATTCCAAGCCGCTGCCGGTGAGAACTACGCCGCTATCAGCTGTGGAGGCGCTTTCCTCGTTGAAGCCCTGCTCACTTTCGTGTTCCTGATGGTGATACTCGGTGCCACCGACGAACGCAGCAACACCAAAGCCGCAGGTTTGGCTATAGGCCTCACCCTAACACTGATACACCTTGTAAGCATCCCGCTGACCAACACCAGCGTTAACCCCGCCCGCTCCCTCAGCCAGGCTATTTTCAGCTGCCACGAGAGCTGGTGCGCCATGGGTCAGGTGTGGCTGTTTATCGTAGCCCCGCTGGTAGGCGCCGGTCTGGCCGGGCTGTTCTACAAATGCGTAGCCCCCAAGGCCAAAGAGGAATAGCAGATAAGCATTTCGAAAAAACAGACGGACATCGTAAAGACGGTGTCCGTTTTTTTTGCAAGGTTCAGAGGTTCATATAAATGGTTGGAGGATGGTTTTTCGTTGGTTTTCCCTTGTAGAGGGATGAATTGTGTATAATTTTTCCCTCAAAGAGGGATTTTTTTTTGGAGGGGCTTAATATTGTTTGTATTATACTGTGTTTTAGTAATTTAATCCAAACATCCAAAGGGGGATGACGTTGTTGTAGGCATATTCGATGTCGTCTTTCACAATAAAAGCGTCTTTAATGCCCGCTATTTGTTTGCTCTTTTTGTTGCGTCCTCCCACTTCGAAAGTGTAATTGTTTATCATGAAGTCGGATGTCGGGGATCCAGTAATGTTGTTTCTTACACGCATCTGGTTGAAAAAGAATGTTTCACGAACGTTGCCGATATTTGGTGAGTTTTCTGCGAGAGCTGCCATTAGGTTTGTGTTGTCGAGATATACTTTTTCAACTTTTCCAAGTAGTCTTAGTCCTTCGACTTTGTCTCGCAACAACGCCAACAGCCCTACACGTTCCAAATAATGGATGTAGTCCTGAATGTTGTTTTTGCTGACGCCTATCTCCGTTGCAAGGTTGCTCATGTTGGGTTTGTATGGGGCAAGTTTTGATATTATGCTGAGCATTAGTTTCAGTTTTGAAGCGGTAGAAGTCCTCATGTCGGCATATTGCGGTATATCCACATCGATGGCAAGCGACACCGTTTGTTGGAGTAACTTTTTGAACCCGGGTTCGTTGCCGAAGGGGTAATATCCATGATCCAGATAGTCGTGAAAATATGGGAGGGGGTGCCTTATGCCGTTGAGTTCAATATCACCTTTCAGAATGTCGTCGAGGTTGAAAGGTTGCATTTTTATGTTGTGATTAAGCTCCAGATACTCGCGGAACGACAGTCCCTGCATTTTGTACATCAAAGCCCTGCGACTGAGATCTGCTTCGCCTTGCATTATGTCGAGAATGGAAGATCCTGTGAATATGATGTGCAAATCGGGGTGCTGGTCGTAGATGTTTTTTAGTTCGCGCGACCAATTGCGGTATTTGTGCACCTCGTCGACGATGAGGTGAGAGCCGTTGTCTTTGACAAATTCGGCGGCCAAATCGACCAATGAGTGGTTGCCGAAATAAAGGTCGTCGGCTGTTACATATAGGTATTTGTCGTTGTTTTTTTGTTCTTTTACCCGTTGAAGCAGCATTGTTGTTTTGCCGATACCACGAGGGCCAACAAGTCCTATCATTCTGCTTTCCCACAAAATTTCATCGTATAAATAACGTTTGAAATTTGTCTTGGTTGATGTAATCAACTCATTCATTGTTTGATACAGCGATTCTTCCATGTCGTTTGATTTTTGATTCGTTCTGCAAATATACAATTTTTCCCTCAAAGAGGGAAATATTTGCAAAAATAATCCCTGTTTGAGGGATTTTTTATTTAAGGTAACGAAAACTGAACAGAAATAGTATGGTTGCTATTTTGAAAGAGACAGACGGACATCAAAAGACGATGTCCGTTTTTTTTGTGAAAAAGGCGTAATGGACAAAAAGTAGGCTGTTTTTGAGACGATACTTTCAAGTGGACAAAAAGTAGGCTGAAAATTTTCTATTTTTTTGCAATAGTGAAAATTTGTTGTATTTTTGCACTGCCGATGAAGCGGAGATGAGCTCTGCTGGGGAGCAACTCATCAAGGAATAATCGGCAGGGTTTTATGCCAATGAAAGGACTGCCATTCACGGTAGTCCTTATTTCATTGGACAATAC
>JAFSOU010000012.1 GCA_017443265.1 Bacteroidales bacterium | reverse complement strand
CTTATCTTCCTGATTTTGTTGCGGTCTACAAGATTTAACAATTGAATATATACCGGCTGTCCGATAAAATGTGTATCTTTGCTCATTGGTTTAAACTTTGTTTTGTCGTAACTGCAAAGATAAACCAAAGGGCTGACATCTTATATCGTCAGCCCTACTTTTTTTCAACTTTTTCAAAAACTTTTATCGGACACCAATGGATAATTACGCATTTTATCTCTTGCTCATCGGCATTCAAATGTTTTAGGATTTTGTTATCGCGGGCATATCCGCTAATCTCTCTTATATCATCAATTATTCCACGATTAGAATCCTCATAATGAGGCTTGTACTTGGCATCCACTATTAGACGTTCATCCTTTTTAATATAATCCGCCGCCGTTCGGCAATGACCACCGACTTGGAACTCAATTTGTCCATGATACACAGCATTCAACTTGCTATATACCCACATTTCATAAAGCCTTGCCATATCTATCCAGAAGGGTGGCGTGATATGTTGCTCAGAATTAGTGTTATCGATAGAGTATTGGAAACGACGGAGCAGCATCTTGGCAACTTTTACAGCTTGACTATGCTCTTTAAAAAGCTTGTTGGCAGAAAGTTTCTTAACCTGCCAAACCTCTATATCGTCCGAAACATGCTGGAATGCGACATCTATTTTGGCCATACGGGTTGGCAAATCTGTATTTTCAATCTGCTTTCTTAGACTGGAATAATTATTGACAACTCTTTCGGCGAAAAGCAGAGCCTTTTTCAAAAGACGGTTTTCGGGAATATCATCGGTATATTCCTGAAACTGACAGAATACACGGTCGCCACGCTGCTGGAAGACGTTCTTTTTCAGGTGTTTGGAGAATAAAATTCTGCCCTTGACTTTTGATTTCAGATTTTCCTCACGTACCACATAATCCTTTTTAAGCCCACGGTTCACAAGACGTTCGAGCAACGAAATGTAGTGCAATACCAACAAAGGTGTTAGTTGGTTGAGACGTTCATCGGTTTCTATCAAAGGGTCATCGAATTGTATACCGTAACATTTTGAGAAATAATCCGATTCATTTTCTGTATCCACTTCCAACGCTGCTAAAAACATCTTCACAAAATCAACATTCTGTACTTTTGGATGGACAATTACAGCCCATTCTTTTGGCACAAGCCAAGTCGCTCCAATATAGTACGAGGCACAAAAATTTTGGTCTATCCCAAGACATTTTGGTTCTTTGAGGTAATCTGCAGGTTGAAAATCGATGTTATAACCCTCGATAATTCCAATCTCAGATTCTTTTAAACATTGATGCTCTATTAGAACGAAAGGCTTATTCATCCTGTGCCGTTTCTTCGGTTGAATTTTCTATTTGTTTAAGATATTCTTTTGCGTTGAGAGGGCTAACCACCGGATGACCCAATTCCTTCTCCAATTCCATTCTTGCCGAACGAGCCACATTCCCTCCCTTTTTAGCGACTATCATATTCTCATCAAATGTTTCGGGATTCTGTTCTTTTGACAAATCGGTGGTGGCAGATTCGGCAAGCATGTTCAGAATCAATTCAGTGTTTGTCATATTGTCTCGCAGATTTTCTTTCTTCAAACCCTTGTATCGCTTATACTCTCTTGTGGTTTTTCCGCTCCACGCCTTGGTAATGATGTCGGTAAGTATTGCAAACTGAGAATTGTCTTCTATTCCACGACGCTGCCACTCGTCGGTGAGTTCCTTGCGCACTTCGATGGATTTCAGACGTTGGTTAATCCAGTTGTCGGAGTAACCAAGACTTTTGTAGTCAAGCATAGCCTGTTCTATGGACAGCTCTGGATCTTGCAATTGATCTATTCTGCGACTTGCCACTTGAGCCATCCATTGTTTCAACGGTTCTGCCTTTGGAGAAGGTATAGACTGTATAATACGAAAAATACCTTTAAGAGAGGCACAGTTAACGCGCTGCCTTCCTCCTGCTGTCTGCAACGAAAGGGGGGTGACAATTTGTCCCCACCCTTTGGCAAGCATGGGGTCGCGTTTTTTCATTTTTTTGATGTAATCTGTCGGGTTTTTGCTTTCTGTAAGCACTTCTACCACATCGGCAACGGAAAAGAACCATTGCTCCTGATCATCGTCCCAAACAGAGCGGATTTTTTTTTCTTCAAAAAGCTGTATAGCCTGTTTCTTTGTCATGATTTCAAAATTGCATTCCAATTGGAAATAGCGTCGTCCAAATCCTTTTTCGACACATTTATAATACCGTCTTTGTAGTATTCTCGGATAAGAGGCACTATCTCGTAGTCCAGTTTTAGTTGCAAATCGTCATTATTGTCTGCCATAAAATAGCTGTGCCCCACCATCAAATCTTCAAAATCCATGTCAGATTTATGGCTTTGCAAGAATTCTTTTACAACATCGAACAACTGAACGGCCTTACTGTCTTCGCCGCATTTCTCGGCCACTATTTCCCGTTTCGACTCCAATGTAACAAATGCGAAGCGGCGACGCACTGCATAGTCGATATTGCCCACACTGCGGTCGGTGGTGTTCATAGTGCCTATTATGTAAAGGTTCGACGGGACACCGAACTCCTCTTTGGAATATGGCAAGGTAACTTTAATAGGATGTTCGCCGCCAATACGCTTGTCGGCCTCGAGCAGGGTTATAAGTTCGCCGAAAATCTTGGAGACGTTGCCACGGTTGATTTCGTCGATAATAAGAACGTAGTTCTGGAGTTCGGTTTTCTGAGTAACAGTTTCTTGCTTTTGTGTTTTTTCAAATTCGGCAAGCCTTTTGTAAAGCTCAAAATAATAAATAGCGTTCCCGTGAGATGACGATTGACTATCGTATGATGGTTTAACATCTGAAGCAGACTTTATCTTTCCTTCTTTAAAATCGTGGAAATCCCTCACTACAATATCAACCTTTAAGCCTTGAGGACTACTTGTTGCATCCTTAGCCAATTGTAATGAATACGCCGAGCCATCTTTTTTTCTATTGACTTTACGTATATGCATTTTAGATTTTGAATACAATTCAACCGATTCATTGGTGGACAACTCGTTTTCTATTTTAAAACAATATTTTTCGAATAAATCTTTTGTCTGCTGTTCTATATTAATAACTTCAATTGTTTTTAAACTATTTTCATAGTTTTCCTTTGCTTTATCACTCAACAACTTGAAAATACCATCTTCAACATCATACGTCACTGTTCCACCATCGGTGTTTGGTTTTATCCCTTCCACAAAATCCTCGTAGTCCATCGACTGATGGAAAGTAGAGAAAGCTATCTGCCCAGTCGGATTCGTTCGTTCATCGTACCGCATTTGCTTATAACGTTTCATCACCTCAACGTGGTCATTAAAATTCACTTCCGTTACTCCGCAAATGCTTAGCGCCAATGCTGCGGTGTTGTAGGTCTTGCCCGTGCCGGGAGCACCTTGAAGGATGAGGTTTTTCTTGAGAGAGAGTATTTTTGTAAAATTATCGATATCAGCCATTTGTACTTTTTTCCTTTCGTCTATTTTATTCAAAATCTTTCCAAATATTGCATCAATAGCCTCGGCACCAATTATTGGAAATAGAGTTCCAAACCATGTTCCTTTTTCCATTTTTGGGGCCTTACCACGAAATAGTTCATTGTCATCAAAACTGATTTTTTCGAAATATATTCTTCCATTTTCTTCATCTTTTCCAGACACTCGTGAAATTTGATATATTCTCAAATCGTTTTTTCCTCCAAACCCATGAAATGAAAGAAAATCTCCTTCTTTCACTTTTGATATGTTATTCCATGCTTGTTTTGCACCTTTATTTGTACTATTCTTATCCCAATTTATTTTCCAATAGCCATCTTTATTAAAATCATTTAATTTATCAATTTTTCCATCACCCCATTTTATTCCTCCTGACCAAAAACAAATCTTATCTTTTTCTTGATTGATCATATCTTTCATTTGCCAAAGTATATTTTGAGCGATAAGTATATCGCTTTGTGTTAAACCTTTTGTCTCTTTCTCATATTTGTCAGTCAATTCTTTATCTTTCTTTATTGCTTCCAGCAAAGGTTGCAACTGCTCAAGATAATGCTGGTATTTTTCGCCAGCCGGTTTGGACTTTTCGCCGATATAATTGCAGTATTTCTGATATATTTCATCCTTGTAGAATGTGTATTTTGCAGGATTAACACATGCCAGAAAAGCGGCAGCTGTACGCTCGTCGTTGGCTTTCACTTTGTACTTGTCTCCACATAATTCAGCCATTGTCTGTTTAAAAGACTCTAGCCGTTCTATCAAGGCTATTTTTTCATCTGTCAATGTTTCAAAAGCAGCAACTAACTCAACGGGATTGTATTTTATAAGTTCTGAAAGCACCAAATTAACACGCTGCACATCTACAATATTTTTATCTTTTATAGACTCAAGTATAGCAAGCGTGCTCTTCCCTTGGCATGTTGTTATCAACTGCCACTTATATAGCTCGTCGGCCTGTTCTCCATCCTTATATGGCCCCACAATACTTACTTTCAAAAAGTGCTCTTTATAGCTTTCTAACAAATCTTTTATACGACGATTTACACCTTCCATAAAATAACTATCTTTTTTTTCAAAAAAAACTTTCACCCCATCTCCTCAATCTCCTTGCAAATCCTCGGCACGGGCAGTCCCATCACGTTGTAGAAACAGCCGTTGATGCGCTCCACGCCGAAGAGTCCTATCCATTCCTGAATGCCGTAGGCTCCGGCTTTGTCCATTGGCTTGTAATTATCTATGTAATAACGGATTGTCTCATCGGTAAGGTGACGGAAATGTACCGTGGTGCGTTCGGCGAAAAGCTTTTGGCGGTTGCGACTTTTCAGGCACACGCCTGTATAAACGTAATGCTGCCGGCCTGAGAGGGAACGGATCATCTCGAAAGCCTCTTTCTCGCTCTTGGGTTTGCCAAGGATTTTTCCGTCGAGCACCACAATGGTGTCGGCGGTGAGGAGTATCTCGTTCTCTGCCAAAGGTTGGGTAAATGCGTCGGCCTTGAGTTTTGCCAGTGCTTTGGCGGTATTGCACGGGGAGAGGCGGTGCGACAGTTTTTCCTCCACATCTACGTCCACCACTCGAAAAGGCAGCCCCAGCTCCTGAACAAGCTGCCTCCTGCGCGGCGATTTGGAGGCGAGGAGTATTTTAATGTCGCCAAAAAGGCTCATCGTTTGATGGCTTTGAAACCGTCCTGACGTCTTTTCTGCTGTTGCTCTTGAGGAGTCTTTTTCTTCACGTCTTTGGACACCATGTATCCGTCCTCGAATTTCATGGTCATGGTCTCGTCGCCGTACTGGTCGTAGTATGTCCAAGTGCCCACGCGCAGCGAAACGCCGTTGACGTCTTTGTACTGTCCCACAGCGGATTTCTTGCCGTTGTTGTGGTATTCGGTAACGGCGCCGTCGGGCAGGCCGTTGGTGAAGTTCTGCTCACGGGCTATACCGCCAAGGTTGTTGTAGAAAGTCCATTTACCGTTTTTCTGGCCTTCGGAGAGAGAGCCAGTCTCCTGCAGCTTGCCTGTGGTGGGATCGTATTTCTTCCAAGTGCCGTCTTCGAGACCGTCGCTGTAGTCGCATTCTGAGTTGATGCGTCCGTTTTCGAAATATTTGGTCTCGTGGCCGTGTTTTTTGTCCTTGCGGTAGTTGATGATGTAGCGGGTCTTGCCGTTGGGGTAGTAGCCAGTCCATTCGCCGTTTTTGAGTCCTTGACTGAATGTGCCTTGATAGTCCACGCTTCCGTTCTGCTGCCAAGCTACCCATTTGCCTTCCTCGAGGCCGTCCACGTAGTTACCTTCGTGAAGTTTCTTGCCATTTTCGTAGTAGGTGGTCCAAGTGCCTTGACGCAGGCCGTCCTCGTAGTTGCCTTCGCGCCATTTCTCGCCGGTTTCGTAGTAGTAAATCCAGTGGCCGTTTTCTGCGCCTTCCTTATAGGTGCCGCGGATGCCGAGTTTGGCGTTGGTGCGGTAGTAGAAAAGCCATTCGCCTTCCTGCAGGCCGTCAACCAGCTTGCCTTCCATGTCTTTCTGTCCGCGTTCGGTGTACCATTTGCCGTAGCAGTTGAGTTCGTTGTCCTTGTATTCGCCTTCGAATTTAAGTTTGCCGTTGGAGTGCCATTCTTTGGTGGGGCCCTCTTTGCTGCCGTCAACGAAGGGGATTTCCTCTTTCTGTTTGCCGTTGTCGTACCACGATTTGTAGGTACCGTTTTTCTTGCCGTCGGCTACAGCCACCTCGCTTTTCAGTTTGCCGTTGCGGTACCATTCGCGGTTGGTGCCGTTGCCGTAGGTCTCTTCGGCGCATTTGCTGCCGTCGTCGTAGAAAGTTTTCCAAACGCCCACTTTGTCGCCGCTGTTGTCGTAGGCGCCTTGCTGATAGACTTTTCCGTTGGGGTGGTACAGGGTCCAGTCGCCCACTTTGGTTTTGCCGGTGTATTGTCCCTCGACGGATTTGTGGTTTTTCTCTTCGTCGTAATATTTAACAAATTTCTGAGCTGTGGCGGTTGCTACAAAGGCAATCAGCGATAATGCAATAACAAGTTTTTTCATAATGGCAACGGTATTTTATTTTGTTTCGGAATAAATAATTTCTAGTTTCACGTGTTTTGGCATGGTTTTGTCGGTGCCGCAGAGCAACACTTGCTTGGCGGAGATACGCCGTGCGTCGATATAAATGGCCATGTCGCCGTTGGTGCCGCCAACTATGGTTTGTTGTATCTGTCGGGAGACTCGCATACGGTATTGTTTTTTAGCGGCGTCGTAGCGGCCGTCGAAACCTTCGGAGAGCAATGCGTCCATCATATCGGGGATGAGGGCCACCGTGCCGTTGTTCTGGTAGCGGTAGCTTATCAGTCGTACGGAAGTCTCGCCCACAGCTGTGGTGGCGTCATCGACGGGGAATATCAGCTGTGCGTGGTGTATCACGGCGTTGGGGTGCTGTGCCGACCACTGTTTGAGGGTTGGGAAACGCATTTTCACGAAAGTGCCGCCAAGAGGCTGCAGATACAGTTTACTTTCGCCGGCTACGGAGTCATTCACGTTGGTCTGGAACACCGAAAGGGGAGCTGTTGTATATGTATGGCGGTAGCTGTTGAAATGGGCTGCAGAGGTGCCGGAAAAGACGAATGAATATTTTAGCGGCAAGGTGTCGTTGTCGGAGTGGAAATGGACGGTAAGTCCCGTTGTGGCAGCGGCATAGTTGATATACATCATCATGTTGTCGGCATCGGCGCCTTCGGGTTCTAGAGTTATCTTAAATCCTCGAAGGGCTGTCTGGAAATCCTCGTTGTCGACATAGCTCCGGTTTTGGAATATCGACATTGCCGACGAGTTCAGTTTCATACGCACCACAGTATCTTTTTTGGATATCCGCAGGACACTGTCGAAAAATATCATACGCAGGCACTGCACGTCGGAGCAGGCGTAGTAGGTGGAGTCGGGATACATTGGGTCGGCAAGGGGGATAACCCTCATACGGGCCGTATAAACATAGTTGGAGTCCTTGACATCGGTGCTGAAGAAGTCGGTGATAGCCAGCGACACCACTATGGAATCCACCACATCCCTCTCGAAACTGATGCCGCCGGTGGTGGAAAGGGCGGCCTGTGTGTACATCGCGGCTTCGGTTTTGCCGAACACGTTGTTTTGGAGCACTCCTATTACACCATTCAAGTAGTTGGAGGTGGTCATGGAGTCCTCGCGGCAGGTATATGCCTCTATGCTGAGGGTGTCGCACAAAGTGCCGTTGTACCATGCCGAGGGGTCGGTGAGGTCGCGGCCGAAATCGGTGTCCTCGGGATTGCAGGCTGCAAAGGCGAAAATCATCACTATCGCAGCCATGCTACCGAATACAAGAGCTTTTATCGTTGTTTTTTTGTTATTCATTGCAAAAAATGTTATCCGTAAATAATTAGGTATAACGTGGTTTTTGATAAAATAGTATTATTTGCGGCTGTTTCCTATCAAAACGTCGTAAAATTTGTTGATCTGGGTGAAGAATTCCTCGGTGTTGGGGTTATAATCCATCACGTTTTTCTTTATCGATTTGGCGTAATCCACCAGCTCCTTGTTCACGTTTGGCGAAGCTATCACGATGCCGTGGGCGTAGGTGATGGCGGTTTTCATAACGGAGATGTAGTCGCGGCCGCCGTATAGCAAACGGTCTTTGGCGGTGGCACCCTCGTGGCGAAGTTTTTTGTCCATCATATCGGAAAGTAGTTCGGGAAAAGCATCCTCGCCGAAAAGCGACACCACAACCTTGGTGCCGTTGAAAAAATCGTCCTCCTTGTTGAAACGACGCAGGTAGAACGGTATCATCGAGGCAAACCATCCGGCAGTGTGTATCAGATTGGGTTTCCAAGCCAGTTTGCGCACGGCCTCCATACTGCCGCGGTTGAAGAACATCATACGTTCGTCGTTGTCGGGATGGAACACCCCGTTTTCGTCGCGCAGTGGCAGACGTTCATCGAAATACTCGTCGTTATCCACAAAATACACTTGGGTTTTGGATTCGGGCATAGCCCCCACCTTGATTATCAGATGGTGGTCGATGGTATTGATTATCAAATTCATACCCGAAAGGCGTATAACCTCGTGCAGTTGGTTTTTTATTTCGTGTACATAGTTGTAACGCGGCATAAAAGTGCGTATCTCCTTGGTATCTTTGGTTGCGCTGTCCTTGTAAACCTGCGTGAATTCGGGCAAGTCGTGTGCAAATTTCGATATTTCAGTTTCAGGGGAGAATGGACTAATCTCCTGATTTACATAGAGTATTCGACGTTTTTGCATTGTTTTTTCTTTAAAAAAATTTGGTGCAAAGATACGAAAAAAAGTTGGATTTTCCTATTTTGGATTTTCAGATGATCGGATTTTCAGATTTTCAGATGGTCGAATGACAATTCTCGACTTTCAATTTTCTACTGACAACTAATTTCCAATTAGTTACGTATTATCTGCGTATTGCCTTGACTGTTGAGCAAGGTTACCTTGACGGTGTTGGTTTTTCCGCCGCGCTCGTACTGCACGTCGATTTTGTCGCCGGGACTGAAGCGCCCAATCTCTTCCATAAGCTCGGCGTAGCTGTTTATTTCGGTATTGTTCAGTTTCCTGATAATGTCGCCCTGACGCATACCAGCATTGTAGGCCGGGAAATCGGGGATTACTTTGGTGATAAACAGCCCTTTAAGTTCCTTCACCCCTGCATTTTTCGCAATTTCGGGGGTTACATCGGTAACCTGCACCCCGAGGTAGGCGCGCTGCACGTAGCCGTACTGCTTGAGGTCGCTTACCACTTTGTTGGCTAGGTTGGAGGGTATGGCGAAGGAGTAGCCGTTGTAATAGCCGTTGCCCGAGGCGATGGCTGTAACCACGCCTATGAGCTCGGCTTTGCCGTTGACCAACGCTCCGCCGCTGTTGCCGGAGTTCACCGCGGCATCGGTTTGTATAAACGACTCGATGGGGCTCTCCACCCCGCGGGTGTTTTCGATGATATTCACGTTACGCGCTTTGGCGCTGATGATGCCCGAGGTGACGGTGGAGGTGAGGTTGAACGGGTTGCCGATGGCCAACACGGGCTCCCCTATCTTGGCCTCGTCGCTGTTGCCGAAAGGTATGAAAGTGAGTCCGGAGGCTGCTATCTTTATCAAAGCCAAGTCGGTGGCGGGGTCGGCGCCGATGAGCTTGGCGGACATCTGACGACGGTCGTTGAGGGTTACGGTGATACGCTCGGCGTCCTGCACCACGTGGTTGTTGGTGAGTATGTAGCCGTCGTCGGAGATGATGACTCCCGAACCGAAAGCGCTATATACCTGTTCCTGAACGCCTTGCGGGATAAGCAACCCAAAAAACGACTGGTACATTGGCGTGAGCTGCTTCATCTCTGTTTTGATATGCACCACCCCGTCGATGGTTGCGGCGGCAACGTCGGTGAAATCGGTAAGGGTAAGGCGAGGCTCCGAAACGTCGTGCCGTGAGGTGTCGCTGTCGGAATTGACAGTGCTTTTGTTACATCCTTGAGCCACAAGGGCTAATCCTGCAAAAATGCAAATAAATAACTTTTTCATAATGTCTATTTTTTTTCGGATTCATAACTGAAAGGATGTCGTTTTATTGTTATGAAACGAAAAAAAACTTTTTGCACCACCGGACAAAACCATCAATGAAATACTACCGACAATGTCTTGAATATCAATTTAATATCACCCCAAAGACTATGATTTTGAACGTATTGCAGATTGATACGCAGTTTGTCGGGCATCACCGTTTCGATGTAGAAACGCTCGGGGTCGGCGGCAGTGGCAAGGAGTTCGTTTTCGTTGCGGTAAGCTATTGATGCTTCGTCGGTTATGCCGGGACGCACGTCGAGCACATGCAACTGCTCGGTGGTGTACATGTCCACGTACTTGCGCACTTCGGGACGCGGGCCGACAAAACTCATGTCGCCTATCAGCACGTTGATAAGCTGGGGCAGCTCGTCGAGCTTCAGCTTGCGGATGTAATAACCGGAACGCGTTACACGCGGGTCGCGGCCGCCGATAGTTACAAGACTGCCTTTGTCGCTGCCCACACGCATGGAACGGAACTTGAAGATGCGGAAATCGCGGTTGTGCCGACCGACACGCACCTGTCTGTAAAACACCGGACCACGGCTGTCGAGCTTTATCCAAACCGCCAACAAAAGGAATAGCGGAGAGAGCACTGTCAGTCCCAAAAAACTGAATATTATGTCGAACAAACGCTTCAATTTAATTAGTAATTAGTTAGTAATTAGTAATTTCAACAATTACAAATCTCCGCCAGATTCTCCGCCACAAATTGTGCCTGCTCGTCGGTGAGGAGAGTGTGCAACGGCAGAGTTAATTCGTTGGAATACAGATTGTAAGCATTGGGGTAGGCGGCTATATCGAAACCAAGTTGTCGGTAGGCGGTCATCATCGGCAGGGGTTTGTAGTGTACGTTGGTGGCAATGCCGCGCTCGGCCATGCGTGTGATGACGGTGTTGCGCTGCTCCACGTCCTTGCCGAGTAAGCGTGTAAGGTACAGATGCCCGCTCGAAGCATGGTCGTCGGCATAGTGGTTCAACACTTGTATATTGCTGTCTTTCAAAATATTGTCATAAATACCTATTATTTCCCTGCGACGTTGCAGCAGTTGCGGATAACGCTCCTGCTGTGCCAGCCCGATGGCCGCCATTATGTCGGTCATATTACATTTGTAAGCCGGATAAACAATGTCGTACTCCCACGCTCCGAGCTGTGTCTTGGCGAAAGCGTCCTTGCTCTGTCCGTGCAGCGAGTAGAGCATAAACTGCTTGTAAAGCCACTCGTTGTCGATACCATTGATGTCGCGCCAAGTGAGGGCTCCCCCTTCGGCGGTGGTAAGGTTTTTCACCGCATGGAACGAAAACGAGGTGAAGTCGGCAATTTCGCCGCACATCTTTCCTTGGCGACTTGCGCCAAAAGCGTGGGCAGCGTCGGCAAGGACTATGACGCGACCGAAAGCCGCCTGCAGGTCGGTTTTCGGTTGGAACAGCTGACGCCGAGCCTCCACGGCGGCGAAAACACGGTCGTAGTCGCACACGATGCCTGCCAAATCGACGGGCATCACAGCCTTGGTGCGGGGCGTTATGGCCTGTTCCAGCTTGTCGTAATCCATCTCAAAGCTGTCGGCTTGTGTGTCCACAAACACGGGCTTGGCACCCACGTGGCAGATTACGCTTGCCGTGGCGGTGTAGGTGTAGGCCGACGTAATAACCTCGTCGCCCTCGCCAACACCCAATATGCGCAGTATCAGCTCCATACATGCAGTGGCGGAGTTCAGGCACACGGCTTTAGAGGTGTGGCAGAGCTCGGCAATGCGGCGCTCGAACTCCTTGGTGCGCGGACCGGTGGTTATCCATCCCGAACGCAGGGCTTCGGCAACGGCATTTATCTCATTTTCAGTGATGTCGGGGGGCGAAAACGGTATTTTCAT
This sequence comes from Bacteroidales bacterium, assembly GCA_017443265.1. Taxonomy (GTDB): domain Bacteria; phylum Bacteroidota; class Bacteroidia; order Bacteroidales; family P3; genus UBA1219. Next base: position 61,715 of record JAFSOU010000012.1, on the reverse strand, counting down.
AATATCTGCAAACTTTTTATTACTTTTAAAATATTATTTGACAAAACAGCATAAGTATGATTTTCAACAACATACTTTTTCCCGTTGATTCCCATCTGTTGCCGCTCCGCCAACGGCATTTGTTTAAGTGCGACAAAAGCCTCGGCAGCTTTCTGCGGATTTTCAGCTTCTACAGATTTTCCGCAAGCGGCTTCGGACACGGGGTCGTTTCCTGCTTCAACGGAGTGGACAACAGGTTTTCCGCTCATCATATAGTCGAAAATTTTGTTAGGACTGATGCCAAAACGGTAAAGCGGATTCTTTTTCCAACCGATATACAGTGCATCCATAGCCTCTAAAAAACTGGGAACCATCGACTTATTTATAGGCGGAAGGAAATAAACATTATTGATATGCTCATTGTCAGCCCGCTGCATAAGATGCTGTTTTTCAACTCCATTGCCAACAAGGATAAATTTTATTCCATTTGTTGAAACAATTTTGGCAGTGTCGAGCAACGTGTCGAGAGCGTTGGACAGAGCGTGACCGCCGAGATAACCTACTAAAAAATCTCCTTCGGATTTAAGCTTATCTATCAACCGTTTATATTCATCGGACAAAGGTTCAGGAGTTGTCCAGTCATCTTCGGCAATGCCGTTGGGTACATGAAAGAAACGGTCGGCAGGAAGCCCGTGGGCCACGCAATGTTCCTTGGCTTTGGGGAGTATGGAAAGCACTGCTGAGCAATGTCTGTATGCATAGTTTTCGGCATGTTGCATCAAAACAACAAAGGGGTGGTGAGGCGACATGCCGCCGATCTCCATAGGCGAGAGCGGCCAAAGGTCGTGTATTTCGTAAATATGTATTCCCCCGCTTTTTCGGGCAATCCGCCGAGCGGGATAGTTGTCCAAAGGATATGTTGACGAAGCAATTACGGCATCGGGGTGGAATATAGAGACTATTTTTTTTGTCATACACCACAGTTTTGCCGTAAACACAAGCATCGACAAAAAACGTTTCACTCCGTTGCCATGGTACGACGGAGTCTTCAGCCAAAGGTATTCTATCCCATCAATAATTTGGGAGCCGGCCTTTTCGGGCTGTTTTTTCCGCAAATGTGAGTATGTGCCCCCCACAATCAAGACCTTGTGCCCGAGTTTCTGCCATTCGCGTGCAAGATAGTAAGGACGGAACTCCATGCCCATTTCGGGACTTCCAGCGTAGTGGTTGATTATGAGGATGTTCATTGACGTTCGAGGATTTTTTTGTAGATACCCAAATATTTCGCTTTGTTTGCCTCCTTGGTGGCGTTTTTCATCACTATGTCCCTGTTTATCCTAACGACTTTTTCAGTAGGTATATCGGTTGCCAAAGCAATGAAATTCGAGTTTATGTCGCTTACAACCAGTCCATTTTCGCCATCCTTTACCCATTCGCGGTTGGCGGGAAGGTCGGAAACAACAGGGATACAGTCGAAGCTCATCGCCTCGAACAGGCTGATGGAGGTGGCGTCGCTCTTAGGAATTGACACCCAGTACTTTGCTATGGAGTAATAGTAGTTGTTCTGTGTTTTGTCGAGCCAACCCACAAATTTCACTTTATCCGTTATTCCAAGTTGGTTGACAAGCATTTTCAGTTTGTCTGTTTCGCTGCCCGTAGCCGCCACCACAAGATTCCAGCCAGGGTTTGTTTTCGAAAATTCGCCGAAAGCCGAAATTATTCGGTCTATGCGGTAAAGTTTCTCGTGCAGACGGTTGGAATAGATTATGTTCTGTTTCTCCAAAGAGTTTTCCACCACATCGATACCAAAATTGGCTATGGTTATGTCGAGTTTCCTTCCTGCAATACGGTTCATCTGTTCGGCCATAAATTGGGAGTCGGAAGAAAAGTAGGGAATTGTGCGGAGTATATATTTGACAATCAGCCTGTAAACAAAATTCTGATTTGGGATAACCAAAATATCGCTGCCCCAAGCGGTGGCTACCATAGGGATTTTTCTGCGACAGTTGGCCCAAACAGCGAATAGCAAGGCCTTGTTTATTTGCTGTCCGTGTATGATGGTGGGCTGAAACTCTTTGACAATGCGTTTTGTAGCTCGGAAGGTTTTCAGCATTATCAACGGATTGGTAGAATAGTCCAACGCTATCACTGGAAGCCCTTCGCACGAACCTCCTGTTTTGTCGGCAACAATCAGCACATCGTCAAAATAGTCTTTCACAAGGTGATAGTAATTGGCGGTATGCACACTGTTGTTCCCTAAAAGCAGAAGTTTTTTCTTCATTGTATTTTGTTTTTGGTAATTCTTGCGTAAATGTCAATCATCTGATCTACATTTTTTTCCCAGTCGTATAGGCTTTTTACCCTTTGTCGTGCCTTTTTACCCATTTTTTCGCGCAATGCAGGGTTGGCAATCAGTTTGTAAATAGCAGTGGCGGCGATGTCTGGGTTCTGCTTTGGCACGATGAAGCCCGTTTCGTCGTTTTCCACAATTTCGGTAAATCCTTCGGCGTCGGAAGTTACTACGGGGCATTCGCAAGCCATTGCCTCAACAGCCGCGACTCCGAAACTTTCCTTTTGGGAGAGGAACACAGCCACGTCGAACTGATTGTAGATAGCAGGAAGCTCGTGGTTGGCAATGCGGCCTTTGAAAACCACGCGGTCGGCAATTCCAAGTTCACTTGCAAGTCGCTCCAAATCGTTCTTTTGTGTGCCTTCGCCGACTATAAAAAGATGTGTGTTTACCTCAGGGTTGCGCGAAACCACAATTGCAAAAGCCCTTATCAGAGTATCGATGCCGTAAACTGGCGCCAGCGTTTTTACAGTGCCAATCACAATGGTGTTGCGTGGTTCTTTGGCGTTGGGCGCAAACATAGCGGTGTCCACGCCGAATGGCGTTATCTCAATATCTTTGCTGGTGTATTTGGCTGTTTCTTCGGCCATTACATGGCTTGTGGAAAGGATGAGGTCGGCTTTTCGCAGTTTGTAGCGCAATGCAAGTTTTGAGGTAAAGGAGAGTTTGGGGTCGCCATAAACATCGCTGCCCCAGACAGATATAATATACGGATGGAAACCGACAGCCGCTCCAATGGAGCCATAGTCCACAGCGTAGTGGGCGTGAAGGATGTCGGGTCGGAAATCGGTGATTATCTGCCGTACCACTTTCACCACCTTGAAAAACTCCTTCCTTTGCAGTATGCTTTCTTTGAAGGAGCTTGAATGATGTTGGTAATGATAATTCACCACTTTCACGTTGTCCATTGCCAAATAGAAAGAGTCGTCAGAGTTGTTCAGACAGAAAAGGCATATTTCCAAGCCTCGTTCCGACAATGCTTTCACCCACCTTTTGGTGTGTATGCTTCCGCCATTCGACAACATCAGTATTTTCATCGCTTCAAGATTTGTAGAAAGTGTTAGTTATCAATTCGTTAAGTTTTGCCACCTGCGCCTTGCGGTGATGTGCCCTGATTAGCGGTTCGTTCATTTTCAAACGCTCTCCGTTTTTCCACAAGTTGTACATCTCTTCAATTCCCTGTTTTATCGACTGAACATCGTCGAAATCAGCCACATAGCCGGCATTGCACTGCTTTATCAGCTCGGCGGCGACATCGTCGGGATCCACAACGGCCAAAATGGGTTTGCGGCAGCCGAGATATTCGAACAATTTGCCGGAATAAACGCCCTTGCGGTTCTGTTTTGGTAAGATAAGTAGCAGACAATCGGAATTTTGCATTTTCAACAAAGCCTCGCTATGGGGAACTTTTGCGAAAGTATATACCACAGACTCCAAATTGTGTGGTACGAGGACGGTTTTGCCAACTCCAACAAGGTTTACACGCAGTTTCGCTTCTGTATTACTGGACAAAAACACTTGCAATGCCTTGAAAAAAGTGTAGGGCTTTATGTTTGAATAGAACGTTCCTGTGTAAATTATTGTAAATATGTCGTTTTTGTGCCCGTATGCCATTTCTTCGAAGTCGTAGCCGTTGCGGATTTCTGCAAACAACGGGATGTGCGAAGAACCTTCGGGGACATTGCTTTCAAAGCCCTCCAAAATCGGCTGGGAAACGGAGGTAACGACATCGGCGTAGCGCAGCATTTGTTGCTCGGCCTTTGCGTAGAGTTTGCGCAGACTTTTGGTTACAGAATAGTTCTGGGTTATCTCGTCGCGGCAGTCGGCAATCCAGTTGAAACAGAGGCCCTGCCTTTTCAGCGAAATGGCCACAAGATGTGGCTCAATGGGTTCGTAACTACTTATAACAGTGGTGCCTGAGCCGTATTCCTTTAACAACGAAAAGACTTTTTTCTCGGCGCGTTTCTGCCAATCGTGATACTCCCTTTTTACGAAAAAAGCTAGGACGACATTGTATAAAGCCTTGATTTTGTGAAAAATATAACATACTGGCTTGTCGAACTTGGCACGTTTGAATAAAGTGTTGTTTTGCAGCCGATGTACGGTAACACCCTCGATGACAACATCTTGCTCCATTTTTTCGTCCGTAAACAAGGTTATCACATCCACATCAAAACGGTCTTTGTCGAGATATTTGGCAAAAGCCAGCATTCGGTTTACAGCTATGGAATGGCGGGGGGGATACCAAGTGGTCAGAAGTATAATATGTTGTTTTTCAAAGTCTCTCATCGCGACAACAGCATTTCTTTAATTTTCAAAACATAATTTCTGTCGATTAGGCAATAAAGCAGTACTACCAACAATCCGAAAAGACATAGCACACATCCTTGAAAATACAGATTGTCGGATAAAGTGGCAATAAACCAAGTAGGTACGCCCGCAACCAAAGAAACAACGGTAGCAAGTCCGCACGATTTCAGATAGTCTTTCAACGGAATGGCAGCGATGTTGTAAACCATCATACGCCAGTAGAGGAAAAGGAAAGCGAAAGCTATTGCCGTTTGTGAGAATGCCACTGCGTAGATGCTAAACTGCCCTGCGATGAGGATGGTGGCTGTCATTACGGCAATACGCACCAAAGTCCAGTAGAAACCGAGGTCGGTGCGGCCTTTTGCCACCATAAGAATGCCGGCAGGATTGCCCACGGAGTTGAACATTCCCCAGAAAGAGAGTATTTTAAGGAAAATGGCTACACCGGCCTTTTCACTGCCGTAGAGTATGAAAACCATCGGGTCGGCGAAGATGAAAAAGATGATAAATATGGGAAAATTCAGTATGGAAAGCAGTTTGAGAACATCCAAATACTTCTCTTGTATCATTTTTATATTGTCCTGAAACTTTGCGAAAGCGGGTGTCGCCACACTGGTAATTATGGAATTGATAATCTGTATCGGCTTCATAACCAGTTCTTTGGCAAGATTATAAAGCCCCAGCAGCTCCATTCCGAAAAAGCGTCCGATCAAGAAAATGTCGATTTTATTGGAAATGTAGTCGAGCACCTGCGCTCCTACTTGATAGCCGCCAATTTTCAGCAAATCAGATATTTCCTTGATGTTCAAGTGGAACAAAACAGGGTATTTTATTGTTCCTGAAACAAAGTAAATCCCTTGTGTAACAAGAGCTTGTGCAAGATAGCCGTACACAAGGCTGTAAACGCCGAATCCATTCACAGCAAGTATTATCGTAATGACAGTGCCAATGGAGAGTCCGAGCATATCCACAATGGCGATGAATTTGAATTCCAGATTCTTTGTCTTAAACGTGAAAAACATCCTGCCAAAGGCGTTGATTATCAGTTGCAAGCCCATAATCGGGATAAGTGTGGCAAGCTCCTTTTGGGCGTAATATGTGGCGAAAAGCGGTGCTGAGAGGGCGATTATGGCATACAGAGCCACGCTCAGAAGAAGGTTTGTCCAAAACACGGAGGAATACTGTTTTTTGGTGATGTCCTGCTTGTGGACCAGTCCCACGGCAAAGCCTAGGTCGGCAAAGATTTCAGTGAACCCCAGTACCATCAACACTATGGCGATGATTCCGAAGTCGGATTTGGACAAGAGTCTCGCCAATATCACGAGCTTCAAAATCTGTATCAAAGAGTTGGCAATCTTCGACACTGTCATCCATTTTGCACCCGATATGGTCTGTTCTTTTAGCGGCATTGCTTATGTTTATCTTATGTGGTGTATTATAGCCGAAACAATTTTTTGTAAGTTGTTCTATAATGCGCACAAATTTGCAAAGATACAAAAAAAATCCCATACAACAATCAAAACAGTTTGTTTTTATGAACAAACCCATTGGTATCGGCTATCGCTTCAGCGCGTCGTACATCACCTCTATGGGGTGGTATGCCGTGCGTCCGGTGCCGTGTTTTATCTGCTCGCGGCAGGAAGTGCCCGGTGCCGAGATAATTACATCAGCATTTTCGGCCACAGCCTTGCGAACGGCAGGGAAAAGCACCTGATCGCCCACCCGAAGCGAGAAATCGTAATGCTCCTTTTCGTAGCCGAAACTGCCGGCCATACCGCAACAGCCCGAGGAAATCACTTTTACCTCGTTTCCGACGGGCAACCGGAGCATCTCGGCGGTTTTCTCCACGCCCACAAGGGCTTTTTGGTGGCAATGTCCGTGCAGGAAAATCTTGCGACTTTTGCCGTCGAACTGCTGTGCGGTGATTTTGCCTTTCTCAATCTCCCTCACGATAAACTCGTCGAACAGCAAAGCGTTGCGTCCCAGCGCTTTGACTCGTTCTTTCCATTCCTTTTCCACCAAATCGGGGTAGTCGTCGCGGAAGGATAGTATGCACGAGGGCTCGATGCCTACAAGCGGCGTTTCGTTGGTGATTATATCGCACAGATTTTCAACGTTATACCGAGCAAATTTCTTGGCCAGTTTCACAACACCTTTGGAGATGGCCGCCCTGCCGCTCTCTTTATGCTTGGGTATCAACACTTTGTATCCCAGCGCATTGAGCAATTTCACAAATGTAACACCAAGTTCCGCCTCCATGTAGTTGGTGAACTCGTCGGCAAAGAGGTACACCGTACCGTTCGGATAATCAGCGTTTTGCGACTGCATATTACGCACCAGTCGGCGTAGCGTTTTCCGCGAAAGCGAAGGGATCTCGCGCTGCGAGGCGAATTTAAGTATCTTTTTCAGAATGGCCGACGATACAGGGTTTTTGGCAAAAAAGTTGTAGATGTCGGGCACCAGCGAGCCGAGGCGTTGCACCATCGCCATACGCGCCACCATAAAACTGCGCAGCGGCATGCCTTTCACATCGTAGCAATGCTGCAGAATCTCCGACTTGAGGCGTGTCATGTCCACATTGGAGGGACACTCGCTTTTGCAGGCCTTGCAGGCGAGGCAGTAGTCGAGGATTTCCTTGATTTCGGGCTGGTCGAAAATGCGTTTGCTTTGCGGCCGCGATAGGAGCTCACGAAGGATGTTGGCGCGGGCACGTGTGGCGAAGAACTCGGTTTTTCCAGCCTTGTAGCTGGGACACAAAGTGCCGCCAAACTGCTTGTCGCGACGGCAGTCGCCGCTGCCGTTGCACTGCTCGATGGAGCAGAAAAGGCCTTTGTCGTCGTCGAAATTGAAATAGGTACTGATGTGGGGATACGACTGGTTTTCGTCGAAGCGCAAGTGGCTGTCCATCGGCGGAGTGTTCACAATCTTGCCTGCGTTGAAACGGTCGGCGGGGTCCCAACATCGTTTCAGTTCCACAAAAAGGTTGTAAATCTCTTTGCCGTACATCAACGGGATAAATTCGCCGCGCAGACGGCCGTCGCCGTGTTCGCCGCTGAGCGAGCCGCGATGTTTTTTGACCAGAAGGGCGGTTTCGTGCGCCACGGTATGGAACAACTCCCTGTCTTTCTGTTCTTTAAGGTTAAGCACTGGACGCAGGTGCAACTCGCCAGTGCCTATGTGTGCATGATATACACAGCTGAGATTCAGGCGTTTGAGCATAGCACCGAAATCAGCCATATAGTCGGGCAGACGCTCGGGAACCACGGCGGTGTCCTCGATAACCGACACCGGTTTGGCACTGCCTTTCATGCCGTTGAGGAGTCCCAACGCAGCTTTGCGCAACGCCCACACACGTGCGATGTTGTCGCCGTAAACCATCGAGCAATGATATACCATCCCACTGTCCGTCAGAGCATTGGCCACAGCCTCTCCCCTCTCCTCCAGAGTTTTGGCATCGTCGTCGGCTAGCTCCACCACGAGGATGGCGGCGGGGTCGCCCTGAACGAAGAAACGGTTTTTGCTTTGTTCGATGTTCGACTTGCTGAGTTCCAGCACGTTGCTATCCATCAGCTCCACCGCACGGGGACTGTGCTTGAGCGCCACGAGGTTGGCCTTGAAGACATCTTCCAACTTCTCGCAATGCGCGCAGACTAGCATTTTGTGCTTGGGCGGAAGCGGCTCGAGGTTGAGTTTCAGTTCATAGGCAAAGGCGAGGGTGCCTTCGGAGCCTGCCAACAGTTTGCAGATGTTGGCTTGTTGGTTGCGTATATCGTTCAAAACCAAGTCCAAAGCGTAACCGCAGTTGCGGCGGCGCAGCGACTTTTCGGGGAACTCCTCACCTATTTTCTGCATCAGCACCTCGTCCTGCGACCATTGCCACAGCTGACGGTAAAGCTTATCTTCGAGGGTAATTGGTTTAAAGTCTGTCGATTGAACTTTCGCAAGCATTTCCTTTCCCCGCTGAGGCGAGAAAACGGCCTTGCTGCCATCGCTGAGGAGCACTTTGGCCTCCAGCAGATGGTCGCGGGTGCTGCCGTAAACCAGTGAGTGCGAGCCACATGAGTTATTGCCCACCATTCCGCCGAGGCAGCAGCGGTTGGAGGTGGAGGTTTCGGGAGCGAAGAAAAGTCCGTAGGGACGGAGGGTGTTGTTAAGCTCGTCGAGCACCACTCCCGGCTGGAGTCGCACCCAATGCTCTTGGGCGTTGATTTCCAGTATTTTATTTAGATGCTTCGATATATCCACAACCAGACCAGAACCCACCACCTGTCCGGCCAAGGAGGTGCCGGCAGCACGGGGTATCACACTGATATTATGCTCGTTGGCAAAAGCTATCAAATCCCGCAGGTCGTCGACGTTCTCGGGGAAAGCCACGCCGTAGGGCATCTCGCGGTACGCCGAGGCATCGGTGGCGTAGAGGATGCGGTGCAGTCGGTCGGTTTTTATCTCACAGGTCATTGTTTTCTCGGTTAATCTTTTATTTTTTATTCTCCTGCTCAGCTTCGCTTCGCGAGATCTTGTAAATCTTGTAGATTATTTTTTTTCCTGCTCGCCTACGGCTCGTGGAGTTCTATAAATCTTTTTTTCTCCTTTTCGCCTACGGCGAAAGAAATCTAATAAATCTTGTAAATCACTTTCGCTTTCAGCGAAAAATTGTTTAGATTCCCAAGATTTCTGCCCGAAGGGCAAGGAGCATTTCAACTTTCAACTTTCAATTATCAATTTACAAGAGCCGTCTTTCAGTTGATAGCGTTCGCCGCTTTCGGGGCAGGTGGCAAAACCGTCGGCGTCGAATTTGAGGCGGTGGCCGTAGCGGCTCATCCATCCCATCTGACGGGCGGGGTTGCCCACCAAGAGCGCATAGGCGGGCACATTTTTTGTAACCACTGCCCCGGCACCGATAAAGGCATATTCGCCAATGTCGTGTCCGCACACTATGGTGCTGTTGGCCCCGATTGTGGCGCCGTTGCCCACGTGGGTCTTGGCGTACTGGCTCTTACGGTTTACTGCACTGCGCGGGTTGGTTACATTTGTGAACACGCACGAAGGTCCGAGAAACACGTCGTCGCCGCAGGTAACACCGGTGTAGATGGATACGTTGTTCTGCACCTTGACATTACGTCCCAGCACCACGTCGGGCGACACCACCACGTTCTGGCCTATGTTGCAGCCCTCGCCGATGGTGCATCCCGCCATAATATGCGTGAAATGCCATATCTTGGTACCTTTGCCTATGGTGCAGCCTTCGTCGATAACGGCTGTCTCGTGTGCGAAAAAATCTTTCATATAGTTGGTGTTTAATTGTTTACAAATGTAAAAAAAATACAAATTATTTTTTATAACGCAGTTTCGTTCTTTTTATTGCTGTTTTCGTTTATCGCCTTTTTGGGGTACTTTTTCAGGTACTTTTCTCTTTGGGGAAAACAGTCAGATCCAAATGCGGGTCCAGCATGACAGAACACTGTACTGTCATTGTACATAATTTTTGCGCAGTCGGAAAAGGCTTCTTCCCTCTCCTCATCGGTCATGGGACGGTTGAAAAGGTAATATGAGTACATTCCCATATTAGCACGACGGAACCATATTTCCGTAACATCGGAATCAAATCTCGAAGACCCGATGCCTATACAACCTATGGATTTCAGCCGTTTGCGAATACCGTCGTACTCCTCTTCGGTAAGACCTGCACGCCGCATCTGCTCTTCACGGTTGTAGCGAGCCTCTTCATCCCAAAAACGGATAGCATCATCGACATGCGGAAGTGTTACATGAAATATTTTCAGACGATTATGCTTAAATTCAAGCGTTACAGCCGTGCTGTCGGCAAGGGCTGATTGCATGTACGCACACAGCTCTTTCATTTCCGACTTGTGTTCCTCGTAATGTTCCGCCATAATGTCGGGATCGCAATTCGTTTCGGGATTCTGAAGAATCATATACGCCACAAAAAACAGAATGGTCGCCACACCGCAACCAAACATTGCTTTATGCCACACCGTCCTAAACCAACACGATTTGACAAAAGCTATCAGAAACAAAACCATACTCGCCAGAGGCACAAAAAATAGCAATCCATAAAAGAGATTAAATATAAAAGCAATATCATCGTCGTACCAGAAAAAGGCAATATCGGCCATTAGAAGAATAGAACAAAAAAATCCTATCTTCATCAATATGGTGCGCGGAGTTTTTTTTACATTTTTTTCTTCCATAAAACTATATACTAAAAAAAGAGTAACGTACAGACTCGTTTTTTATTTCGTCTTGCCCGAAAACAATAAAAACGGCGGTCTGCCGTTTATCGTTGAAATGCATTTTCAAATGAAAAAGCTCTCCCTTACCGCCCAAATCGGCATTGCCCTTGTGCTGGCAGTGATAGCCGGAGTTTTGTTGGCCAACCAAGCCGATTTTGTTCACACTTATATCAAACCCATCGGGACAATCTTTCTTAACCTGCTGAAATTCATCGTGGTACCGCTTGTACTATTCTCAATTATGGCGGGAATACTTTCGATGAACGACATCAAGAAAGTGGGACGGCTGGGACTGCGTGCAGTGCTTTATTTCATGGTAACGACGCTTTTCGCCGTCACGCTGGGACTTGTGGTGCCCAGTCTGCTGAAAGGCGTAATACCGCTTATCCACATCACGCCCGAAGCCACGGCGGAGGCGGTGAATGTGCGGCAACTCACGGTTATGGACCAAATTGTGGAGATGTTCCCGAGCAACATCATAGCGCCGCTTAGCTCGATGTCGATGATGCAGGTGATAGTGATAGCACTGTTTTTCGGCATCGCCATGGTGCATGTGGGCGAGAAAGGCGAGATGGCCCGCAAGCTCACCCTCAGCCTCAACGAGGTGGTGTGCAAGATTTTGGAGTATATAATGGCTTTGGCACCGATAGGCGTTTTCTGCATGCTCACCCCCGTGGTGGTGGACAACGGTCCGTCGGTACTGGGCTCCTACGCCGCACTGCTGGGGCTGGCCTACCTCTGTTTCTTCATCCATGCGGGAGTGGTGTATTCGTCGGCGGTGGGAGTGCTGGGAGGCATGTCGCCGCTGAAATTCTTCAAAGGGATGCAGTCGGCCATGCTGTTCGCTTTCTCCAGCGACTCGTCGGTGGCCACGCTGCCCTACACCATGCAGTGCACCGAAAAGATGGGCGTGAGCAAGGACACCGGACGTTTTGTGCTCTCGCTCGGCGCGACAATAAATATGGACGGGGTGGCGATATACCTTGGCGTGGCGTCGGTGTTTATGGCCACCTGTTGCGGCATCGACCTCACTATGAGTCAGTATTTTGCGATAGCTTTCGCCTCCACGGTGGCCTCCATAGGCACCCCCGGCATACCGGGCGGCAGCTTGGCGCTGATGGCGATGGTGTTCGCCTCGGCAGGAATCCCCGTAGAGTGCGTGGCGGTGGCGGCGGGCATCGACCGTATCATCGATATGGGACGCACGGTGATGTCGGTTACCGGCGACGCTTCGTGCGCCGTGGTGATGCAAAAGATAATGGGGAAGAAAATCTAAGAATGTATTACAAGCCTCTGTTTTTCAACGACTTTTCATTTATCTAGGTTTATTCGGAAAGTCCGTCTCACCTTGACTTTAATGAATTTTATCAGCACCGTTTTCCGCGACAGCAGCTTCCATTTCAGGGAGTGACACTGCGTAAGCTCGCCCGTTTGGGTGTTGCGCACTGCAGTGAGGATGGCCACCACGTCGGAGCGGCGGGGGGTCTCGACGGAGTTGATGGCGTCGCCGCGGGTAACAAGCGTGTCGCCGTTGATTTTACGTATGCGGTGCAATAAATAGGTGTCGCCGTAGCGGAAAAGCACCACGTCGTAACGATGCAGGGGGGCGTCGGGAGCAAGGGGGGCAAGAAGAAGGTTGTCGCGGCCTTCCTGCAAAAGCGGGTTCATGCTTATGCCCGTGAGAGGGATTTCGACAGGTTCCCTTTCCTCAAGACGTTCGAGCACAATGGCGAAAAAATCGTCGTTTGGTATGGTCTTAATCTCCGGCACAACGTTTATTCTAAATCCAACATTTTCTTTTTCATCCAATTACAAAAAAATCTTCAAAGCTTGCCACTCTGAAGATTTTTCATCTCGGTTAGAGAAAACTCTTATTTTGCATCCTCGCGGAAAGCCTTGTGAATGGCGTTCCAGCCAGCGGTGTTGATATTCCAGTTGTTGGACGAGTTTTTGTTGCCTTTTACTCTAACTTTTGCTCTTTTTACTTTTTTGTTAGCGTTTATACCCATGATATTTGCCGTTTATAATACTTAAACAAATGATTTCGTGTTAATTAGCCCGCTTTACACGAGCCAATTGCGTTTTGCAAAGATACAAATAATATTCGTAACTTCAAAATTATTTATACAATGTTTTTTATAACACGCTATAATACTGTTAATTAAAAGGTGTATTAGAATAAAATTAAAGGTTTAGGCGACAAAAACAGGTAAAAAATTGGGGAAAAATACGTATCTTTGCACAAACAATAATTCACACAAATGAAAAAAACGATAATCACACTGATTCTGATAACATTCTGTTATACAGCATTTTCACAAAACTTCAAATTCGGTGTCCGCGTGGCATTCAACCTGTGCCAAATCGACGGCGACGCCACAGGAGGCTACAAAAAAGGCGGCTTCAACGCAGGTGCACTGGTAATATACCCATTCTCGGAACAGTTTTCGGGACAGATGGAGATAAACTACGCCGGTCTCGGCGCCCGCAACACCGTTGAAGAACAGATAGTTAACACAGGCTATATCGAAGTGCCTCTGCTATTCCACTTCGCCCCCACCAGCAGCCTCGACTTCGGCGTGGGCGTGGCCCCCTCGGTGCTTGTAAGCCACACCACCACCGAAAACGGCGCCGATGTTACTGACATCATCAACGAGCTGAACGGCTACCGCCGCTTTGCCATGCCCGGACTCATCGACGCACGTTTCTGGTTCAACCCGCACATCGGATTCAACGTTCGGTTCGAGTACTCGCTGTTCAACATCCGCAAAGACAAAATTTCGGGCTCCACCAAAGGCATTTTCGACTACGGCCAGTACCACAACGTGCTGTCGTTCGGAATAATATGGAGAACCTGATTGGAAATTGGAAATTGAAAATTGAAAGTTGAAAGTTGAAATAACGAATCAATAAACATTCACCCATGGAAGAAACAACACGCTGCCTTATAATAGGCTCAGGTCCTGCCGGTTACACCGCAGGCATATACGCCGGTCGTGCCGACCTTAAACCCATACTCTACAGCGGCATGCAGCCCGGCGGCCAGCTTACCATGACCACCGAGATAGAGAATTTCCCCGGTTACCCCGAAGGCATCTCGGGCAACGACATGATGGACGACCTGCGCAAACAGGCCGAGCGTTTCGGCACCGAAGTGCGCGACGGCGCCATTGCCAAAGCCGACTTCTCGCAACGTCCGTTCACCCTCACCGACGACAACGGCAAGGTTATCAAAGCCGACGCAGTGATAATAGCCACCGGCGCCTCGGCGAGATGGCTGGGACTGGAGTCGGAACGCAAGCTGCTGGGCAACGGAGTGTCGGCCTGCGCCACCTGCGACGGTTTCTTCTACCGCGGTATGGAAGTGGCAGTGGTGGGCGGCGGCGACACCGCCTGCGAGGACGCCTCGTACCTTGCCAACCTATGCAAAAAAGTTTACCTCATCGTGCGCCGCGACCAGCTAAGAGCTTCGAAATCGATGCAGCACCGCGTAATGGAAAACCCCAAAATCGAGATACTGTGGAACCACGTCCCTGCCGAGGTTTTGGGCAACGACATGGACGGCGTAACAGGCGTTAGGGTGAAAAACGTGAAAACCGAAGAGACGAAAGACATCGAAATAGCGGGCTTTTTCGTCGCCATAGGCCACAAACCGAACACCGAACTCTTTGCCGGCCAGATAGATATGGACGAAAACGGATTTATTAAAGTAGCCGACCCCAGCTCGCGCACCAATATCGAAGGTGTGTTTGCCGCCGGCGACGTGTGCAACCCCATGTACCAACAGGCCATTGTGGCCGCCGGAAAAGGCTGCGTGGCCGCCATCGACGCCGAACGTTTCCTTGCCGACAACAAATAAACAACTTTTACAACATTGGTTATGTCCGTCTCTCGCAAACTACTGATTATTACCGCTTTGCTGACACTGACAACAGTGTCGCAAGGACAGGTTTCTCCTTTGAGGAAAACCAGAACCAATGTTTCGAGCAGCAACGGAAGTTACAGCAACAATTACAACAATACAAACAACGGCATCAACGACACAACTGGCAACGGCTCAGGCGGCGATACCGACACCCTGCCCAAAGGCATTATCTTCGAAACCAACATAATACCCGACTCCACCCTCATCAACTCGGTGAACATATTCCATTTCGTCCCCCTTTCGATAAAAATCACCGACCACTGGCACCCCTTGCTCAACCCTGCAGGTGTGCAACTCAACGACAAAATACACGCATTCAACGACGACTACTACCTCAACACCGGAAACGTTGGGCAGGCTTGCTATTCGCTGATGCCCAAGCTGTTGCCGCAGACCGATTTCCGCCACGGGCCGAGCATAATAGAAGGCTACGGCCGAAACCCGTTCACTCTCAATATGTACCAAACCGAAAGGCCCTTTACCAGCCTGAAATACGAAAGTTCCATAGAAAAAGAGTATCAACTGGAAGTAATTCATACACAAAATATTACACAGACATGGAATTTCTCGTTGCACTACAACCTCATCAACTCCGAAGGCCTGTACACCAACCAGAAAACCAAAAACAACTACCTCGACATCACCACCAACTATTTCACCAAAAACCTGCGTTACAGAGTTAAAGGCGGTTTTGTGTGGCAAAAACTCAACCTTCAGGAGAACGGCGGCATTTCGTCGGACAGCCTGTTTACCAACGACATACAGACCAACCGCGGCGGTATGCCTGTAAACCTGTACAGTGCCTATACCGATTTCAAGACACTTACACTATTTGCACAGCAATCGTTCTCGCTGGCGCACCAGCCGGGCAAGAAAATAACCACCGACACCCTGTGGATACGCCGCGCCGCCGACTCGCTGCCCGACAGCACCGGCAAAAACATTGTAACCGACTCGTTCAACGTACGTTACGACACAACCATATACAAACCCTACATTTTCAATCTCGGGGCCTTTGTGCACAACATCAATTTCAGTCGCAACAAACACAACTATACCGACCCCGGTTTGAGCGGCAACATCGAGCGTTACCCCAGCTTTTATGGCGACTCCACCGCCCTGCTCGACTCGTCGTGCGTATATACCCTCGAAAACTCGTTGCACTGGACCAACGACATCTACAACGATTTCCAGTTCCACAATCCGCTGAAATTCTATTTCGGCATAAAGCACACCGCCATAGGCATACGCGATATGGAGAAATACACCACCCTGTCGCTGCTCAAGCCCTTTGCCCGCGCCACCATCAGCACCAAACATTTCCTGCTTTCGGGCGGAGCCGAGACGGTGCTTGCCGACGGATACAAAAACGGCGACTACGCCTTTACCGCCAACCTGCAGTGGCAGCCTGATTCCAACAACAGCATCAACATTTTTGCAGCCCTTTCGGGCAACGACCCCGACTATATATATTACGACTACTATTCCAACGTAATAAGATGGGACTTAAACGGTTACGACAAAATCCACACACAGAAGATAGGCATCACCTACAAATGGCACCACTGGCTGGAACTTACCTCGACGCTGAGCAACGTGGCCAACAACGTGTGGCTGGGCTACGACATGTGTCCGGTGCAGACCGACAAATCGGCGGTGCTTTCGCAGACGGCTCTGAAAAGCAATCTTGCTTGGGGCATCTTTCACTGGCAGTCGTTCAACCTGCTGCAGTTCTCGTCCGACGACGAGGTGTTCCGATTGCCGCGTTTCGCCGCCAAGCACTCTATCTTTGTGGAACTGAAGCTGTTCCGCCAGGCACTGCTGCTGCAAACGGGTTTCGACCTACGCTACAACACCATGTTCTACGCCGATGCCTACTCGCCTTTCCTCGGCGCTTTCTACCAGCAGCACGAGTACAAGGTGGGCAACACCCTTTGGACAGATTTCTTCGTCTCCGGACAGATAAAGCATGCGATACTTTACGCCAAACTCCTGCATATCAACACCTTGTTCGAGAAAAACCCGTCGTACTTTATGATACCGCACTATCCCGGACAGGATTTCACCGTGCAATGGGGCGTGATTTGGCGTTTCTTCGACTAAAGAATATTATTAATTAAAATCAATAATTATGAAAAAGAGACTTGCATTGCTGGTGCTTTCCCTTTTAATGGCAAATATAGCATTTTCGCAGATTACTGTACGTTTTGCAAGCAGGTTGGCTTCGGGCGGTTACATACAAATGGATTCTGTTATGGTCGAAAACGTTACACGCTCGTGGACGGAGACACTCGTATATCCCGACACGGTGCTTGTTTTCTCGTCGTCGTCCATTGCCGAAGCGCAAAACCGCGACTTTGGTCTGGAGAGCTACCCCAACCCCTTCCGCGGCACAGCCACGGTAAGTCTTACGGCACCGGAAAGCGGCAACTATACCTTGCGTCTGTTCAACCTTTCGGGACAGCTGCTGGCAGAGACCGCACAACGCCTCGAAGCCGGCACCAGCCTTTTCGACATATCGCTACGGGAACCGCAGATGGCACTGCTCACCGCAAGTTCGGCACACGGACAAAAGACCCTTAAACTGCTCAACAGCGGCAGGACCAGTGGCAACGCCATAGCATTCCGTAGTAACATCGTGGCGACCAATAAGATGCAGTCGAACCAACCTTTCGCCACCGGTGATTTGATGCGTTACATCGGCTATGCCACATACAACGGCAACCAACTGATTAGCACTCCGATAGAACAAAACCAGCAAGTATCGGAATCTCTCACACTACTTTTCTCGGCCGACCTGCCGACGGTATATACCAATATGCCCACAAATGTCTCCACCACGGCGGCAACCTGCGGCGGCAATGTGCTCAGCGACGGCGGCTCACCAATTATTAGTCGCGGCATCTGCTGGAGCATCTCTCAAAATCCCACTATCAACGACAATCACACCTCCGACAGCACAGGATTGGGCACTTTTTCAAGCAACATAACCGGACTCACCTCCGGCACCTTCTATTTTGTCCGCGCCTACGCCACAAACACCAACGGCACGGCCTACGGCAACGAGACTTTTGTTCTGGCCACGCCTGAGAGTTATCTGAGACCCCTGCCCGGCATTTTTTCCATCTCCGCCACGGATCACATACAATTCTCTAAAGGCAACCTGCAATACACCAATTTAGGCACGCACGTAGTTGCGAGCGGCGACACCGTTAGGGGCACATGGCGTTTTGCCGAAAACCAATGGGAGACCATCGGCGCCGCAAACAGTAACATATCTTCCACTTACACCGGCTGGATAGACCTTTTTTGCTGGGCCACAAGCGGTTACCACGACAGCAACGACATCTACAACACACGTTACTATCCCTACTCATACGACACCAGCACTATTTCGCGACAATACAACTGGTGGGGCTACGGTCCTTCGTTGAATATGCCCGACACCAACCTTGTAGGCACAAGCGCCAATTACGACTGGGGTGTTTACAACGCCATTAGCAACGGCGGCAACACGTCGGGAATGTGGCGGACTCTTTCTTACGAAGAATGTGATTATCTTATAAGATACCGTACAGATGCCGCTCAGAAATGGGGCTTGGGTACTGTGAACGGAGTGTACGGGGCTTTTCTACTCCCCGACGACTGGACTTTGCCGCAAGGACTCACTTTCTCAGCTGGGAGGAACTCCAACAACAGTTATACCGTTGCCGAATGGGCTATGATGGAGAGCATGGGCGCCGTTTTCCTCCCCAGCGGATTGAACAGGTGCCATACTATTGTGGGCGGGACAGCAGCTTACTATTGGACTTCATCGAATTATTATGTACAGGGACAGAACTCAAATCTGTCAGGTTATTCCTTTGTGTGTCCCGCAGGATACGGTTATATGACATACGGAGGGTGTAGAAGATGTTTCGGTGCCTGCGTCCGGCTGGTTACCAATTCAAAATAAGTTGAAAGTTGATTTTTATTCTCCGCTTTTCTACCACACATTCCCTTCCGACAAAGGCAACTACAACTTCGAAATTGATTTCCTGTTATCACAAGGCGATAAAACCCTGCCAATAGAGGTTAAATCATCAGGATACCTTTCGCACAAATCTCTTGACGAGTTTTGCAATAAATATTCGGAGCGTATTGGCGGACGCATTTTACTATATACCAAAGACTTCCGCCAAGACGGCCAAACAACTTGTCTCCCCGCCTATTTCGCGGGATTGCTGTAACAGGGCCGTTACTTACTACACTCAATATAAAAAACAAAATTCTTTACACGTTTAACTTTCTCAGGAAGAGACAAGTTAGAGATGGAATTTTTATCCGAGAAGGATATTGGCAGTGAAGCACTTTCAATCATAATCTTAAGATATGAAGTCTTTATCGCGTAACCGACATTTTCAGCCCAATTTAATTCTTTTTTAAGTCCACCAACCACAATTCCAATTACATTCCCTTTGCTGTCAAACATTGGGCCTCCACTATTTCCATTTGTTATGGGTGCTTGTATTTGATAGCAGTTGGGAAATAAATTAGCTCCACCAGTTCGAGAATTAATGATACCATTGGTAAGTTTGATTTCGTCTCCAAGGACATCTCCCAAGGGAAAGCCTAACACAAAAACATCCTCCCCCACATCGGCAACACGGGCAGATACGCCATAGGGTATGGTGCCATAGCCTTGATAACGATTATCGTTAATCTTCAGAATTGCGATGTCGTTAACTTTGTCTGTAGAAACAACTTCGGCAGAATAACCAACGTTAAAGTTGCCGTCTATTCCATACACTGTAATCGTTCTCGTCCCTTCAGCAACACAATTTTTTGGACCTTCGGCAACATGATTATTTGTAACCAAATACCCGTTTCCAATAGCCCATCCCGTTCCTGACCATTTACATTTAGCAGAAGGTGTTTCATCATAGTTTCCAACGGGGTATAGTTTTACGAATTCTGCCCTTGCTTTGTCCGTGGCTATTGCCATTCCCGTACCGTTGAAGGCTGCAAACAGACGGCTTTCGACAGGAACTTTATTACGATTTAGCCAATAATTCGCTTTAAATAATCCTTCTCTTTCGGCAGGTACTAATTCTCCTATTACTTCTCCAACACTCCAAAAGTCATGAGCGTTAATAACAATCGCATCGTAAGCAGAGGTTTCCTTATTATACATAATACCCAGCCTCATACTTCTGCTCATTTTTGTTTCTCCACTTACTTTTATACATTGATAAATACCTTCTATGGGTGAAAATACTGATTCGTTCCAATGCTCACGAAGCGATTGTTCTGTATAATTTGTCTGCCTTGTGGCGTTTGCATTCTTGGCGTAAATATTTTTCCAACTGATGAAATCTCGCATATAGAAATTGAAATAATCGTATCCAACTGGTATACGAGGAAAATACAATTTGTTGCGCAAGTATTTTCCTTTGCTGTTTTTGAAGAAACATCGAGGATCATCAAGAGGGCGTTCTGTTCCATTTATGGTCCATTTAACAGGTCGAAGTGCACCAGACAAATTATTCACTGTGATATACGATGACTGGTAAAACGCAAAACAATTTTCATTGTTGTCAAGCGAATAAATATCAATCACTAAAACAGTGTGTTGGTCTGTGTGTTCAACATCTTGCAATTTCCAGTCAAGTTTTGGTTTTTTTGAATGAAACACAAAACTGCCATAATTGTGCTGGGCTAATGAGCCTACCGAACAGATATTTATCAGGACAGCAAAAAATAACAAACTCCACTTTTGCATCATTCTCTAATTTACATGGTTACACCTAAAATAACACCTCCAGCTATAACAAGTCCAAAAAATGTAATCAAGAATCCAGCACTCGGTACTTTGTGGGAAGCGCCTTCTACTGTGCGCTGTCCCACAGAATTTTTCTGTACTGGAGCAGGTGTCGAAAGAATTTCCTCTTTTGTTAGGGTGAAATTGTTTCGTGCCATTTTTTTATATGCCTGAGGGGTGAATGTGTAGGTCATTGTATGACCGCTCACATCAACATACTCATTGGTGTAGTTGTAAACAGAACCTACTTTCTTGAATTGTTCTTTACCATTCACGACTTCTATGATACTTGGAGTTCCAAGATAGAAGAATTTTATTTGACGACGGCTGTACGGGGGAATTGTAATAATTCGCTCTTCTTTTGTCTGTGTAGTATTAGTATTGGTTTTTTCCACTGTTTTTGTTTTGCCGAAGCTGGTATTATAATAGGTACTGGTACTAACTGTACCTTTCGAAGTACCAACTGTAGTTGAATTACTGCTTGTGCGCACGGTATTGTCGTACAGCGGATATGCCTCTCCCATAGACGTAAAATAAGATTCTCCCATATCTATATACATCATTGAATCCGAATTGTTAATAACGATGCAACCGCTATCGGCTGTGTACTGGATAATGAACTTGTCATATTCCACATTGAACTTGTCTTGGTCGGTTCTTCCCTCATTGTCTTGGTTAGTAACAGTATACGTTACTCTTTGTGTCAGCAAATCCGTGGTTGTTTTACACGATTGCATTGCTAACGCTGCGACTGATGCCGCAAAAGCCAGAAGAATGATTCTTCTCTTCATTTTTTAATCCCTTGATTCGTGTCGGGCGCAACTTTTCTTTCCCCAAAGCCTCCAACAGGGTTAAAACATCATAAAAAAGAAAGGCATGAGACTTTTGTGCTCATGTCCGTTGGTATCGAGGTTTCGGCAAACCTAAAAGGAACGGTTTATATGGAACTCATCTCACGCCTGTGGGTATGCTTGTTTAAAATGCATACACATCAAGCGAAAGCTAAAATGCTCCGTCCATCCTTTATTGAAATTTGCCGAATTTCGATATCTGGACAATATTGCAATGCTTTTCTTGCCACTTACATTTCTCTCGTAAGCAACTGCAAAATTACGATTTTTTTCCAATATGGCAAAATTTTTTTTTCTACACCGCTTTTGGCACATTATTACGGACTACTTTTTGCACAAACATTCAACGGAATTTGTTCAGACGCGGCACGCCACGTCTCTACATCATTGCAAAATAAAATTCCCGTTTCCGTAGAAACGATGTGCACATCGTCTCTACATACAACCAAATATTTTTTTCCACCTTACACACTATTTACCTTACTGCTACGTTATTATATATTCAAGTTTCGCATTTGCGAAAAATAGTGATTTTCTGTCGCCTACGGCAAGAAATCCAACAAATTAGAACAAATCAGACAGAATAGTATTTGTTCGATTTGAAAAGATTTGTATGATTTCTGCCACGAAGTGGCATCCAAAATCCATCACCTATCGGACGATTTGCGAAAATTGAGTTATATATTCTAACATCGAAATAATAACCAAAAACCTATATCCATGCAAGACGTAAAAAAATACATCGACGAAAACAAAGACCGTTTTCTTGACGAGCTTTTCGAGCTGATACGCATCCCCAGCATCAGCGCCGAAGCGGAACATAAGGACGACATGGTGCGCTGCGCCAACAAATGGAAGGAGTTCCTCCTTGCCGCCGGTGCCGACCACGCCGAAGTGATGCCCACCAAAGGCAACCCCGTGGTGTTCGGCCGCAAGACCATCGACCCCGCCAAACCCACCGTGCTCGTGTACGGACACTACGACGTGATGCCCGTGGCTCCGCTGGAACTCTGGAACACCGAGCCTTTCGAACCCGTGGTAAAGGACGGACATATCTGGGCACGCGGTGCCGACGATGACAAAGGTCAGTCGTTTATGCACGCCAAAGCCTTCGAATTTATGGTACGCACCAACCAGCTGCCCTGCAACGTCAAATTTATGCTCGAGGGCGAAGAGGAGATAGGATCCGGCAGCCTCTACGCTTTCTGCGAAGAGAACAAGGAACTGCTCAAGGCCGACATCATCCTCGTTTCCGACACCGGAATGATAGCTCAGGACATCCCCTCCATCACCAGCGGTCTGCGCGGTCTGTGCTACTGGGATGTGGAGGTTACAGGCGCCAACCACGACCTGCACTCGGGTATCTACGGCGGCGCCGTGGCCAACCCCATCAACATACTCTGCAAGATGATTGCCTCGCTCCACGACGAGAACAACCACATCACCATTCCCGGTTTCTACGACGATGTACTGGTTATCTCCGACGAGGAACGCGCCCTGATGGCTCAGGCTCCCTTCGATTTGGACAAATACCAGAAAGACCTAGAAATCAAGACCGTACACGGCGAAAAAGGCTTCTCCACCAACGAACGCACCGGCATTCGTCCCTGCCTCGACGTATGCGGAATTTGGGGCGGACACACCGGCGAAGGCTCCAAGACAGTGCTTCCAGCCAAGGCTCACGCCAAAATCTCCACACGTCTGGTGGCCAATCAGGACTTCGAGAAAATCAGCCTGATGTTCAAGAACTATTTCGAAAGCATCGCTCCCGACTGCGTTACGGTGAAAGTAACCCCGTCGCACGGCGGTGCCTCTTACGTGTCGCCTCTGGAGATGACGGCCTACAAAGCCGCCGAAAAGGCTTACCAGACCACCTACGGCAAACGTCCCATACCCACACGCAGCGGCGGAAGTATCCCCATCGTAGCAGGTTTCGAGAAAATCCTCGGAATCAAGTCGATACTTATGGGCTTCGGCCTCGGCAGCGACGCCATCCACGCCCCCAACGAAAACTACCCGCTCTTCAACTTCTACCGCGGTATCGAGACAATACCCTATTTCTACGAATATTTCACCGAGATGTCGGCAAAATAAAACCTCACAATGCGGGGCGACTTCGTCGTCCCGCGTTTATTCTTTAAAACAATGTTCTGGTACTTTTTAATCGGGATAATAATATTGTACGTCGTTTACCGGCTGTGCGCCACCATGCTTTTCCCAAAAATGGGCCAACGGCAGCAGCAGAGCTATCGCGACGAGTTCCTGAAAAAAAACAGCCAGATAGACAAGGACAAGCTGCCGCCACAATATTTCGACGACAGCAAAAAAGACAATGGAAAATGAATATAGCCGAAAACCTTGAAAAAATACGGCAAACCGTACCAAACGGCGTTACCCTCGTGGCCGTGTCGAAAACCAAACCCGTGGAGGACCTACAAGCCGCCTACGATGCCGGACAGCGCGTGTTTGGCGAAAACCACGCCCTCGAAATGCGCGACAAACACGAGGCTCTGCCAAAGGATATACAATGGCATTTCATCGGACACCTGCAGACCAACAAAATAAAATACATTATCCCCTTTGTTTCGCTGATACACAGCGTGGACAGCCCAAAACTGCTGCACGAGATAAACAAAGAGGCCACTAAAAAAGGTTGCAAAGTTGACTGCCTGCTGCAGTTCCACATAGCTACCGAGGAGACCAAGTTCGGCCTCGACCACGACAAAGCCTCGGCAATGCTACGCTCCGACGACTACAAAGCCATGCAAAATATTAACATCGTGGGAGTTATGGGCATGGCCACCAACACCGACGACATGGCGCTGGTACGCTCCGAGTTCCGCAACCTGAAAGGGATTTTCGAAAAGCTGAAAGCGGAG
This sequence comes from Bacteroidales bacterium, assembly GCA_017443265.1. Taxonomy (GTDB): domain Bacteria; phylum Bacteroidota; class Bacteroidia; order Bacteroidales; family P3; genus UBA1219. Next base: position 37,367 of record JAFSOU010000012.1, on the reverse strand, counting down.
TTCTTTGCCGACAAACAGGACTTTGCACAAATATCGATGGGCATGTCGGGCGACTACCCCATCGCCATCGAAGAAGGCAGCACATTGGTACGCGTGGGCAGTGCCATCTTCGGCGCAAGGAATTACAACATCTAACCGATGGATTTCACCACCCACTACAACTCGCCGCTTGGCGGCATTACCATGGCTTCTGACGGCGTGGCACTTACCGGTCTTTGGTTCGACGAACAGAAACATTTCGCCGCAACGCTTTCAGAAAAATCGTCCACAAAAAACGACTTGCCTGTTTTTGAGCAAACCCGCCGCTGGCTCGATATCTATTTCTCCGGCCAAAAGCCCGATTTCACACCTTTGTTGAAGCCAAAAGGCTCTCCTTTCCGCCAACTTGTATGGGAGATTCTCCTATCCATACCCTATGGTAAAACTATGACTTACGGTGAGATAGCACGTGCCATCGCCCGCAAAAACGGTTTGGAACGGATGTCGGCGCAGGCCGTGGGCAACGCGGTGGGACACAACCCCATATCCCTCATAATCCCCTGCCACAGAGTGCTCGGTGCAGGCGGCTCCCTTACCGGCTACGCGGCAGGCACCGACAAAAAAGCCGCCCTGCTACAACTCGAAAAAACACTATACAACTGCTTTTCGGCTGACAAAAACGACGACAGTGCTAAAGTTGCCGAAAAAAACGTACCTTTGCAAAACGAAAACAATAACATAAAAACTTCAATACAATGAGAAATTTCAGACTTATGATGGTCCTCACCGTAGCAGCGATGACTGCCGTTTCGTGCGGTTCGAAGACCGAAAAACAAGAAGCCCCCAAAGTTCTGGTGCTTTATTATTCGCAGACCTCGAAAACCAAGGTCGTGGCCGAAGAGATTGCCAAGCGCCTCGGCGCCGACATCGAGGAAATCATCTCCATCCCTCCCTACGACGGCGATTTCGATTCGACTATCGCTCGTTGCATGCGCGAGCGCGAAGCCGGAGTTCTGCCCGAAATCCAGCCTCTTAAGACCGACCTCACGCAATACGATGTGGTGTTCCTCGGCTATCCCGTTTGGTTCGGAACCTACGCACCGCCCGTTACTACCTTCCTCAAAAACAACGACTTGAGCGGCAAGAAAATCGTTCCCTTCTGCACTTTCGGCAGCGGAGGACTGGAGTCGAGCGCCAAGGACTTGGCCGAAGCTCAGCCCAACGCCGAAATCCTGCCCGGCTACGGTGTCCGCGCCGCCCGTCTCGACGCAGTGCCGCTGGAAATCGACCAGTTCCTCAAAGCCAACGGTTTCATCGAAGGTGAGTACGCCAAACTCGACGACTTCCCCGAACAGCACCCCGTAAGCGACGACGAGAAAGCCATATTCAACACCGCCGTGGACGGCTATCCTATGCTCCACGCCGAAGCCAAGACTGTCGCCGCCCGCGCACTACCCAACGGCACCGAATACCTCTTCATCGCCGTTGACCTGCCCCGCGACGACAAACCCGACATGCCTCCCGCAAGCGAAATACAAGTGTATGTAACCGTGGCCGACAGCGCAGCACCCGTTTTCACGAAAGTGATAAGATAAGAAAAAAAGCCTTAAGCTTTCATGCTGATAAAAAAACGTGCTATCTACTATGGCACGTTTTTTTTGCATTATGAAACATGTAGAGTCTAACAGCCCATCGAAGCCTATTGTCATTCCCCAAAAAGAAAAACTCTTAATACTTAGCTCTTAATCACTTACATTCCTTTTTCATTCCAAATTATCAGCGGTGCCTGAGTTTGTCGAAGGCACCGCCACCCAAATTACTAACTACTAACTACTTACACCTCTTCCACCTCGCAGCCATCGTTGCTGATATACAGCAGGAAACCTTTTACGTTGGCATACCCCAACTCTTTCAGCACCGACATATAGCCGTGCACTTGGTCCTTGTGCTCTGCTTTAGAATCACCCGTCTTGTAATCCACCACCCAAGTCTCGCCGTTGGCAAACACAATGCGGTCGGGACGCACAATCTCGCCTTGGTGCATTATGTCGCACTCGGTTTTATAGTCGTATTGTGAATCGAAGAACGGCCGCACTGCTTTGGTTTCCAGCACACTGTGAAGAAGGTCCGACACCCGTTGCTCCACCTCTTTGTCGAGTTTCGCTTCGGCGAAATAGTCGTTTTTCACCTCCTCCACCTCGTCGAGGGTACCGATGCGCGACAATATTTCGTGAACTATGTTGCCAACCTGCTGTGCATCCGACTGATGGTAATCCAATTTGGATTTGGTTTTTCCCACAATGCGCATGCCCCTCGCCCACGACTGCGAGTCGTTGGTTTTCAGCTCATAAACATTGGCGGGCTTTTTCTCTTTCTTTTTACAGAAATCGGGGTTGCCTTTGCGGTAAAGCCTGTCGGCCTCCACCTCCACAAAACCGTGGGAAGCATCTTTTACATAGTCCATAAACACACCTTCGTACTGCGGAAATTTTATCGACGACTGGTCGGCGGCGAAGACAATCAGCTGCTGCTCGGGACGTGTAAGAGCCACATACAGCACGTTAAGGTCGTCGATCTCGCATTTCTGCATCTCCTCTACATACTGCTCGCCGAAAATGGTGTCGACGGTGGCCTTTTTCCTTCCTACCAAGCTGATTTTCAACGGATTGACACCAACTTCTTCCTCATCAATTTTTACCCACATCTCGTTTTTACCCGTATCTCTGCTGGGCAGCATATAATAAATAACCACCGGAAACTCAAGTCCTTTCGACTTGTGTATGGTCATCATCTGGACGGCGTTGAGATCGTCGGAGGTCTTGGTGGAGAGGCTGGTCCAAACCTCGTCGAGACTTTCGAGGAACTCGCTGAGGTTGTTGCGACTACGTGAGCCGTAGCCCGCCACAAAATTCAAAAACGAATACACGTAAGGCGTTAGCGGCACGCCGAAAATGCGCACCAGCTCGTAACAGCAGTCGTACAAAGTCTGCGACAAAAGCCAGTCGTGGTTGAAAGTGGGATAGACTTCCGTCAACATTTTCCCAAAACCGTCTTTGTCGATGAGCAACGACGACAGCAAGCGGCTCTCGCCCCTGCCGTTCAGATACTCCGACATCCCCAGTTTGGCCACATCGTCATTGTCGTTGTCGAGATAGCCGAGCAAGCAACGCAGGAATTTCACATCTTCGTTGTTCCACAGTTTCAACGATTCGGCAGTGGAAAACAGCAAGTTTTCCATGCCCCGCCCCTCTTTCTGGCGTTCGTTGTTGATCAGCATCAGGTTGGTGCAAATGTCCGACAGGGTGTCGTTCTTTCGTGTCAGTATGGCAATGTCCTTATAGTCGTAACCCGCTGATTTCAACCGCTCTATGGCGGAATAAATGCGTTCGAACGGCGAAGGCTGCACCTCGTCGTTTTTGTCGTAAAACTGCACTTCCACACATCCGCCTTCCTTATCTTTCGCCACTTCCTGCGCAAGCGATGGATGTCCGGCATCGTCGCCCACATAAATGTCGTGCATCAGCCGACTGCCGTTGGCACCCTCCTCTCGTTGTTTTTCGACAAATGAGAAGAAACTGTTGTTGAATGTCACTATCTCACTGAACGAACGGTAGTTAGTTCCGAGATTCTCCTCCTGTCCGTTGCGTGCCACCACCGCCTGGCGCTTACGAGTTATCGTGTTGTCATTCCCTTCGGGGACTTTCAGCACGTATTGGAACTGTTCCACATCGCCCTGTCGGAAACGGTAGATGGCCTGCTTGCCGTCGCCTACGATGAGCGATTTCCGTCCCTCGGCCAAGCCATTCTCGATAAGTGGTAACATATTCTGCCACTGCATGATAGAGGTATCCTGAAACTCGTCGATAAGGAAATGGCGGTAACGGCAGCCGAGTCGCTCGAAAACAAAGGGGGCCTCCTCGTTGCGCACCGTCTCCGAAATCAGCTTGTTGTTCTCCGAGATATGCACCAGCCCGTTTTCGTTGTAATAATCGCGTATCTTGTCGCGCACCTCCTTGAGCAACGCCACTTGGAAAATCTTCTCCAACAGCAGGCCGCGGGTGGAGTAAAGCACCACCTCACGATCCAGAAATTGCAAAAATTGCTGTATATCAGGAATAAACGCATTGACAGCTGCCACATCTTTGGCACCTTTGTTGGCAATGTCGCCCGAATCGAGGTTGTTCTTCAATGTCGACGAGGGGGAATAACCGCAGCCGCCTTCGGATATTTTTCTAAGAAAAGCATAGGCCCCTCCCCTCGACTTGCCTTTGAAATCATCGTCGCTGAGGCCTAGCCGCTCAATCCTGCCGCAGAGCTCCAACGCTTTCTGTTTTGCCGTCTCCTCGAATTCTTTATTGTCCTTTTTCAGCTTTTCGGCAATATCGAAAAAATCGGCGAGATTCACATCCTTAAGCAGCTCGTACTTCTCCTCAAAATCCTCGTTCATAACGGTTTGCGAGCTGGCAAGGATATCGTCGCGCACGCTGAACGCCTTGCCTTCTTCCATCTTTTTCAGCGCAAAGCTCTTTATCACCTTAGTGAGCTCCGGATGCTCGTCGCTGATGTCGGCAATAAGGCTGTCCACGGCGTTTTCCAGCACCACGCCGTCGTCGAGCGAGATGTCGAAACGCGGAGGGAGTCCGAGGTCGATGGCGAAAGTGCGGACAACACGGTTCATAAAACTGTCGATGGTGCATACCGCAAAATCGGAGTAGTTGTGCAGAATGGCCTTTTGCAGCAATGCCGCCCTGCGCGAGAGTTCCGCCGGCTGTATGTCCAGTCCCTTGCACAGCGCCTCGCACATATTGCGCTCCTTGCCGTCGCGGATGACGGCATCCTGAAGGTTGGAGAGGGTGTCCAATATCCTCTCTTTCATCTGGTTGGTGGCCTTGTTGGTGAAAGTGATGGCAAGGATATGACGGAAGTTGTCGTCGATTTCCATGTCGCTGCCGGCCAAAGCCAATGCAAGATACTCGCGCACAAGGGTGAAGGTCTTTCCAGAGCCCGCCGAAGCGCGATAAACCGTGAAATTTTTGGGTGTTGGCATGATATTTACTTTTTTTATCACCTTCGGTGAGAAATCCGACAAATCGTTCCAAATCTTACAAATCTATTTTATATTTGAAATGACAGATTCTTGCAACATCGTCATTATCAAGAATATTTCACATTTACAACAATTTAACCTTATCTATTTCTCCTGTTATTTCATCTCGGCAATACCACTCGCTATAAAGTCCATCCGGACTAAAATTGATAAGCATTCCATATTGTAAATGGGTCAGATTCATATAATTCCACAACTGGCGACGATGTGGAGTATCAATATATTTGACCGCCTTTAGCTCAACTATAATATTTCCGTTTATCACCAAATCCATTCGGTAATCTTGGTCAAGACGCACATCGTCCCAATAGATGGGCAGATACACCTGACGTTCTACATTAAAACCTTTCTGCTCCAACAAATATTTAAGTGCGGCTTCGTATGCGCTTTCAAGAAGACCACCACGGAATTTGCGATGAACCCTCATTGCCTCTCCCGTTATTTCACGAAAGAAAGCGTAACGTTTATTATGTTCTTCTATCAAGTCCATATTCTACATGTTATCCAATACAAATCTACTTGTTAGATTTGTTCAGATTTGTATGATTTGTTCACTATGCATCTTATTTCAAAAGAGTTCACGACTACTTCGAAATTCTGCCCCACAAGGAGCATTCATACATGTCGGCTTCGCTAAAAATATCTCAAATAATTATCAAATCTTTCAAAAATGTTTTTTCAAAAACATTTGTTCGATTTGTTCAGATTTGTGTGATTTCTGCCCCCTTGGGGGCATCCATCCACAATTATCCCAGCCAGGCTTCCACCTCCTCCTTTTTCAGAGGGGCCACGTCGAGTTTGTTTTTCTTGCGCTGACCGTTGAGGTCGTTGAACAGTTTGTTTACATTTGCCTCCTTGAGGGCGGCAACGGTGTTGAATCCCATCTTACGCAACAGCGGTATCCAAGGCTCGGGCACGCCGATGGCCTTGAACTCCTCGTCGGTGCTGACATGGGGCTTCTGCTCGGGCTTCATCTGCGGGAAGAAAAGGACATCCTGTATCGACTGCTCGCCGGTCATAAACATCACAAGACGGTCTATGCCTATACCCATTCCCGACGTCGGCGGCATGCCGAACTCGAGGGCGCGCACAAAGTCCATGTCGATGAACATCGCCTCGTCGTCGCCTTTCTCACTCAGGCGCAGCTGCTCCTGAAAACGCTCCAGCTGGTCGATGGGGTCGTTGAGCTCGCTGTAGGCGTTGGCCAGCTCCTTGCCATTGACAAACAGCTCGAAACGCTCGGTAAGCTCAGGGTTGTCGCGGTGGCGCTTGCACAGGGGCGACATATCTATGGGGTAGTCTATCACAAAGGTGGGCTGTATAAGCTGATGCTCGCACTTGTCGCCGAAGATGGCGTCGATGAGCTTGCCCTTGCCCATGGTTTCGTTGGTCTCCACACCCAGTTTGACACAGGTTTCGCGTAGCTGAGCCTCGTCCATCCCGCTGATGTCGATGCCGGTATGCTCTTTTATGAGTTCTATCATCGGAGCTCGACGGTAGGGAGGCTTGAAATCTATCTCGTTGTCGCCAATCTTGACGGTAGTTTTGCCATGCAGGGTGGTGGCAATGCGCTCGAGCATGTTTTCTGTAAAGGTCATCATCCAGTTGTAGTCCTTGTAGGCCACATAAATCTCCATGGCGGTGAATTCGGGGTTGTGGGTGCGGTCCATGCCCTCGTTGCGGAAATTGCGTGAAAACTCGTAAACCCCTGCATATCCGCCCACTATAAGACGTTTCAGATACAGCTCGTCGGCAATGCGCAGGTACAGGTCGATATCCAGACTGTTGTGGTGGGTGATGAACGGACGTGCGGCAGCTCCTCCGGGAATAGGCTGAAGCACAGGCGTTTCCACCTCCAGATAACCCTGTTCGTCGAAATACTGACGCATGGTTTTCATTATCTGGGCACGTTTCACGAAAGTCTCCCTAACTTGCGGATTTACAATCAAATCTACGTAGCGCATACGATAACGCTGTTCAGGGTCGGTGAAAGCGTCGTACACCACGCCGTCTTTCTCTTTCACTATGGGCAGCACGCGCAGCGATTTGCTCAGCAGGGTGAAAGTGCTTACATGTATGCTTATCTCGCCCATCTGGGTAACGAACACATAGCCCGTAACGCCGATTATGTCGCCGATATCCGTAAGACGCTTGAACACAGTGTTGTACAGAGTCTTGTCCTCGCCCGGACAAATCTCGTCGCGTTTGATGTAAAGCTGTATGCGGCCGTAGCTGTCCTGCAGCTCCACAAACGATGCAGCACCCATAATGCGGCGGCTCATAATGCGGCCGGCGATGCTAACGTTCTGGAAAAGAGTGTTGTCCTTCGGAAACTGCTCGTGGATGTCCGAAGTTTTAACGTTCACCTCGTAAAGATTTGCGGGATAGGGGTTTATACCAAGCTTGCGGAGCTCGTTCAAAGAGTTTCTGCGAATTTGTTCCTGTTCACTGAGTTCTATTGCCATAAGTCTGTTTTTTTATATATATGTATAATAATATTAGGCGTATATCGCTAATTGACACCGCCTTACGCCACAACAACGCTGTTGCGACACTTTTGCAAATGTAACATTTTTTCCGCAATTTTCAAAATCGGAAAAAACTTCTCTTTTTTCCACAAATGAAAACCATGCACACCATTTTTCCAAGAAAAAACAAAAAAAATCGAAAAAATTTCATTTTCTAACATCTTACTACACAGATAGTTTTATTTTTTAACAAAAAATATTTATCGTTTTTCGATAAAAAATTTGTTCAATTCAAAAAAAGTACGTAACTTTGCAAAACCAATTGGAAGTAAAACGTCGAAAAAAATGAACAACGTAAACAAATACCTTCGGCACCTGCGTATTATCTACGCCGTTTTCATCGGTCTGCTGCTGTTGTGCATAGGGCTGTTCCTCACCGAGGTGGTGTCGTCCGACGACTACTACACTTTCGACCGCGTCAACAGTCGTCTGCTGGGCGAAAAGAGCAACGCCTCCTACGTTATGGTTACCGACATACGCAACAAGGCCAACAGCACCGCCCACGACTTCCTATTTGCCAACACCGCCGACACCTCCCTCGCCATCACTTCGCACATCAACCGCGTCGACGTTTCGGTGGTCTCCACCGACGAAACAAAACTGCAGTCGCCGCTGGCCACCACTGCCGTGGTGCTACAGTTCGCCACCGTGATAATACTTCTGGTTATTTTCATCTTCATTTTCCTCGAACTGCGCTCGCTTTACAAATCGTTCAAACAGGGCAAAATCTTCCAAAAGAAAAGCATACGCTACCTCAAAGTCATAGCCATCGCGCTGATACTGATGTCGTTGTGCATCGATTTCGCTAAATTCTGCGAGCTGCAGTACATCAAACCTTTCCTGCAGTCCACCGACATTGTGGCCGACACCGGATTTACGCTGCATTTCGTGCGCCTGATGTTCGGACTGGTGATACTTTTCATAGCCGAAATATTCCATATCGGCATACAGATGCAAGAAGACCAAGACTTAACAATCTAACACTCGACAAGGTATGGCAATAGTAGTAAACTTGGATGTGATGATGGCCCGGCGCAAGATGTCGCTCAACGAACTCGCCGAAAAGGTGGACATTACCCCCGCCAACCTTTCGATACTCAAGACCGGCAAGGCCAAAGCCATCCGTTTCTCCACCCTCGAGAGCATCTGCAAAGTGCTCGACTGCCAGCCCGGCGACATACTCGAATTTTCCGACGAAAACAATAAATAAACAGTATAAACATAAAAAACTTACCGCAATGAAAAAAACGTTTCTATTAGCCCTACTGCTGACTTTCGTCTTCAGCGGCGCCTCTTTTGCACAGCCCGGCGTCCTCGGCGGCGGCTCGAAAGAGAAGAAAACCGACCTCAACGCCACCGTCCCCTTGGACAAGAAAGTGCGTTATGGCAAACTCGACAACGGATTCACCTACTACATCCGTAACAACAAGAAACCCGAAAAGATGATCCAGTTCCGACTGGTGTCGAACGCCGGCTCCATCATGGAACGCGACGACCAGCAGGGCCTCGCACACTTCTGCGAACACATGGCTTTCAACGGCATCAAGGGTTATCCCCACAACACCATGATCCAGAAACTTCAGGAAAACGGTGTGGAATTCGGCCGCGACATCAACGCCTACACCTCGTTCGACCAAACGGTGTACTACGTGAACATGCCCGCCGACAACCCCGAAATGGTGAAAATGGGTATCGAAATCCTCGACGGCTGGGCCGGCAACATCCTCTTCGACGAGAAAGAGATTGAGAGCGAACGCGGCGTTATCCACGAAGAATGGCGCGGCGGCGTAGGCCACGGCGACCGTCTCCGCAAGAAAACTTGGCCCATCATGCTGAAAGGCTCACTCTATGCCGAACGTCTGCCCATCGGTAAAGAAGAAGTTATCATGAACTTCAAACGCCAGAGCATCGTCGATTTCTTCAACGACTGGTACCGTCCCGACCTGCAGGCCATAGTCATCGTAGGCGACATGGAGAACTACGAATACAACGGCCTCAAGGGCGACAAAGCCATGGAACAGAAAGTTAAAGACGTGTTCAGCAGCCACAAATTCCTCGGCAAAGAACCCAAACTGCCCCGCAAGAGCTACGAAATACCCGACAACAAAGAACCCCTCATAGCCATCGCTACCGACAAGGAAGCCACAAGCACCACCCTCGAGATATTCTGGAAACACAAAAAAGGTCCCAAAGGCACCGTGGGCGCTTACCGCACAATGCTGGTGCGCAGCCTCATAGGTATGATGATCAACGAGCGTTTTGGCGAAATAACCCAAAAACCCACTGCTCCCATGATGATGGCCAACGGCGGCTACGGCGGATTCCTCGGACGTGAGATAGACGTGTTCGAAACAGGCGCCATGCCCAAGGACGGACGTATAATCGAGACCACCGAACTCCTGCTCAAGATGATGAAACAGATCGAAGACCACGGTTTCCTCGAAGCCGAACTCGAACGTCAGAAAGAAGAACTTATCTCGCGCTACACCAAAATGGCCAAGGAGGAGAACAAAACACAGACCAACTCCTTCGCCGACGAATACACCAACCACTACCTCGACAACGACCCCTGCCCCGGCATCCGTCAGGAATTCCGTTACGCCAAGGAATTTGTTCCCGAAATTACCCTCGAGGAATGCAACGCCCTTGTAAAGAGCTGGATTACCGAAGAGAACATCGTTTACTACCTCACCGCTCCCGACAAGAAAGATGTTGGTGTTCCCACCGAGAAGGAAGTTATCGACATCCTGAAAAACTACAAGAACATCAAAACCGAGCCTTGGGTTGACAACTTCAACAGCGAGCCCCTCTTCAACGAGACCGTGGCTACCGTAACCCCCATACAGACCGCCAGCAACAGCACCCTCGGCTACACCGAGTACACCTGCCCCAACGGCGTGCGTTTCGTGGTTAAGAAAACCGAACTCAAAGCCGATGAAATACTCATCAGCTCATACTCCCTCGGCGGCACCTCGCTCTACGGCGACGCCGACTACTTCCAAGCCGACAATGCCGACGACTTCATCGACGCCGGCGGCATAGGCGAATTCAGCTCCACCCAGCTGAGCAAAAAACTGAAAGGCATGAACCTCAGCATCAGCCCCAGCATCGACGGCGTAACCCAAGGCTTCAACGGCAACTGCTCGCCCAAGGACCTTGAAACCACACTGCAGCTCATCAACCTCTACTACACCGCTCCCCGCAAGGACAAAGAGGCCTACGACCGCGAAATAGAGAACACTTTGCAAGCCTTGAAATTCGTCCGCGAAAACCCGCAGGTAGTGTTTATCGACAAATACATCAAAACCGCTTATCCCAACAGCAAGCGCATAATGCCCTACCCCACCGAGGAGCAGGTGCGCAGCCTCGACCTCGACCGCATGTACCAAATCTACAAAGAACGTTTCGCCTACGCCAACAACCAAGTGTTCTTCTTCGTGGGTAATGTAAGCGACAGCGCCGTGGCCATGATTGCCAACTACCTCAACCACCTGCCCACTATCCCCGCCGTTACCAAAAACTACGCCATCGACCGTAAAAACGAGTTTGCCAAAGGCATCGTGCACTCCGAAGCCGTCAAAGGTTTCGAAAGACAAGGCATGCTCCTCCTGTCGGGCCAGATGGAAGTTGACAACAGCGAACTCGACCTCCAGACCCGTATCGCCATCCAGGAATTCAGCGACGCTCTGGCCATCACCACCCTCGAAATCATACGCGAGAAAAACGGCGACGCCTACAGCCCCAGCGCCAACATCAGCTGCAGCCCCTCCATCACCGGCGACGGCACAGTGGTTTGGCAGTACTTCATCCAGTGCGACCCCGAAAAAGCTCAGAAAATAGAGAAAGACTGCATCAACATACTCAAACAGTATATGAAGAAAGGCTGCGACACCAAGACCCTCGGCAAAGTTCAGGAACAGATGATCGTTCAACACGACAAAGGCGTGCAGAACAACAGCTACTGGCTGGGCCAGATCAAAGGCAGCTACATCTATGGCGAAAGCCGCGACGAATACATCACCGACTACAACGCTATGGTGAAGAAAGTTACCCCCGAGGACATCAAAAACCTCGCCAACAAATTCATCAACCTCAACAACTACGTCAGCGTAACCCTCAAACCCGAGAAAGTGGAAGACGAAGCCAAATAACACATTCCCAAAACTAACTCACGAAACAGGCGGCTCTGCGAGCCGCCTGTTTTTTTGCATATCGACCTTCGAGTATTGTAATACATTGAACCAACGGGCATTATAAAAAAATCGATATACTATTTGTCCACCTCCTTACATTTTTTTTATTCCCATTTCAAATAATAATCGTATCTTTGCAATTGTAAAATATTTTTGACAATGGCTTATGAAATACCTGAATCATTTTCACAAAGAGGTGACAGAGCGCAAGAAACGGAAAATCGCCGCATCACAGCAATCGCCGATGAGCTCTGCCGACTTTGCCGAATACATGAAACGCAATCTGGCACTGGCAAAGCAGATGTAACCACCAACGATGCATAACAACGGGCTGCCGAACAATGGGCTAAAGCCAACAAGTTGTGGATTCCTATGATGGATATATTCCAATTGGGTATTCCGGGACCGAGCGGACACGAAAACGACACTTATGTCGCAGAAAATGGCATTTACAAAGTGAACAATTTGCTCAATAACAATGGAAGCATTGTTTCCCTTCTTTAAAAAATCGTTTTACATAACTAACTTTTTCCTGACACAGCATACTCTTTCTTCGGTTTTGCAGGATTTGACGGACGCACAGTTATGCCTATACTGTTCCAACCCCGCATAGCCAATGCCAAGCCAGCAAGCCAGATTATGATTGACACGTATATGGCGGCTCTCGGTTTTGAAAAAGGCACAGATGTGGGACGTTTCAAAAATAAGGAATATGAGACGTGGGACATACTGCCCCGGAATGTGTTGGTGGATGCCGATGGAGATATTTATGTTGTTGATGCCGAGATAAAACGGCTTTAACAGGGCGTTTTTACATACTCCGCTTAGCTACAAAAAAATCTATACTTTTATCCCCCCCACCCTTTTAGCATTGTAAAGCGTGGATTCAACACGCATTACAGGAATTTCGGTCTACTTTTTGTCCACTTGAAAGTATCGTCTCAAAAACAGCCTACTTTTTGTCCATTACGCCCCGTTTTCCAGCTCGTAGGCAATGCCCACACGGCGGCCGCGCAGGTCGTAGCTGCAGGTGGTTGTAAAGCCGTCGGGGGGCAGTGGAACCCGGTGTGTTTTCACTAACGCATTTTTACTGGCTCCACATTTATGAAACTGCCCGTGGCCGTTTTGCCTACCTGTAACGGGATGAGGTCTTGAGCAAACGTATTTGAGAATTGTTACCCCATCAACCATTGGGCGATGTCAAAAATCTTGACCCCCTGATAATCGTATGTTTCATGGCGAGTGCGGGCTATCAGCACTTTGGGGTAGGCATCATTTATGCTCAAAAGAGATGACACCTCCCGCTCAAAAGTATCTTTATCTGTAATATTGTCACTTACTTGAATGTATGCCTTTTCATCATCCCGCATAATAACAAAGTCCACTTCCTTTTGGTATAGTTTTCCCACGTACACCTCATATCCCCTCCGTATCAACTCCAAGAAAACAATATTTTCGTAGATACGGCCCCAGTCCAGATTTCTTCTGCCCAGCAAAGCATATCGTATACCAGTGTCGGCAAGATAATATTTGTTTAATGATTCCAAATACTTTCGTCCCCTAATATCGTAGCGGTCCACTTTATAAAAGACAAAAGCATTGCATAGATACTGGATATATCGACGCACTGTGACGTGCGATGTAGGATTGCTGTTGGCCGTCAAACACCCCGACACATTGTTGGGCGATGTGATATTTCCCACATTGTCCATCAAGTAGTTTGCCACCTGCGTGAGAGAATGTGCATCCGTCAGATTGTACTTATCCACCAAGTCGCGTGTAAGTATTGTAGAGTACACCTCTTTGATATAGCTTTTTTTGTCAGATGCATCTGAATACACGTATGAACCGGACAGCCCTCCTTCAGCCACATACTTGTCAAACATAGTCTGTATATCATCCGAAGGTGTGTGATAAGTACAATACTCTTTGAAACTGAATGGCAAGACCGGAATCTCAATATGACGGCCAGTGAACAACGTGGCAAGGTCTGCACTCAACAGGAAGGCATTTGAGCCTGTGAGATAGATATCATATTGTTCACTCGAATGGAGGCTGTTGATTGCAATCTCGAAATTGGGACACATTTGAACCTCGTCAATCATCAAATAGTTTGTCTTGTCCGACTGATGGTGTTCCTGCACATATCGACACAATGCATGATACTCCCGTAGTGGTTCAAAGTCCAAACGAGTGAAATCAACAAAAATGATGTTGGCATCATCTTCTGTTTTTTCGATATATTTGATAAACTCTTGCAAAAGTCGGGACTTACCACAGCGACGGATTCCAGTGATGATCTTGATATCTGGAGTTCCCTTTATTCGCTTTAATCTATCCGTATATAACGTCCTATCTATTAGTTTCATAACAAATATCGGTTTCAAAACTTTAAATATTTTTTACTTTTGAAACCGCGTGCAAAGATACGATTTTTTATTGATATTTCAAACGTCCGATATTACTTTACGGGATAAATCAAACTTTTACAGCCACTGATTGGAAATTTCGCAATCGCCTCACCCACTTTTTTGTGCAATGTGATGAGAAACCAGAAATAAAATGTTTAGTTGTTCAACTGCACACTCACCACTACAAACTAATTATTCATTGCCAATTGTTGATTATCAACTGTTTCCGAACTCCGAACTATCGAAAAAGTTTCTCAACATCCACCGAAAGTCCTTCGGAGAAGGAAGTCATCGACATACCGAAAAAACTACAAGAACATCAAGCCCGAGCAACTTAAAGGCAGCTGCGTAGAGGTTTGGAGTCGACATTTCACAAAGAAACACCGACTTATTTACGAAATATTCGAAACGGAAATACACGTTGATGTGCTTTCCACCTACGGCCATTATGGCGACAAGTAGCCTAACTGAATAATCTGACGAAAAATGAAATTGGCGCAGGTGTTCTAAACACGAATTACCATATAATCAGCCATTAATTTTTAAATCACAATAATTTACGAGCAATTCGTGGAAATTACACGTTAAAAGAAACCTGCCGTAATTGTTATTGTCAATAATAGAGGTATTACCGTTCTATTCCGGCACGTAGATAATCTCGCCGTTTTCCAGCTCGTATGCAATGCCCACACGGCGGCCGCGGTTGCCGGAGGCGGCGTCCTGATTCTCGTCGGGAGTGTAGCGGTTAATCTTCTGCCCCTCTTTGGTGATGATTTCCATATTCTCCTTGCCGGGATTTTTCACAATGGTGAAGTCCTCTTCGGAGAACATCTCGGTCATATTGAACCTTGTAACGAGCGCCACCATCAGCGCCACGGCGAAGACCATGGCCACGTCGAAGAGGTTGCTAACCACGCTCATGGGGTCGTTGTCGTCGGAGTTATGCAGCAGTCGTCGTCTCATCGTTTTGGGGATTTTGTTTGGTTAGTTGTGCGAAATATTCCAAATTGTTGAGATCCTGCACGTACCAACGTTGTTTTATCTGCAAGGTGGCAAAGCCGATGGCACTGCTGAACAGTCCCACCACGGTGGTTGCGAAAGCCACCTGCATGTTGTACGCCATCGACGCGATGTCGCCCGAGGCCAGTCCCACAAGGGCGGGACCCATGGGTATCAAAGTGCCCATCAGTCCGAGCATGGGACCCATTTTGGTGAGGGCTTTGGAGATGGCAAGGTCCTTGTCGGCGGCAATCTCGAAATCACCCACCAGTTTTTCAACCAAAGCGTGGTTGCCGCGGTTTTCCCACACCTGCCGCAGATACACAACCAGCAGCGAGCGGCTTTTTTGTGGCAACCGTTCCATAAACGAGGGCAAATTACTACTGTTCAACGTTTTAAATTCCTCTTTCATAAAACGCTCGGTCTTGCGAAGGTCGAGATATTGTCCGAAAAAGCTGCCCACAAGCACCAAGGTGCGCAGGAAAAAGTAAATCAGCAGGACGATGACCGGAACAAGCAGTCCGGTAGAAATCCAATAGAGGATGCTCGAAATGTATTGCATAATCAGTTGTTGTTTAAATATTTACGTTTGAAAATTTGTTTTCTTAACCCATAGCCCGCCGCCGTTCCTGCCAGCAGCAGGGCCACCATTGCGGCAAAGGCTTTCCAATTGACATCGCCCACCGCCTCGGCGGCAGTACGACCGTTCACCGTGGCCACAACGCCGAGCACGGCGGCAAGGGCGTTGGAGAGAAACAATAGCTCCAACCGGATGTTCTCTTCGGGCAGGAGTTTCTTTATCAGCCACACTGTCAGAGGAATACACAGCAGCACCACGGCAGCGAAACCGTATCCCAACACTGCAAACGAGGTGCCGGGGAAAGAGAATATCACTGCCACCAGCAGGCTAAACAGCACCCCGAAAAAGAGCAGTCCGGGAAACAGCGAAAGCACCGCCAAAAGCACCTTGCGGGAACGGCTTTCCGCAACGTTGTTCAGGCGGTCGGCGCATAGTATGCAAAACCACATCTGCAAGGCCACATCCACGGTAAGTATCACCGAGGTGTCGAGCATCAGGTCGGGACTGGCGAGCCACTGGGCAATCTGCATCTTCGACTGCTCTATGGCCACAGGCCACAGCAAGGCCACAAACCCCGCCGAAAGCAACGCCAGCACACCCACATAGAACATACCGCGGAAACTCTGTTTCAGCACAAAGTTGAAACCGATGACTATCATCAGCAAAAGGACAAGAGTTTGCATCGTTTTTCTGTTTTACTCCATGTTTTTACGACGTTTGCGGACCACCAGAATCATCAGCACTACGGCCACGGCGACGCCCACGCCCACAAGCAGGTTGCTCACAAAATGGCGGGTGGTGGAGCTGTCGTCGTTCAGCTGCTCTTTTTTCATCACCATGCCTTTGTTGTCGGCGGTGGCACTTTCGCGTATCTCCTTGATATTCTGACTATACTGCTGAGCCGCGGAGTTGTCCACCTTCTGTGCGATGAATTGTTGCAGCTTGGCGTTGTCGCAAACAAAACCGCTGCACGAGGGTTTGTATTTGTTGACCAAGTCGGTGTGCAGCTTGGCGATGTCGGTGAGCTGTTGCTGCGAGGCCTGCCACATCCCTTTGCGGGCGGTCTCCATCATCACGGCGGTCATCTCCTCGAGGGCTGCGGGGTTGGTATTCTCGAAATAGCCCTGCACACCGAGGTTGAATTTATCCTTTACGTAAACGTTGTAAACCTCGTCCCACATCTCATTATCTATCGCATTGGGTTTCATCACGTTCCAGCCGTATGTGTTTTGTATAATCTCGGCAAACTCGTTGGCTTCGCTGGCACCGCCTTTCATCTTTTCGGAGATAAATTTAGGGTTGAAAATGGTGGTGCGGCTTTCCACGCCGATGGCCTCTTTCACCTCCTGCATACGAAAATTGTTACGGTTGCGGTAGTCGCTTAGGTAGGCGTCGGGGTCCTTGCCGGTAACGTTGCGAACAGCGAGGTTGAGGCCGCCCATAAACTCGTACACGTGGTCGAGGCTGAGGGCACCCCAAGTGTTGCTCTGTCGGGGCTGCACCACGGCGTCGGTGTTGGCAAGTGCCGCCTCGAAAGCATATTGGGTGACGTTTTCCCAATGTTTCTCGTCGCCGTAGAAAGCACCCATATTGTTGACGTATGTCTCGGCTATTTCCTGCTCTTTCTCCCATTTGTCGCCGGCCATCACCATTCCCTGAATGCCGGTGCCATAGCCGCCGTTCACTCCGCCGAACACCCTGTAGAGCGATATTTCGCGCGCCTCTTTGGGCGAAAGGCCTTTGTCGGTAAGCACTTTCTCGGCATCCACCACACCGGAACGAACGTAGTTCTCGTATTTGTCGCCTTTGGCTTCGGCCGCCATTGCCACGGCACGGTTTATCAAAAACAGCCGCGAGCTGGCCAAGTCGCGGAGCTGGCCGCTGGTCTGCACCACAACGTCGATACGGGGACGGCCCAACTCCTGCGAGGGTATCAGACGCAGGTCGGTAACACGTCCGAAAGCATCCCTAACAGGCTCCACGCCAAGCATATACAGCACCTGTGCGATGGTAGCGCCCTCGGTCTCGATAAACTCACCGCTCCAAAGGGTGTAGCTCACCTTGCGGGGAACGCTGTCGTTGTGACGGTGTTTGTAGTTCTCGATGGTCTGGTCGGCGAGCATCTTGCCTTTCTCCCAAGCCGCCTCCGATGGTGTGTTTTCGGCGTTGATGCCGTAGAGGTTGCGGCCTGTGGGCAATGTGTTGGGATTCACTATAGGGTCGCCGCCGGGCGAAGGTGCCACAAAACCGCCGTTGAGGGCGTTGACGACCGACTGAAGCTCGTATTCGGGACACTGCCGCAGCAGATTCCTGTAGTTGGCCACGTTTTTCACCGTGCGTTCCACCTCCATAATAGCCTGCGAGAGGGCAATCTCCTCCTTGGTGTATTCCTTGCCGCCCATCATCGAAGCCATTGCAGGCGGCATCCCCGACGACTGCCGGCTTTTGCCCTCGTCAACAGGCCTGCCGTTCATAGCTGCCTCCATCTTGCGCAACGATTCGGGACTTGCGCCCATAAATTTGGCCAGTTTAAGGGCCGTCTTGTTGCTCATCCCTGCAGGTTTTGTGTGCGGATGGTTGGCCGGACGGCCGGAAGAGGGTGAATCTGCAGCAGCTCGTTTAGGCATCGGCATAGACATATTGGTATCATTATCAGGAGATTGCGCCATCGCCATCATCATAGCCAGAAGGTCCTTGGGAGCGGTGGCCTCGGCAATCTCACGGGCTTTGGCAAGTTCCTCGGCGGAGATGCCCGCAATTTTGCAAATCTGGGCGTCCGACACCTCGGCGTTGGAGCCTATCAGCTGCGACACCACACTACGGGCGGGATTCAGATAACGGGCGGTGAACTGCGATTTATGTTTCTCGAAATCGGCGGCCACGCGGCCACGCTGTTTATCCAATGACAACAGGCTGTAGGCGATGGGGTCGGTGGTCATGGCGTAAACGCTGCTCGAAATCTCCTTGTCGGAATAAGGCACTCCCATGGTGTAGGAACGTCCTGTAATCTTCTCGTTTGCAAGCTCTTCGGCAAAATTGTCGATACGAGTGATGTCGTATTCGGAATAAGGTGTGGCAAGGTTGCTGTCGAGCTCGAGGTTGCGGTGGATGCCCATCCTCACAGCTATCTGCTTGACTTTCAGCGACGACTGCTGTTGCTGCTTTTCGCTGCCCGATTCCAAAGTGTGGTAATAGGCCTTTACAGCCTCCGACAGTTCGCGGTACTGTCCGCGCACGTCGCTTTCGGAGAAAGGTGCGGTGAGGTACGACACCAAAGTGGCGTAGGAACGGCGTTTGGCGATAAGGCTCTCGCCCACGTTGCCGATGGTGTAGATATAGATATGCGGCGTGGTTCCTACAAGGATGTCAGGCCAATCGTCGGACGAGAGCGCCACCTGCTTGCGGGGTGTGAACTCAAGACTGCCGTGGGTGCCGAAATGTATCATGGCGTCGGCACCGAAACCGTGACGGGCCCACAGATAGGCGGCGATGTAGGTATGCGGCGGAGCCGTTTCGGTGCCGTGCACAATCTTGAAAGCGTTGTCGCCCACGCCCGCCATAGGCTGGGGCATCAGCACCACATTGCCGAACTGCAGCCGTGCCACCGCCAGACGGCCGTCGCCACTGACCATATAACCGCCCGGAAATTCGCCGTTGACGGCAACCACCTCTTTATAAACAGCGTCGCTCATCGAGAGTTTTACCCACTTCTCATATTGCTGTTTGTCAACAAGTTGCGGATTGCCATTTTTCAAAAAATCGTCGAAAGCGCCCTCGGCGTAAGTGCCCAGCACCGCCCCCTGACGCTGTATCATCTTGCCCAGCTCGTCGGGCGTAGCAGGCAGATTGTCAACACGATAACCTTCGGCCTTGAGCCGCAGAAGCAGGTTGTGCAACGACGGCAGCACGTCCATTCCGGAGGCGGTGAGGGAGTTCTGCCCCGCACCCTTGTAGTAGAAAACGACTATCTTTTTGTCGCGGTTATGCTTGTGTTTCAGCGCGATATAGTTGTTCACTGTTTGCACAAAACCGTTGAGCCTTTCAGGGATGGCATAAACCTCCTGCAGGCCATCGGCGGTGAGACGGTGGGCAAAAAGCACGTAAGGCCTTATGGCTCCGTCGATTTCGGGCACCACAACGCTCTGCGAGAGGAATCCGCCACTCATGCCCATCTTGTCGGCCTGCCACTGCTCGGTAAGCTGCGGCACATATAAAGTAAGGAATAGCGGTATATTATTGGTTTCGAGATATTTGACAACCATATCCCCCATCCTGCCGTGAGCCATATTTATCATTGCCGACGGCCGCACACTATCGGCGTGGCCCGCAGCTATGAATGTGTTGATATTCCGCACGGGATACACGTTGTTGCCCGTTTCTTCGAGTTTCCGAACAAGGTCGGCGGGCTCGCCCATCTGTCCGGTGAGCACTATGCTCGGGGCGGAAGGCTTGTACAAACCATTATCTTTCAAAAATTTGTCGTATTCGGCAACGGAGGCGAACTCCAGATCCTCGTCGTTGGGATTTTTGGGGTCGGCGTGGTAAAGCAGCAGGCGCGAAGCCTTGGCCACGGGGTGTATCTCGCCTTTGGAAATCACCTTGCAGTCGATGTTGGTACGCACGTAGTTGAGCAGGCTGGCGTAGTTGCGACGGCCACCGGCGCTCAGGTACTGCGAAAGGGTGTCCTCGGTAAGGGAGTCCACCGAAACAATCATATTTTCGGGACTTGTGGCGGCGGTGGTCAGCACAGGGACGGTAATTGCCGCATCCTCAATCTGTTGGCGCTGTTCGGCGGTAACGCGCAGACCCATGCCGTAGATGAAAACCATGTCGTAACGGTCCAACTCGTCGAGGTCGTCCAACGACACTTCGCTGATTTTGACAAACGAGTTGTGGTTGCTTTTGGCTATCTGCCCGAGGGTGGTAACCTGATAGTTAACAAAGGCTATGCGCGTGGCGCTGAACTTGGTGTTCCAAATAATTATGGCAGCAACCAGAGCTATCACCGCAGCTACCGAAATGAGAATTATCTTTTTACGTCTTTTTTTGTCCATGTTATTTTGGTTTTTCGAAACTGCAAAATTATAAAAATGCGGGCGTCGCTCTCCTCACAATTTATTGGTATTTTGCGGGAGCGATATAATAACAAAAGGGTATTAAGGTTGGTTTGGAGGGGGTAAAAAGAGGCTTTGTTGGAAATAACTAAATATCAATATTTTATGGCAAAATATCCAAAAATACCGAAATCTTTTGGGGCGAAATATCCAAAAATACCGAAATGTTTTAAAAAAGTGTTGCAAACGCGCAACACTTTTTTTTAAAAATGCTGTCTTTGCGCAACACTTTTATCCCTTGAACATTTTTATGGGGGCTCTCTCCGAGAGCCTTATTTCTGTGTTTCTTTGTTTTCACCACACTTCCTTGTGGTGTTATTGTATTCTCCGCACTTCGTGCTATCGAAACATCCACTGGATGTTTCTTCACTCTCTACGAGAGCGGAAAAAATCTTTCGAAGAGAGTATCCAAAGCTAACCCCACACTGCCGTGTGGGGTGCTTAATGAACGGATAAAATGGCTCTCGAAGAGAGCTTGCCAATGTTTTTGCGAAGGAACTATCTGTTTTTCTCCCACCTCTCCCAATCTAAAAATCTCTGTTCCAACTTTTTTGATTCTATGGAGCGTATAAAGGTACGGAACTCAAAACTATCGCTATGTGGGAGACGCCAGTTTTTCCAGAATGTGCGACGATTGGTATAACAATAGTCTTTTAAATTATTATAAAGCATCGGAACAAACCATTGTATAGGAACGACGAATTGAATAAATCTTTCGTATTTTGACGAATGTTCTGTTCCCTCAACATCTGACCCCAATTGAATCAATGCTATAGGCTTTACATCTTTATCAGTCTCAACATCACCCAAATAATTATAGGACAACAGAACCGAATATCGTTCACAATCTATAACGATGCTTTTCGAAGGTATAGAAGAGTAGTTGGCTAAATCCTCCATCCATGCGCGAAGATTCCGAAATGGTGGAAACACGTCGCTAATACTGAATGGGAAAGGCTTTTTGCCTTTCACATTGAAAGAAACATCCAACCAGCCAAATTCTGGACCTTCAATATCTATAAAGAGTTTGTCGGGCATAAGCACTTCCATATCTGAAACGATACGTTTGATTTCCTCTTCCCTTGGTGGAAGGCATTGGAGATTATCGCTAAGATATAATTTAGAAGTGTTTAATTTCATTTTTTTCTTTCAAATTATAAAAAAAGATAATATACATAGATTTCGGGAGACGAATAGTCCAATATTTGATTTAGAACAAAATCTGGGCTTTTCTTTATTCTATCAATCTCATCTTGTTTCTCTTTTGTACTTATTTCTTTATAATTCACCTTCGTTATTTCTTCAATAACTTCTTTACGGCATTGTTCGATTTCTTCTTTGGTGTGTTTTTGTTTGGGAGTTTCTCGCGAAACCGTCTTTTTTATTGTTACTTCAATGCATTCATCAAGTCTAATCCACGTCAGTTCCCTCACACAACCTCTTATGGATTCTTTACCTGTAAGATTAATAACAATATCTATACGCCTATCCGCTTTGGCATAGAGAAATTCTCTCCATGTGTCCCAATCCATCTCCACGATGTCACAAGAAGGTCTGACGGCCTTATAGTAAATGCATCGTGCTACAATTCTAATATTTCTTTCCATTTGCATAGTTATTTAGACACAATATTCTTTTCCACTATTTTTCCAAGATGGAACACTGCCTGCCACATACAGAAAGCTCCGTGGGAATTCAATACAGGTTTCCCTTCCTTATCAAAATCAAACCGCAGTTCTTGACCCTTAGGATTTCTGCCAATCAAAGGTGTGATATCAACAACTTCTACTATGGCACTATCCCTGACATTGTTGTATCCAACGGCAAGATTCAAAAACTTGATTGACTCCTTGAACTTGAAGGGGAATTTACCATTCTTACAAGCACATAGCAAATCACCACCATACCAATCTGCCTCTTTCTCGGTAAGGTTTTAATATGGTTCGCCAGTTTCGTCGCACTCTATGTATTTTTTATAGGTGGCGGGTGAAATATCCCTGAATTCTTCGGTTTTCGTGCCATCCATAATCTGGTCGAAATATACCTGCTTAATTGTCAAGTAAAGCGTGTTTTGTTTGTTCGGTTTTTCCATGGTTTGTAAATTCAAATTGCACTGCAAAAATACACAGCACTTGTACCACATCGCGGTACAACGTTGTGTTTTTTATGAACAATATTACTATGGCTTACTCTAATAACTACAAGTTACTCATTTTGAATTAAATATCGAGAGCGTGCTTTAACTCATTAAATTTCTCCAAGTTCTGTAATTCTTCCCAACGGTAACGTCTAAACTTTTTATCGTCAAATTTACCATCCTTGTTTCGTTCGTAAATGCGAATTTGTTCCCTGTCACACAATACCAGAACTTGTGCCTCACCCCATTTTGCATAAGTCAGCCCTTGTTCATATGTCTCATCAATATCCTTGGCAGTTTTCATCAGTTCTTTCACCTCTATGACAACTTTTGCCCCGAGTTTTCTTTCTTCACCAGTCAAGTGAAGACAAAAATCGGGACGTTTAGTAGTACCGTGGCCTGCTGGGAATGGTAGCTGTTGAAAATAGTCCACATCTTTTTCCCACCCCATCTGTTCAAGAAGTGGCTTCAATAACAAATCTTCAACATCTTTCTCGTCAGTTATTGTTATGTTTGTCTTTACTTTGGGTTCGTATAAGTTTGGCAACAGCGAAGTGTCGTAGCCTTTTGCCTCAAGCATCCGTTTAATTTCGGCATAATCTTCTGAAGTAACGGCCCAACCGCTTACATCTTGGAAATTTTTACTTACAAAATTGCCCTCCTTGGGACGATTTTTGAAATAATCACTATTTTTGAACTCGTCAAATGTGATAGCTTTGTCATCAGGAATTACTATCTTGTTGCCAATGTAAGTGTTTGAGTAATAATGAAAAAACGGATCCACAACCCCATCGCTCAAAGCGGTATAAACAGCATTGAGTTTTTTAACAGGAGATTTTTCGTAGAAAAGCAAAATATCGCCTTTTGCCGTTAGTTGGTTAGCTTGCCAATAGCCGTGTTTCATCTCTTTTTCGCCATCACCATAATTACCAACCAAAATCCAAGCTTGTTCTGGAACAGACGGCATTGGTTTGTCGAATTCCGCTTCAAGCTCGTCTTTAATTACAGGCATTTCGCATCCATAAATAAAAGCACATATTTCAGAAGGTTTCTTAATCCCATTGTAAATTGCGAAATCAATTAGAGCTATGTTCATATCCAAATAGTACAGGCATCTTTCTCGATAATCCGATCGATTTGGTATTTCGGGTAATTTCATTTCGTATTTTTGGACAAATCTTTGTAAATAAGCAAATTGCATAACAAAGAAATTCGGGATGTAAAAATCTGGCATATATGCGTAAAGTAACAAAGACATAAACATATTGTCTCCTAATAACATTTTAAACCCGGCTTGTGGTATTTTATCAAATTCCTCATCAGGATTTTCTGATGTAAGGCATTGCAAAATAGCGAAATAAAAGTCGTAATAATCGTCCGTTTCTTTTAATACCGTTCCGACCTCGGACAACTGTTCTCCAATTACTTGATCAAAAAAGTCTAGTGGTTTCAAGCAGTTTTCGATTTCTTTTTTACTAAAATTATTGAAGAATTGAGGATTAAAGCGTTGTGCGGCATCAAGCATTTCCTGTGTTGTGCAGTCTTTTGAACACAATTTTTCAAACAATGTAATCGTTTCTTTGCCTTCGGTACTTTCTTTGTAACGATTCCACGTTGTTTGGGATATTTTTTTCATGTTTGTAATATTTGATTGAACTGAATTCTTTTGTATGTGCGTCCTGCTTTTTAAACCTCACAAAAAAAACCGTGAACCCTTGTTTACTCCGAGGTTGTGGAAAACCCGTAGCATAAACAGAAAGCCCACGGTAATCACCGCAGGCGTCTCTGCTGTCTTCAATGCTACATCATTAAAACTTCCACATTTCGGAGTAGTTGAAAAGCAAAAACGCTTAGTTTAATATGTCGTTATATTTTATCTTTCTGTTTTACTTTGTGTTATGTTGTTTTAATTGGTTTTTACGAGTGCAAAGATACGATTTTTATTTGATATAAGCAAGTGATTAGTGATTGGTGAATAGTGATGAAGAAAGGTTCCGTGAACCTTTCGATAGCGACCGAAGGGAGCGGAGAACACTCAATAATCATTCGTTGAATGATTCGTTAGCGAAGCGGAGAGCAAAAAAAAACTATCAATTTTCAACTATCAATTTTCAACTATCTAAACAGTCTCTCCACATCCACCGAAAGTCCCACGGAGAAGGTGGTTCCCGTGGTGGTTGGCGAGTTGCTGTAGTAGTATTCCGGCACGTAGTTGAAAAGGTTGTCGATGGCGGTGTTGAGGGTTATGGCTTTGGCAATCTTCTGCGAAAGCGTCAGTTTCCAGATGGTGTAGCCGGGGTAGGTGGCTTTCTCCGTCTGCGTGTAGTCGGTCATCGAGGTGTATTCGTCGCAGGTAACGGCGCTGAGTATGCGTCCGTTCAAGGCGATGTTGAAACCGTATTTGCGCCATTTTTTGCCATATTCCACCCGCACGGTGGCTGTGTGCGGACGTGTCGACGACAGCTCCGGCTGCCCTTTCTCGATATGCTCGTAGGTATAGACGTACGACAGCCGCACACCCAAACCGCAACTCCATCGCGCCGAGGCACTTGCATCGATGCCGGCAATCTGCAAAGGCGACATATTTACGTACACCTGCCCCTGCACCTCGCGGTCCCACGCCGTGGCGATACGGTCGGTAACGTTGTTGTAGAAACCCATCACCGTAAGGTTGTAGCTGTTTTTGGTGTATTCCGCGGCAAGGGTGAAATTATGGCTCTTTTCGGGCTTCAGGTCGGGATTGCCGTAAATCATAAAGATGCTAGCCATGTCGAAATTCATATACATCTCCTTCAGTTTCGGTGCGCGGAACCCTTTGGCGTACGAGGCCCGCAACGAGCTGTGTTTGAACTTGTACATCATCCCCAGTTTGGGCGAAAGGCTGTGCATGCCTGCGTCGGAATAGTAGTCGTAGCGCAGGCCGCCAATGACGTTGAGTTTCTTGGTGGGATTCCAGTCGTACTGGGCGAAAACGTCGGCGGTGTGCTGGAATTTGGCGCCGTTGTCGGCAAACTGGTAGGTCATCAGGTAGTCGTGCAGGTAGTCGCCGCCGAGGGTGAGTATGTTGTTGCCCGAAAAAGTGTGGTTGTAGAGCGTCCGCACCGAGTTCTGGACGTTGCTGTAGTCGCGCACGTCGAGCAGACTTGTGAGGTTGTAGTCGCTTTTGTCGTACTGGTCGAAATTGTAGGCGGCCGAAAGGCTGTTGTTGCTGTCGATGTTATAATCGGCCGTAACGCCACCGCAGAAATCGCGGTAACGCTCGTTGGCCATCGTCTGCGACTCCCGCTCGCGGAAGAAATAGCCTGCCTTTGCGGTGATTTTCAGCCTGTTGGCGATGTCGTAGGTCAGTTTCTCCTTGAAATTCCACGAGTGGTGTGCCGCCAGACTTCCGAAATCGCCGTCGTTGCTGAAAGCGATGGCATCGGCCGAGTTGTACTGCACGTTGGTGATGCTGCTCAGCCCTCCGGCCTTGAAACCCAGCTTGCCGCCGTGGCGTTGCTCGTTGTGCGAGGCATAGCGGGTGTTGAGGTTCAGGTTCCAGCGGTCGTCGGAGTTGCGGGTTATGATATTGACCACCCCGCCCACGGCGTCGGAGCCGTACAGCGACGAGGCGGCACCTTTCACTATCTCCACACGCTCCACGTTGTCCATGTTCAGGCGACTGTAGTCGAGGTTGCCAAACACCGACTCACCCGCCAACCGCTCTCCATCCACCAAAAACAGCACCGAATTTCCACCAAAACCTTGTATATTAACCACTTGCTGTCCCATCGAATAACTGAACTCCACCCCCGGCATCTCGGTCTGCAGCACATCGCGGATGTCGGTGGCGTCCTGCATCTCTATCGCCTCGTGGGTGATTACGCGGGTTACGATGGGGGCGTCTTTGAGCAATTTAGGGGTGCGGGTGCCCGTCACCACCACCATATCCAACAAGCTGGCTTTCTGACGGATAGCAAAATCCACCGTCCCTTTCTCGTTTGCCGAAAGGGTTTTCTTCTTCGGCTCGTAGCCCACATACGAAACTTCTAAGGTAAGACTCTTGCCCACAGGCAGTTGCAGTCGGTATCGCCCCGATGCGTCGGTAACGGTGCCCTTGCCTTTCAGCTCGCACACACGCACGGTAACGCCCACCATGGTCTCGCCAGTGGCAGAGTCGGTAACAGTGCCTGTTACAGTGCGTTGCGCCTGCACGTAAAACGTAAGTATAACGAAGAAAAGCAATAATAGCGGTTTTATATGTATGTTGTTCATTATTTTGTTAGAAGGGATGTATCTTTATTTGTGTTCTACAATGGCCTTAATCGGTACACAAACTATTTTTTTATCAATTATACGCATGAACCCCTCCAAGTATCAGATTGACACCGAAATAGGTTATCGCCACACTCAGAAATGCCACAATGCAATAGATGTGGAACGTCTTGGGGTATTGCAGTGTCTTGAACTGGCTCATCAGCGGCACCGAATACACAAGCAATGTTATCAACGCCCACACCTCTTTGGGGTCCCACGCCCAGTAGTTGCCCCACGACACATTGGCCCACACCGAGCCTATTATCGTGCCCAAAGCGAGCAGAAAAACGGCGGGATACAGCATCAGCAGACTCATTTTACGCATTCGCCCGCGCAACTCTTCAACATTGACATTTTTGCCTAAACCTATCAGCAAGGCTCCCGCCCCGTTGAACATCACAAAAAAGAACATCGCGTAGGCGAGCATTATCACCGACACATGGAGACTCAGCAAAGGCGACGCCAGCACGGGCATCAGGTTGGTTATCGGAGGGTTGGAGCCGCCTATCATAGCCACAAGCTGGACAAAACCCATTGCCATCATGCCTATAGGCAACGCCGTTTCGTAACGACGGCAGGCCACCAGCACCACAATGCCTATTGCGATGGCCATCAGGTTCATGCTGTCGAAACCGCCGGCCATGGGGACGTGTCCTCCGGCTATCCATTTCAGCACAAAAATCATAATAAGAAAGGCTGTGAGCAACGCCACCCAATGCACGGCACACACACGTACCCATCGATGCATCGGCTTGCCGCGTCCCATACGGAACAGCGAGTAAGCGAAAAACAGCAGGCCAAGGGTTATGCACGCCATCGCGAGCCATCGCCCCGACGACAGACGGTTGTACATACGCTCGGCACGCATCTTGCCTTGTGAGGGCATAGCACTGCCGGCACGCTGCTGCTGAAAAGCGATGGTCTTGGCAAACAGCGTCTCCAGCCCTTCCATATCGCCGAAAGCCACCAGCTCCTGAGCATAGCTCATATACTTGCGGATAAAAAGATATTCGGCGGTGTCGTTGATTGTGGGGGGCAGCTCGTCGGCCTGGGAGTACCACGAAATGCCGCCCATCGGGCTCTGCAACGGAAAAATCTTGAGCAGTTTGCCGCTGTAAAGCATCGAAATAAGGTTGTATTTCTCGTCGGCGGCGCGAAGGTTCTTGGCCGACGGGTCGGAGGGAGCCAAGTTCTTGAGGGCGTTGGCGATAGGGTGCTCTCCCACAGCGTCGGTGAAATCCTCCAGCGTGGCCCAGCGTCCGTCGATGCCGAGCAGCCGCTGCGCTTCCTTGCCTTTGATTTTGAACACTGGCTCGTCTTTCCAGTCGTCATAATAGAACATCCACCCGCTGAGTACCTGTTCGGGGGCAAATCCTTTGTAAGTAGCTTTGCCACAGAGTTTTGTGGTAAAATCCTTGGCCAACGTCTGCAACGGACAGATACGTCCTTTGTACAGAACGCACATCTGCCCCATTTTGTCGGCAGTTTGCTTGGGCAACACCCGCTGCGCGGAAACGCCCTGCGAGGCAAGCAACAAAACCACTGCCACCGCCGCCGTTTTTGTTCGCATATCGCGGAAAATGGCTCGGAACGGACTGTTTTTGACAAACATAAGCAACAACAAGCCTATCAACAACATAGCAAATCCAAAATAGATAACGGCGATGCCGACAGGGTCGTGCGAGACACTGAGCACCGAGCCGCCTTTGTCGTCGAAATCTTCCTGATAGAAACGGTATCCATTCATTTTCAGGATGTTGTTCATCGAAATGACGTGTTTTTCGGCGGAGGCTCCGTTTCCGGAAACTGTTACGTGGCTCACAAAATCCATAGGGGAGTGGGTGCCGGGATAGGGAACCATCTCAAATTTGTCCAACGTCAGGGTGAAAGGCAGCTCTTTGGCAATGCCGTCGTCCACCGTGTAGCTGTTGCACGGCTGTTCTGGTGCAAGCTCCATGCGGCCGTGCTGACCAAAGAGGTAGGTGCACAGCCCTCCTGCCAGAATCACCACCACCGAAGAATAAATCAGCAGCAATGCGGGCGTTTTCCAGAGTTTGCGAACGGCTATTTCCACAACGGACAACGCCGCCACCATAGCCAGAATGCCGATAAACCACGGCGAAGAGTAGAAATGTTCCATGGCAAAGGCGTTGCCGTGGTATTTCTCGACTATTGTTCCTGCCGCCAATGCCACTATCAGCAGCACAAGAAGCACAGTTTTAACGATATTGGTAATTCTGTTTTTTTTCATGGGTTTATTTTTGCTTGTCGTTGAAGTTTAAAAAAACCAACTGAGGCGGCACGACATTGAGACGTACCGCCCAATTGGCATCTACTTTGTTGTATGTATAAGAATCACAATGTTTTAGATAGCTTCGATGAATTTCACTATTGCGTCGCGGTCCGATTTTTCGAGGTTGCGGAATTTCACCACACTCTCGTAGGCGTCGCTCTGGGTGCTGTAGCCGTGCCACATAATGGCCTCTATCACGTTGCGTGCGCGGCAGTCGTGCAGACGGTCGCTGGCACCGGTGCATATCTTCGAAAGTCCGCGTCCCCACAAGGGTGTGGTGCGGCACCAGCCGGTGCGGATGTCGTTTTTCATATATAGGCGGTGCTGAACGAAATCGGAGTATGGCCAAATCTTCTGGTGCGGGAAACGCGGCAGACGTGAGTCGCCTTCCTCGAAGAAACCGTTGGGGTCGTGGAAACGGTCATCGCCGGTGGTCCAGCTGGGACGATGGCAGTAGGCACACCCAATCTGCGAAAACAGCTGTTTGCCTCTCTGCACATCCTTGTCGCCGAGGTTACGTGCGGCAGGAACAGCCAAACCACGATGCCATACCATAAAATTGGTGTAGTCGTCGCCGCTCATCTCAGGTATCTTCAGCGAATCGGGTATATTGGTCATCATCAGGTAGTTGTAGATGTCGGTCTCCACATTGCCGGTGAGGTTGTACTGCGGGAAATAGTTGTAGAACAACGCCTGCACGTCGGGGTCTTGCGAGGCTTTGGTGGCGTAGGCTGCCGTCATGTAGTGCCCCATCTTGGTGGGATGCGTTACGTTGGTGATGTTCCAGATGGCGTTGGCGCCGGGAGCGTCCTGCAACGGGCCGCGGGTAAGGGCGTAGGTGTAACGCTTGGGGTGTTTGTGCGTGCCACAGGTGTAGCCTGCCGAGGGACCCCAGTCGCTACCTGCCCAGAAAGCAGGATTGAGCTGCACTCCGGCAGCGGCCTCGCGCTGATACTGCGCCTTGAGCGAATCGTCGGGAATGGCGTCGATCAAACCTACGCCATACACTCCGATGGTGCTTTCCAAACGCACCCTCACCCTCGAATAGGGTATTGTGTTGCCTCCCACCTGCAAAGGCACGTAGTAAGCGGCTTCGGGTATGGTAACTTCGGGATAGATAAGGGCGTAGGTCTCGCCGTCGGGGAACTGGTTGCCCCAGCGGTCGGTGGCATAAAGCCAGCTAATCTGTATCTGCTCTTCGTCGATGGGTGCTTTGAAGGGCGGCACAGCCTTGGTCTGCGGCATCCCCGTAAGGGAACTAAGGTAGTTGTCCTGATCGTCGGTAACTACCAGCAGATAGCCGTTGCCCCAGTCGTCGGCGCGATAACGGTCCATACGTTTGCCATGGCCGTAGCCCGGGTGACAGGCAACGCACGAACTGCGTATGTACAGCGGTCCCAATCCGTTGAAAGGTCGGGTGTTCTGGGTTATGGTCCTTTCAAAAAAGAACTCTCCTGCTTTGAAAGCCGACACCATTCCGGCATTTGCCACAGCGGGAGCCGGGTCTTCGTATGCCGACGAGGTGGAGTTGAATGTCGTTCCCAACTCGCCGCCGGTGTAAGTGCCTTCGGGAAGGTCCTCAACACGGCCTCCGCCCGAGGTGTTGCTGTCGTCGGTACAGGCCGAAACGGCAAACAGGGTTACCAATGCCGCTACAGCAACAGCACTTCCTTTTTTAATTATTTTTCTCATCTTATTCTTGTTTTAGTTGTTAATAGATGTATATCGTTGCAAATCAAAGACTTTCAAGATATGTTATGGCCTCCTGCATGGCATCGTCAATGGCGGTGCAGGCGTCGATAGCCTCCTGATTCTTGGGGTCGGTGTAGTTGGATACAAATGGCGCGGGCATAGCGTCTATCTTGACCAGAGCTGTGTTGATGGCCGAGACAATGCGTTGGTCGAGCTCGGCGTTGCGGCTGGAGATGAAAGCGTGGAGACTGTTGGTCTCGTCGCGGTTGCCCTCGATACCGCCGAAATATACGTTCTGGACGCTGATGATGTTGTCGTGGAAATCGGTGATGGATTTCTGGCTATAGGGCGATTCGATGTAGTTCACATTCTCGCCGTGGTGTGCCGAACCTATCTTGGAGGTTCCCACCTCGTCGGCAATGACGCTGCATCCGTCTAGTATCGACACCAAAGCGGCTATCGGTGTGGCATACGAGCTGCCGGCGTTGCCGCAACGTTTTATGTTTTCGCCGTAGCTGATACCGCCGTTCACAGTGCTGTTGAGCTCCAGCTCCTCCACTTTTTCCACATGCGAAGCGGGGGCGTCGTCGCCAAGCCAGCTCACTTCGAGTTGGAAACAACGGTTGCGCAGGTCGCCCGCCACAGCCACTGCGTAGGTCAGCTGGTCGGCGGTGATGGCCGAAGCGGCTTTGGGGTTGCCGTTGGCAAACAATATGTACTCTATGCCGTGGAAACCTAGCAGGGCGTTGCCCAGATATTCGCCGGCCCAAGCGTCGCCGTCGTCACCGGCAAGGTTGGCAATCATAGCGGGACTGTTCATAAGATTCTGAAAACCTGTAACATCGAGCGGCCACGAGTCGATATGCGGGTCGATGCCGAAATCTGTGGCGGCACCGAAGAGGAAAGCTTCGCTCTTTTCCCACCACGAACGGGCTTGCAGGAACACCTCGCAGGCTGCCGACACGTTGGCGTCGGTGGGCGTAGCTTTCAGGGTTTGGAGTTTGGTTACCAGCTCCTCGGCCTTGGCGGCGAGGTTCGAATAGGTCGGCCTAACAGTCTTTTCGACAAACTGCTGGGCTATCACAGGAGCGTTGCCGCTGCCAGTTGGTTTTGTTGTCTCTTCGTCTTTGCAAGAGACAAATCCTATGGTCATGGCTGTCAGCGCCAGAGCCATTGCTGTTTTTGCTATTTTTCTCATATTGATAATATTTATATGTTATTTTATTATTTTTCTTTTATTTGAAAAATCCGCACCAAGTAACGCCGATGGCCACCCATGGCTCGTTGTTGTACTGGTCGGCGAGCAAGCGCACACCGCCTTCGGCCTTGAGCGCTATTTCGGGTATGGGGAAGTAATTGATGCCTCCCGACACCACCTTGCGTTCGCACCAGTCGATATCCACAAGGTCGCCGGCAGGCACATAGCTGTCGTACCAGTCGAAACGGCCGAATACAAACAGCTTGCGGTGCGATTGGCTGTTGGCCAGAACGTTAACACCCGCCTCCAGACCCATGGCGTACGCCGCCTCGCCCACCATAGTGTGGGGGTAGGGCGACGAGTTGCTGTGACTCTGCGACTTGTTGTGTGCCGAAATAGCGGCGGCGTCGGACAGATGCCCGTAGTCGGCATTGCCGCGCACGGTAAACCATTTATGCCTGTAGGCGAAATCGAAAGCTCCTATCAGCACTGTCCCTTTCACACCTTCGTATTTCTTGCTCTCGTTGGTAACAAGGTCGTTGTTGAACGAATTGCCTATGTAGCCGCTCAAACTCAGCCGCAAACCGGGGATGCTGGTGTTGTCGATACGTACGGCAGCGGCAAGGTTGTTGGCCACCTTGAACTCGTATGCCGAAGCCGAGCCGTTGTGCACCCAGCCGCTTTCGGTAAACATATTGCTGTTGAGCCCGGGCAGTGCCATCACCTCGTAACGCCAATTGTTGCCGTTGCCGAAATGGCCCCACAGGCTTACGCCCGTCTCGTGCCAAGTGCAGGGCATAATGGTGTTCTCCCCTTCGGGACGGTATAGGTTGAAAAACATATTAGGCGTGTGGTTGTTGTTGGTCATACCCACAGGCACCACCATGTGGCCCATGCGCACGTTGAAATGACGGTTGAAGGTTTTCTGCACCCAGAACTGTTCCAAGGCCACTTCGCCGCCGCGTTCTATCTCTTTCTCGAATTCGCCTGTCTCTTCGGGCTCTATCTCCACCGCCGACTCCGTGCCACCGTGTTCGAACTCTATCTCCGTACCCACACTCCAGCCTTTGCCGAAGTCGTAGCCCAGCATTATCACCGCGTGGGGCAAATCCACCCTGCCGTGACCCTTGCTGTCGGTGTAATTATCGGCGTGAGAATAGCGGAACATATTGTCGCTAAAGAAGTTGTAATTAAAAACAGCCTCACCGTAACCGCCTACGGTCAATCGGTTGAAAACCTTGTGTGCCACAGGCGTTTTTGTGGTGTCGGCGGGTTTCTGTGCCAATGCCGTTGCAACGAAAAACAGGCACAAAACCGTGGAAATTATTGATACTCTTTGCATAACGTATTGTGAATTTATTAAATAATGTTCTGCAAAAATAAAATTTGTGCTTGTAAAGGCACATAACCATTTGTGGTGATTATAAGGCTTATGGTAGCCACAAATGGGTAAAAAAAGAGGGGAGGGATTTATTGTTTTCTGTTGTTGTGGATTTGCAATCCGCAACAGTGAATATAGGGATTTGAAATCCCGATACTCTATTGCGTCGGATTATTGCCTATGGCAATGAGCTAAAGGTTCCAAATCCGCCGCAACTATATTTTCCTGTTTTTGGCAAAAATATATCAAAGGGGATAGATATATTTTATTGTTACATAGCCTTTTACACTGGCCTCGTCCATAAAGTTGGCAAAAAACAATGCGGCGTAGCTGCCGTCGTAAAGCCGCAGCAGGTACGGCCGCAGCGAGGGCGTATAAACCGGCGGCATCGTGGACAGGTCCACGTCGAGCCAGCGCGACAGCACGGGGTTCACCATGCAGGTGTCGTAGTCCAGATAGCCGTCCATCATGTGCGACATGTCTATCACCACCTGCGACAGCGTGTCGGCAGTGAACACCGCCCCTGCGGGGATACCGCCGCTCCGCACCTCGTCCAAAGTGCTGTACGAAGTCTCGAATGCGGCACCGCCGTTGGTGCGCACATCGTAGCGGTGCATGGCAAAATCCCACACCGCCGGTGCCTCCTGCCCCATC
The DNA here is from genome assembly GCA_017443265.1 of Bacteroidales bacterium. Taxonomy (GTDB): domain Bacteria; phylum Bacteroidota; class Bacteroidia; order Bacteroidales; family P3; genus UBA1219. The sequence continues at coordinate 2,805 of JAFSOU010000012.1, read as the reverse complement.
ACTATGTTCGATGTGTCGGTGGTTTTGTTCTTCAGGCTTATGTAAGTCCAACGTTTATAGCTCGTTACATCGATGTAAATAGTACCGCTTTTGGTGGCGGCATTCGTCTCTATAAAGCCAAAGCCGTCGGAGACTGTTGCCGGCGGGGTGTCGTAGAGATCTTCGAAAATCCCTTCGCACGAGCCCATCAGCAACAGGCTTCCAACAGCGGATAATAATAAGAAAAAGTATTTCGGCATGAAAAAAACTTGGCTCAGATTATCTCGTAGGTGTGGCGAAAGTGATTGTGATAGGCATCGGCATTGCGCCCGGAGTTACCACAAAGGTGAGGCTCAGCACGCCGTTGGCCACGGTGCCTTCCACAGTGCCTGTCCAGTTGGTGGAACCGACGGTTATCGACACTGGCTGCTGGGCTATGGTGAAAGTCCGGAAATCGGCGGTGCTTACTGCAATGTTCTCGAAAGTGGTCGAGGGCAACGACATCTGTTGGGCGCCCATCGAAAGTCCCATCTCGGGGATAACAATGTCCACCATGTCGCCTTCTTTGGCGTTGAGGGTCATAACGGTGTCGGTTATAGTCAGTTGCGACGAGCCGTTAACACTCACGTCAATGTCGCCGCGGTATTTGTCGGCCACATAATAGCCCGTGGAGGCTTTGCCGGTCTTGAACACCACGTTGGTGCCGCCCATCACAGCGGGCAGACTCACGGTAACGGTGGCATCGGCTGTGGAGGCGATGTCGGCGGTAAGGGTGCAGTCGTAGCTGCGTTCACCACCCATGCCCTGCATCACACAAGTGCCGTTGCCCGTAACGGTATAGCGACTTCCACTGGCCGAAACAGTGGCATTGGTAACTGTGGTTGTGCCCCAAGTGCCCGAGGCAAAGGTAATGTCGACGGTTTTGTCGCCGGATTTGGCGATGGTAACACTCTCGTCGGCGGTAAAGTTGTTCTGGAAATAAGCGCTGCTGGCCAGTGTGTAGCCTTCGTAAGTGCCTACCACTTTTGTTACATCCACCGAAGTGGAGGGTGTAGTTTCTTCTTTCTCTTTGTCGCACGAAGCAATTGCCATTGGCAACATGGCCACTATGGCCCCAAATAATAAGTTTCTTACTTTCATCATTTTTTGTTGTTTATTGATTTATAATTTGTTACATTTGTCACTTCAGATAAGGAACTGATGCAAAATTATCGGTTTCCAATCAACAAACAAATAACAAAAAATAGTGATTTTTGTCCTAAGTATTAACGTGTAATAGGTAATATAAAAACAAAAAGACCGGTAATTACACCAGCCTTATCTCTTACTAGTCAATCCACCGTGTCGGATTATAAATCCGAAGTGACATGTTTTCAATTGTGATAATTTGGATAATCCATGCTCTATACTAGTAAATATACCATCGTATAGGCAATTAAAGGTTGTTAGAACCCGCGAAGTTGATAAAAAAGTCGCCTGTTGCATATTGATTGATAGGGTGTTACCTTTGTTTTTGCGGACTCGCAAAAAGACAGCAACAAAAAATTGGTAGTTTGATAAAAAAAACATAACTTTGCGGAACTATAATAATTGTAATAATATATGAAAATAAAAGATATATTGTCTTTTGTTTTGCTGTTTGTAACCGGCATCGGATGTGCAATATCCCAGCAGGTGGAAACCCCTCCCGTGTCTGTGGCTGGAACATACACCGCCACTGCCGTGCGCGGCCGCCTTGAAATACACTCCCCAGCCCTCACCCTCACTGCCGACAGCCTTGCAAAAGACGCCCCCACAACCTTTTACGCCTATTCCGTACATGCCGGGCAGCTGCCGCCCGTGCCGTCCACGCTGAAAGTGGTTACAGGAGGCAAATGCCACGGTTACTGTTTGTGTCTGAAGCAGATTTGCCTCAAGATTCTACAGGTAAAGCAATAAACTCCCGCCGCAGCCGTTATCATGATGATGTTTAGCAAGTTGGTACATATAAGCGGGATTGCAAATCCCTATACTAAAGCGTGTTGGATTACAAATCCGACACGACGGGAATAATTACAATGTGATTATCAAATTATTCTTGGAGTCAGGCGAACCAATTAAATTTTGATATGTATTACAAAAAGGATATTGTTATCTCTATAAATTTTACTGGAGAGATAAACCAATTAGAACTACTAAATCATCTGGTTCAGGTGTTTTCTCCTATGGAAAAAGAGAAAATGGAGTTAACTTATGTAATAAAAGAGCCATCAGAAAAATCATTAAAAATAAAGGCTCGAGGAGGTGTTCTGAATAAAAAGACATTAGCTAATTTTGAAAAAAACATCAAATTACACGATAAAAAGGAAATAATTATTCCTGGTTTTTCTTTACATTCTAATTTATCTGGGTGGGTATATCGTGCAATTGACACATCTTTTGCCACAACGTATTATACATATAATAATAGTGCAATAAAAACTTTGAATATGACTCTTGATGTTGACAATAATAAAAATCTTGATGTAATGTCTTTTATCGAAAACAACTTCCTGAAATATCTTGTATTTAAAAATTGTGTATGTGTATACGCGTTTGTTTTTGCTTGTGAAAAAAAACAGATGCCGTTAGTTTTTTTAAAAGGTGTGCATACAGAATTTTTAAATAAATATGAAGATAAAAAAGTATCTATTTGGAGTGAAAACCAAAATACTTGTGATAAGAAGGTTTTGGATGTTTTTTGGGGTAATATTATTTCGAAAGAACATTTGAAGAAAGTTTCTGTTGAAGATATTGAAAGATTTGTCGGGAAAAATAATGTGTTTAGTATAACTCCAGATTTGTTGT
>JAFSOU010000011.1 GCA_017443265.1 Bacteroidales bacterium | reverse complement strand
TGGCATTACGAGAGTGAGCCACTCACGATAGAACGCGAACGTTACTATGTTTATGTGGGAGTGGAGCTCGGAGGTGCTTTCTACAACGGAACCGTCCACGAAAGGGAAGCCCGTCTGATACACAACTATTACGACAACGACGGCGAGCCTTTCATTGACCAGTATGTGGGTGTTTACACCTATACTGGCACCCGTCAGAGCGGACAAGGCACCCTGCCGATGACAAACCTCGCCACCGGTGAGGCCGAGGGCAACGCCACTTTCTCTATTTCAGGCAACACCATGACACTCAACTTCAAGGGTAAGACATATACTTTGGAATATACAATTTGAACAAAATCAAATAATTAATTAATAACAAATAACATTATTTATCATGAAAAAAGTATTTCTTGCACTGATGTGCACAGCAAGCATGGCTCTGATAGCCGCTTGCGGCGGAAACGCCAACAAAACCGAAGAAAACACCGACGAGGCTGCCGCCACCGAACAGGGTGCCAAGTCTTTCGACCAGATGACCGGCATCGAGAAATGTGCCGACGCTCTGCAACGCACTTATAACCTCACTCTGGCCGACATCCAGCCCGATTTCGAGTTCACCGAACAGACCGAAGGCTTTGACAAATTCGACGGCGACCAGGGCTCGCGCGCCGTGGCCGTGTACCAGAAAAAGGACGGCACAGCAGTTACCGCCGATGAATTCAAGGCTTGGGCAGGAAAAATCTACGAAATAACCAAAAAAATGTCGCAGGACGGCAAAAACGTGGAAGGTCCAGCCTACGTTAAATCCAACAAAGAGGCTATGGCCGAAAAAACTCTGGAAAAAGGTATTGATGGCGGCGAATGGAACTATCGCATGAACGACCAGTACTACGCCATCTATATCCACAACAACGACGGTGCCAAGAAGCCCTACGTTGACGTTACCTTCGCCCTCGGCATCCAGAAAACCTTCGAGGACGCCCTCGACGACGCTGCTAAACAGCTGAAAAAGTAATTAGTAGTTGAGACGATGCACGCATCGTTTCATAAAAAAAACAGACGCAGCTTGCTGCGTCTGTTTTTTTTATTTTCTGCGTGTCTCAAACATGAGGAATTGTTGAATTCTGGAACTATGTTTATCAGCGGAACTCCTAACTCCTAACTATCTCAGTTCCACCACGGTGATGCCTTCGCCGCCCAGCTCCAGACGCTCGGCGCGGAAAGAGCGTACATCGCGGCTGTTGCGAAGGAATTCGCGTATGGGTTTCTCACCATCTTCGAAAGCGTACCTGTCAAGAGTTTTGTAAAATTCTTTGCAGAAATTGTCTGTGAAATGAAAAATTTCCTTAACTTTGTCGTTGGATAAATTCATGGGATTATTTGCTTATTTGTTTGGTTTTCAATTGCAAAGATACAAAAATCCCTTGATACGACAAAACAATTTAACACTTGTTGTGTGTTAAATCCAACATATTGAAAATTAGTTGATTTTAAAATCGAACTCAGGTTTAAATGAAAATTACCCAAATTTTTTTTGCAAGCATATAATTTTTTTGCATATATTTGCAAATTCAAATTAGATGGTCTGAAGAGCGGAAAAAATGGGCCTGTTCTGCTCAACAGATTGATTATTAACGAAAAATAGGCCTTTTTTTGAATATGAGAAAATCATTTTTTGTTTTGGCGTTTGTGGCAATTGTTTCTTTTTCGTTTGCTCAACAGCCTAAGCCGTTGGTTATTACGCCAACGACCTCATTTGTGTCCTTGCCCGAGGATTGTTACTGGATTTCCGACATCGAGGACGGCGTTTGGACAGTTAAAAACGGCAACACCTACGCCTTTTTTCTTGACGATGGCCAGAAACTTTTCGACTTTGAATGGGGCATAAACGGAAACCGCGACCCTCAGATGCTTGGCGGGGCTGTGATTATGTGCAAAAAGAACGAGACGTACAACAAGCCCCAGTTCATACTCTACCGCGACGGTTCGGTGAAGGAGCTGCCCGCCGACTGGACCGCCTCGGCAACCAATTTCGTTGATGGCGTGGCCCTTATCGGCAAAAAGAAAGGCTTCGAAACGGAGTACTTCTACATCAACATGAAAGGCGAACGCGTTTACGGCGACCTTGTGTCGGCACCCGACCGTTTTGAAGGGAAAAACTGGACCGTGCCGCCCCTGCGCGAAGGTATGCGTGCCTACAAGGACCCCAAGCAGGGATTTTCGCGAAAATGGGGCTACATCGACGCCAACGGCAAGGTGGTAATTCCGGCCCGTTTCGACGAATGTCACTCCTTCAGCGGCGGACTGGCCTTGGTGAAAGAAGGCAACAGCGTGTATTTCATCGACAAAAAAGGCAACAAGGCCTTTGAACCCAAGTGGGATCCGGGCTCCTATTTCTCCCGCATAAGCGATGTGCGCGACGGATATATCGTTGTGGACGCGTCGCCACGAGAGTATTACAACACCAAGGGCGAGAAAGTGTTCCAAGTGAGTGGCGGCAGCCGTTTCTTTGGCGGTTACGCCTTCTATCCCGACCCCGACAAACCTTACGACGTAAGCCTGATTATGGACACCAAGTTCAAAACCGTGGGCAAGGTTCCTGCAGTGGGCTCCAGCTGGGACGATTTCGAATATCCGCCCGACTTCACCGATGCCGGTGTGGCAGTGATAGACCACAGGCGTGTGATAGCCCCCGACGGCGCCACGCTGATTCAGCATTACGGCGTAACGAAAAACTCCCCCAACGACCACGGCATCGACCCGTTCTCCAGATCGGGCTACGCCAAGGCTTGGCTCAAGCACAACGGCGAGCGCTACGAGGGCTTTATAAACCTCAGTGGCGAGTTTGTAATTGTTTATAATTGGAACCGGAGCGTAACTTCGCTCACCACCGACCCGAACAATCCTCCATATATCATAAAAGACCCGATAAAAGACCCTGGCGTAAATCCAATTAAAGACCCAATCAAGGATCCGGAACCGCCGGGTCCAATAAAAATAGTGCCACGCGATAGCAAACCCATCGGCCCCAAGACCTATTCGCGACAGCAATACACCGTTACGGTAACTGCCAATCCTGCACAAGGCGGCGCAGCCACCGGAGGCGGCAAATACTTTCTTGGCGACAACGTGCCGCTGAAAGCCACGCCTAAAGAAGGCTGGAAACTGAAAGGCTGGAAGTGCGTAACGCAGGGCTACTACAACTCCAAACTGCCCCAAGGTGTGGTTATGGAGGGTAAGGATCTGGCTTTTGTGGCCGAATTTGTGGAAATACCCAAGGAAGACGACATACAAGGGGTGAGTACCTCCGGCGGCTATGTGGCACACCAAACGCTTGCGGACAAAGACACTAAGATGGAATTCGACGTGTATATGGAGATGGACGCAGACAAAAAAATAGAGTCGCCATACGGGAAAAACACCTATGGGTTCCTTACCTGCCTTATCGACGGTAACAAGGATATTGTGCAGCCACAGACGGTGAACGGTAAAAAGACCACTATGTCGTTCAAGATGTTTTTTGTGCCGATGCGCATATCGGGCATCATAAAAGAGGGTGGCAAGCACTACCTTGTGCTCGACGGCGGACAGGTGCTGATTACCGACATAATGCTTAACGGCGGCGACGCCCTCGCGGCGCTTTACGTCAATCTGCTTATGGCCGTCGAAGGAACTTTCGGCACAGTGTCCGACGGTCGTTATAAATTGGAAATGCTTGATTATGATGAAAATACCGGTGAGTGCACTTTTGGCGAGATGTACCGTTTCCATCCCGAATTGGGCTGGGTTACCACCGACAAATATCCCAAAAAATATACCAACGGTTTCTTTATGTCCAAGTCCGAAAACACAAGTATCGACGGGAGTTTTTTCCGCGGGCTGCGCATGAAAACCTCCGCCAAGCAGAAAGTGGAGTTTATTCCGCCACAAGCCTTTGTGAAAGGAAAATACGAAGATGCTGTGAAAGATCTTATGCGGCAGCTTGGCAATCTCACCACAGACTACGAGGAATATTTCGGCAAAAAGTAAAGAAAAGACAGATGAGATAGGGGAAAAAAGTGTGCCAAAAATTGGCACACTTTTTTTGTTAGAGGAAAGGTGGGCGCATACTACGTCCCCGAGTGGGTTTGTAGGAGTTGTTATTCTTCGTTCATCGAGCTGTTAAAAGCACGTCGGAACCAGCCGAAATAATTTGTCAAAAAAACGCCACCCTTAAACAGAACTCCTAACTCTCCTTGGAAACGTTGTTGCCAAAATACACTTCGGTGGCGCCAACACCGTATTTGGCCATTGGAGCGTCGAAGAAATGAACACCTTGGTACTGTCGTAATTCTTTAATTATCTCGTTTTTAAGCACACCTTGTCCCACTCCGTGTATAAAGATTACTTTCTGCACGTGGTTGGCAATGGCGTCGTTCACGCAACGTTGGAAATAACTCAGCTGCAGACCAAGTTTTTCTTGGTCGGAGAGAGACGAATCGTCGTCGGTGAGTTCCTCGATGTGCAGGTTTACTTCGGCAACGCCCTGTGCTATAATATGTTGTTCCAGAATGTTGTTTGGATTTACGATATGCGATTTCTTTTTTTTCGTTTCCTGCTGTTTGGGTTGAGGTTCCGGCTCGGCAGTCGCTGATTGTGCTATTTCGGCAAAAGCCGGCAAGTCCAGCAGTTTGGCAATCTCCACCAGCAAGGCGTTCTGGCCAAGGCAGGCTATGTTGGCGTAGCTCTCTTCCTTGTAGAATTTCGATGCTTTTATGCGGAACTCCTCCGACAACGGTTTCAGCAGTTTCTGCGTTTTGTTGCGGATGAAAAGCGCCTGCACCACTCCGTGTAGCCATTGGCTGACCTCCTCGCGGTCGATGGTGGCCACAAGGTAACGGCTTTCGGGGTCGATGGCCTCGTAGTCGGCAAAATGGAAACTGTCGTCGTGTTTTGTAAACACCGAAGCCAGCAGTGTGTGCGGTGTGCGGTTTACGAGCAGCACGTCCAAGTCGCCGGTTATGAGCCAGCTCTGCTGGTGCGGCACAAAGGCCAGATACACACCCTGCTCTATGTTGCGTTGTTCCGGCACACGTCGCAGGGGAACAATGTCGGTGTCGGAAACCTGTGGGCCGCTTTGGGGTGCGTAACTGTCTGGGGTGGGTACGATTATCTCCTGCTCGAAAAGTTTGCCGGCTCCAGTGGCGGGCTCCACTTTCACAAGGTCTTTTATCAAGGTGGGGATGTCGAATCCTGTTTCGTCGGTAACGTTCACTATCTGCGACGACACTATTTTGCTTACCACGCCGCCGCCGGTCTGGTTCAGGAATTTTACTTTGTCTCCTACTGCAAGTTTCATATTGTATTGTGTTTAAATTTGTTATTATATTTGTGTTTCCTCGGACTGCGCTCCGCTAATCTGGGGTTAATAGAATGTGGTGCTTTTGGCACAAAACTCCCAACTATCTCAGTTCCACCACGGTGATGCCTTCGCCTCCCAGCTCCAGACGTTCGGAGCGGAAAGAGCGTACATCGCGGCTGTTGCGAAGGAATTCGCGTATGGCGGTTTTCAGTATGCCGTAGCCGGTGCCGTGCAGCAGGCGCAACTCTCGTTCGCTCAGTAGCTTGGCTTCGTCGATATGTTTTTCTATCATGTCCAGTGCTTCTGCCACACGTTTACCTCGCAGGTCGAGGGTGGGGGAGAAGGCGGCGCGCTTGCGGTTGAGGTCGTCGTAGATGCTCTGGAATCGGCTCTCGTTGTTGCGCTGGGGTTTGGCGGGAATTTTCTGTTTGGCGGTTTTGTGCAGTATGTCGGTGCTGATGGTCATGCGAACGCTGCCGCTTTCCACCACGGCTTTGCCACCTTTCAGCTCCACCACTTGACAGAACGACTCCTGTCCGTCGATGCTCACAATGTCGCCCACCTGTATCGGGCTGTTGTCGATGGGAACCGACGGTTGTGCAGGCACTTTTTTCACCTTCTTTGCCGACTTGCGGCGGGCGGTGTCGGCCTTTAGTTGCTGGGTGTCAAGTTCTTGGCCTTTGCTTTCCAGCTCCTTGCGCAGACGTTGCGTCTCCTCGCGTTCGGCGTTGGCCTTTTTAATGTCTGCAATGGTCTGTTCCACAGCCTTGTTGGCGTTGCGTATTATCTGCTTGGCCTCGCTGCGGGCGTCGGAAAGTATCTTATGTTTCTGGGTTTCAAGACTTTCGTTCAGTTTGGTGTATTTCTCGATAACTTCGTTGAGAAAATCGTCGGCCACAGAAAATTCTTCCTGCTTTTTCTTTAGTTCAAGTTTCTCTACCTCAATCTGTTGTAGCTGCTGCTCGAAATTGAGCATACCGGTGCCGATTTTCTCTTCGGCGGAACGCAGCACCTCGTCCGGAAGGCCTATGTTGTGGGCAATCTCGAAAGCAAACGAGCTGCCCGGGTGTTTTACGGAGAGCTGAAAAAGCGGGCGCATGCGGTCGGTGTCGAACAGCATTGCCGCGTTGGTGATTTTCGGCAGACGGTCGGCCAAAAGTTTCAGGTTGGCATAGTGTGTGGTAACCACGCCCCAAGCGCCTTTTCTGTAAAGGTTTTCCAGCACAGCCTCGGCTATGGCTCCACCTATGGCGGGGTCGGTGCCGGAACCCAGCTCGTCGATGAAAAACATGGTGCGGTTGTCGGCAATGGCGAGCAGGTGCTTCATGTTGTAAAGGTGTGAACTGTAGGTGCTTAGGTCGTTTTCGATAGATTGCTGGTCGCCGATGTCGATAAACAGGCGGTCGAAAATACCGAATTCCGACATGCTTTTCGCCGTTACAGGCATTCCGCTCTGCAGCATGTATTGGAGCAGTGCTATCGCCTTGAGGCACACCGACTTGCCTCCAGAGTTGGGACCGGAGATGATAATCATACGGGTGTTGTCGTTCATCTCGAGGTTGAAAGGCACAATCTCCTTATGTTGCTGTTGCAGACTTATTTGCAGCAGCGGATGCCGTGCGCCGAACCACGAGGCTTGGGGTTTGTTTATCACCGTCGGCACAAAGGCGTTGAGGGCTATGGCAGTGCGGGCCTTGGCGCGAATAAAATCTATCTCCGCCAGAAAGCGGTAAGCCTCCATCAGCGTTGGTATTTTTGGGCGTATTGTGTCGGTGAAGTTGAGCAGTATTTTGTGTATTTCGTGCTGTTCGGCGAACTCCAGCTCACGCAGGTCGTTGTTCAGCTCCACCACTTCGGCGGGTTCGAGGTAGGCCGTCTGCCGTGTGGCCGACTCGTCGTGGATGAGTCCTTTGATTTTGCGGCGGTGGGTGTCGAGCATAGGTATCACCATGCGGCCGTTGCGGAAGGTAACTTCGGCGTTTTCGGGTGCCCAGCCCTCGTGCTTGGCGTGGGCGAGGGTTTGCGATATGCGGCGGTCTATCTCGTTGTGTTTCAGGTTTATCTGGCGACGTATGTCGTGCAGGGCGTCGGAGGCGGTGTCGTATATCTCGCCGCGGTCGTTGACAATGCGGTTGCTGAGCGATAGTACGTCGTTGTCGAAGAAAATCTCGGCGGCGCGGGCGCGCAGGGTGGGGTATTTCTCATCGTCGGTGTGGCTGGCAAAGAAACGCAGGCATTCGCCAATGGTGCGGAGCGAGGTTTTGAGGTCGAACAGGGCAGGAAGCTCTATCACAGTGCCCAGCACGTTTAAAGTGGGCAGCAGCTCGCTGAGGTCGGTGAAATCCTGCGAGGGGAAGGCGTTCTCCATCAGCAGTATCTCGCGCAACTCGTCGGTCTGGCGCAGCTGCAGGGTGATGCGGTCGTAGTCGTTGCAAAAGCCCATCTGGTCGGCCATGCGCTGTGCAAGGGCGTTGGAACATTCCTTTTTCACCATGGCACGAATCTTGTCGAAACCGATTTTTTCTTCAATTAAATCGCTGTTGTTGGGTTGGTTCATAATTAGTTGTGGTTTGAATAGGAGGTACAAAGATTGTTAAATCGTTAAATTTTAAAGTGTTAGGTTGTCGAGGGTTTAGTATGTTGATTTTTATTTCTTTAAAGAAGTATATCGTAGCACTTCTATTGGTGCATTGTGGCGTTCTTGTGTGCCATTATATATTACAGTGCGACGTGTTATGCGTGCGTTGAGTTGTTCGGGAAGGTTGCTGAAACCAGTTTCGAACGAAGAGTTGTAAGTAGCCGACGACTTTATTTCGTAGGCTTCTATGCCGGTGCCTTCCGGGACAAGGAGGTCTATCTCGTTGCCGTTTGAATCGCGGTAGAACATGAAACCTGTGTCGCGGCCATCATTTGTGTGGCGTTTCATTATATCGGCAATGACCATATTCTCGAACAGGTGTCCTCGCATACGGTCCGACTGTAGTTTCTGCTCTTCATCGATGCCCATGAGGTAGCAGGCCAGACCTGTATCGTAGAAATAAATTTTGGGCGTCTTTGTCAGTCGTTTTCGGGTGTTCTCGAAATACGGATGCAGCATAAATACTATGTACGAGGCTTGGAGAACCGAAAGCCATCCACGGATGGTGTTTACAGCCACGCCCACCTCGTTTGAAAGCTCACTGGCGTTGAAAAGGCTTCCCACTCTGCCAGCACAAAGCCGTAGAAAAGTTTGGAATTGATACAAATCGTTGACTTTTAGCAGGTTTCGCACGTCGCGTTCGAGATAAGTACGGACGTAGGCAGGGTAGAACAGGCGAGGTATATTGATGTCGGCATGTATGGATGGATAGAAGCCGGAGTACATCATTTTGTCAGCATCGCAGGTGTTTATGTTAGCATCCGAAAGCTCCTGTAGCGACAGCGGAAGCAGCTCAAGAACAGCAGTGCGCCCTGCCAGCGACTGAGTGATGCTGCTCTGCAGGCTAAACTGCGAGCTGCCAGAAAGAATATATTTCCTTTTTGGGTTCTCGTCCGTAATTCCTTGCAGGTACGAAAGCAAAACGGGTGTGTTCTTCACCTCGTCCAGAATCATTCCGGTGTTGCTTTGTGAAAGAAATGAAACAGGGTCTTTCATGGCCATATCTTTTGTATCGGGGTTTTCCAACGAAAAATATGGCAGTTCAGGAAACATGTTTCTGATGAGCGTTGTTTTACCCGACTGGCGTGGACCTGTTATAGTAACAATGGAAAAATATTTTAAATTTTCCATTATTGTATTTTCTAATTTTCTGTCAATCATGTGCATTATGTTATTTTATGCAATTTTGCAATTTGATTGCAAAATTACATAAAGTTTTTTTAATTTCCAAATTTTTTTTTTCGGACAATGATTTGTATTCAGTTGTTGGTTAGCTGAAAGTTGATAGTTGAAAGTTGAAAATGTGGGCGTGGCATCGACAAGCTCAGACACCGCGAAATAGTTGCAAGTTTAAATGAATATATCTCGCAGAAAACGCAGAAAAAAGTTCCCCTTTTTCAAAGGGGGGCAGGTGAATTAGACTCCCCCTTTATCCCCCTCAGGGAGGGGGACCGTGTTTAGGCTACCCCGTAGTTTCCCCTTTTAAGGGGGTGAAGAAAAGTCCAGTGGACTTTTCGATAGCGAAGCGGAGAAACAAGTTCCCTCTTTTAAGGGGGCTAGGGGGATACAGTTCCCCCTGTTAAGGGGGCAAGGGGATTAAACTCCCCCTTTATCCCCCTCAGGGAGGGGGACCGTGTTTAGGCTACCCCGTAGTTCCCCCTTTTAAGGGGGCTAGGGGGATTAAACTTTTGTGGATTTTCGGCACGATTCAAACTTTTTGCGTATCTTTGCAAAAACTATTCAGCTTATGAATACAGCCGATATTACCTCTGATTACTTGCAACAAAATGGGATTGAAACGAAAAAGCTCGTTTTCAGTTCGAAACATCTGCCATATAATCCAATGTTGAAGAGTTTTAGCAGAAAACTGCGTAGAGATGGCGAACTCGCGGAGGTTTTGTTGTGGCGGCATCTCAAAGCTAAGCAGACAGGTTATGTATTCAACAGGCAGAAACCTATTTTGAATTTCATAGCCGATTTCTATTGTAAAGAGCTTGGTCTGGTTGTAGAAATAGATGGCCTTTCGCATTTCTCCGAAGAAGCAAGTCTGAAAGATGAAGAACGCGACCGTCAGATGCGAGTTATTGGTTTGAGGGTAATACGGGTTCTTGACAGCGACGTACGTAAAAATCCTGAACACGTTGTTAAATGTATTATGGAGATTGCACTCAATTCCCACTTCTAAACTCCGAGTGAATTGAACTCCCCCTTAATCCCCCTCAGGGAGGGGGACCGTGTTTAGGCTACCCCGTAGTTCCTCCTTTTAAGGGGGCTATGGGGATTAAACTCCCTCTTTTTCCATCAGTTAGTAAAAAAATGCAAAAAAAAAATAAAAAAAATTTGGTTTATTTAAATAATAATTGTAATATTGCAGTGTTATGATGTTAGTGTAATATATGGATATATTACCATAAAATATTGAACGATAAAAGGTTATAAAGAATTTGGAATAAATGACAAAACAATGAAAAACCACAAAATATGAAAAAACAATTTTGAAAGTAGGCCGGGTTGGCCTTTGCCCGTGATTTTCGGACTTCTTTGGCTGGACAAAGGCCCCCAACCCATAAAAATAACTTATTTACAACTAAGAGTCCAAATAAATATTGTGTGAAACACGAAAAAAAGAAAGAATAAAATACTAACAATAAAAAGATACAAAGGAATGAAGATCACTTTAAGAAGTTATATAGGAATGACATTGGGTGTTATTATGCTGGCATTTTGCGCAACCTCACACGCCCAAAGTTATTGGGAACTCGGCGGTAATTCCAATCTCCAAACCACCGACTTTTTGGGTAGTACGACAGGTGTTCCTGTGCGTTTTAAGAGTTCAACATCCGATTATGGAATGACATTAAATGGTATCAAATTGGGTGTTGGCATAGGACCCTCCTGCAACCTGCATGTTCATTCAACTATAATCCAAGATCCAGGCATTGTGGTGCCGTCAAGGGGCGACTCTGTTATCAATAGAGACGACCCATATTTTGGAGATTTGTACACAGGGGAGATACGTATTACCAACCCCAATACTGGCAGTTCGGACAACGATGGTTTCGGGATATGCCAGCGTAACACAAAAGTAACATTACTGCAACGAGAGAACGATATCCTAGAGATCAAAGGCTATACTGGTAGCGGTATTGTGTTGAAAACCAACGGTAATATCGAAATGACAACAGGCACGACCTCTTTCAACAACATTTCCGTCGGAGGAATGGCTACAACAGTCAATTTTCATGCGACTGGGAATTTCACATTGGACGGCAATTTGTCGGTAGGCGCAAATTTTTTATGTAATTCCAACGGCGACGTTACTGCAAACAGTCTCACTGTTGGAAATGGTTTTTCGTGCAACAATAATGGATATGTGAAAGCGAAAGAGATAAAGGTAACTCTAACCGACTGGCCGGATTATGTTTTTGAGGAAGGTTATGATAGACTTTCACTGCCGGAGACGGAAAAATACATAAAAGAGAACGGGCACCTGCCCGATGTGCCTTCGGCACAAGAGGTTGAAGAAAACGGCGTGTCCCTTGGCGAGATAAATGCCAAACTTCTGCAAAAAATTGAGGAACTCACTCTGCACATAATAGATTTGCAAAAACAGATTGACGAACTGAAACAAGGAAAGGAGTAAGAATGAAAAGGATAGTGCATGTATTGGTTCTGTTTTTGTTTGTTCTGATCCTTTCTTGCAAAAAGGAGGGTGGAAAAGAACATTATGATGCCCATAAGTGCCCTTGTTGTTATGAAGAGCCTATGCCAATTTCATCTGACGGAAGCATGCCGGATATTTCTTGGACAGAATATAATAGTGTTCACGATGCCTGTTTCCATTTTGAAAGATGGGTCAAAACGAAAGATTTGATTTCGGGATTATTGTCAGATTATCCTTGCTATGTACATTTTGGAGACACATTAAAAGTTTATGGATGGTTGTATAATGCAGAAAATACTTACGTGGATCAACCTGGTAATTGGATATCCAATGATGCAAAATATGCCTCAGGTGTCGAAAAATATCCACCATGGACAGGTGTCGGAGGTGGGTTGGGTTATGGAATAAAACTCGACAATCTGCATATTACAGATTCCACATTAATAAAAAACAAATGCTTTCTTTCAGGCATAATCGGATTCTATACTATTTCAGATTTGCTTGGCTTGTACGATACAGAATGTGAACATCTAAAGCTCAAACTTGATGTAATAGATTTTTATTTCGAGGAGGATGAATAATGAGACATAAGATATTGTTAATTACACTTTTTTTTGTTTTTTTAGGAAACGCAACTGCCCAGCGACAGATACATTATGCCGAGGCTATTACTGTTGCTAGGAATATGCTCAACTATCTTGATTACGACAATAATAGCATTTCCGACATTGCTGAAGTAAGGGTGTTTGTGTTTCAAGAAACAGATACAAAAATAGACACTCTTTTATATGAAATTGAACTTGTAAACGGTGCCGAAATATTGCTTTCCGGCAATAGAGTATGTAAACCTGTTTTGGTGCATGGGCATACAGTCTCCATCTTGGGTGATTACGACGAGCTTCCTTGTGGGGTCCAGTTTTTTTTGGACTCATATATTGAGCAAGTCAAATATGCTTTTACATATACCGACACATTATATTATAATGCGGAATGGGATGATTTGAAAACATTTGACGAGTTACAGATTGGAGTAAGGGGAGCAGAAGTAATAGCACCACTATTAACAACAAAATGGGGTCAGAGAAAAAATAATTGCGATGACGAAAGTGAGGCATACAACCATTTTGTTACACAAACAAATGATGGTCAAAAATGTTCTGCGGGTTGTGTCGCAGTCGCTATGGGACAGATAATGAATTATTGGAAATATCCTGTTTGGACCTCAACACTCGACAGGCAATTTGATTGGTGTAATATGGTTGACAGCCTGTGTATGAGCAACAACACCAATTATTCAGAACAAAGAGATGCTGTGTCATGGCTGTTATATAAGTGTGGTACTTCTGTGAATATGACATATTGCTCTGGTGGCCCCGATGGATTAAGTTCCTCATCATATATGAGCAATGCTAGAAATGCTTTGGTCTCGGATTTCACTTATGGCAATAACGCAATGTTGCGTTCAATATGGGTGATAAACATTGGTAATTGGTTTAGTTTATTAAGATTAAATTTAGACAATAAATTGCCAGTTATGTATAGTGGACAAAATTCTTCAGGCGATGGAGGGCATGCTTTCGTTTGTGACGGATATAATAACGATGGTACATTCCATTTTAATTTGGGTTGGAGAGGTTTGTATGACGGTAATTATTCTATTTTTGCCTTAAATCCTGATTCAACACACAATTACAGTGCACTCGGAGATCAGCAAGCGATTTTTAATTTATATCCATCAGCAAATCAAGATTATTGTAATTATTCAAGACCTTTAGAATCGTGTTACTATGACTTTTTTTCAACCAATTCAAGCACATCGCTAAAACCTCATGAAATAACTCCAAAAACATTTTCGACACTAATAAGTTGTCCAGAAACTTCAGACACTGCATGGCGTTTTATACCCGATACAGCAAATGCGGAATATGTGGCTCACGATGAGATTGTTCTGCAATCTGGATTCAAGGTGAAGCGAGGAGCTGAGTTTACAGCACGGATTGCACCATGTTCAAATTGTGATAATCAACAGATGCCAGAATTTAGAAGTAATCCTATAATTGACACTGCAATTGATATACAAAAAATGGCAGCGGATAAACGCAACCTCGCAGAGAATAAATTAACACTTTGTCCAAATCCAGCAACCCAGGTACTTACAATAAATGGAATTGATGAATTAGCGGATATGCATATATACGACAATCGTGGCTCGGAAATAAGATGTTGGAAATTTGTGGGATATTCGGACAGCGAATTAAAAATCAGTGTAGTACAACTGCCTGTAGGCACATATATAATTAGAGCAAGCCAAAGAAACGGCAAGATGCTTGTTGGTAAATTTGTTAAACAATGAAAAACCACAAAATATGAAAAAAACAATTTTGAAAGCAGGCCGGGTTGGCCTTTGCCCGTGATTTTCGGACTTCTTTGGCTGGACAAAGGCCCCCAACCCATAAAAATAACTTATTAACAACGAAGAGTCCAAATAAATATTGTGTAAAACACGAAAAAAACAAATAAAATAAAGTAATAAAAAAAATAAACAATGAAAAAAAGAACTTTTATCGCAACCATAGCCGTTGCAATTATCGCAGGTGTGAGCATTTTTGTGGCCTGCACAAAGGAGGAAAACGCTAATCGCAACTTTTTGACAAAGTCAATTTCGGATCATTTAACACCTACTCCCGAGTTTCCCGACAATCCATATGATAGTGTTGGAGTAAGGCATAATCAGCTGATTGCGCCAGCCTACCAAAGTATTGTCAATTATGGACAATGGGATGTGCCGATGGCAATAACATTTGCAAACAATACATTGGCATTTTACAACTATGATACTACCTACTGTAGAAACTGGGCTAATATGGTCTTGAACGACTATGAGTTTTTGTCTACAGCAGAAGAAATGCCCGAGGAATTCTCGCCATATTCAATATATTTGAGTGGGGCAAGCGACAATGTGGTGTATATTCTTGACACTTTGTTTCATGGTATTTATGGAATGGTCGGTCAAAGTATTATTGATTACGTTGCATACAAAACACGAATAATGCAATGTGAAGTTACTGTCATGGGAAAAGACAATTTGTCTGATATTGAAAAGTTGGAACTTCTATCTTCAATGTCGGTTTTAAGACATTCTATCTATTTTTGGAAAGAAATAGATCCAGATTACCCAGACTTACAAGAATCAGACAAACCTAGAAAATGGTATGATTTTGTCATCCTTGGTTTAGCCGATGCTGCTGGGGTTGTCGGTGGAGCCGTCGCCGGAGCTGCTGCAGGCACTCCTCTGGGACCCGGTGCCGCTATTGCCGGCGGTGTTGCTGGTGGTATTACAGGAGGAATTGCTGCTAGTAATGGTGCTGCAACTCTTATAAATAACTATAGAGGTGGTGGAAATAATGGAAATGGAAGCGGCAATGGAAGCGGCAACGGCAACGAAGGCGGCAATGGAGGCGGAGATGGTAATGGAGATGGTAATGGTGGTGGCAATGAAGGTGGCAATGAGGGTGGCAATGGTGGTGGTAACCCTGATGGTGGAAACAATTAATTCACTTGATAAAACTTAGAAGAATGAAAACAATTAAATGTTTTGTGGTATGTTTGGCTATGCTTTTGCCAATAACCACACAAATTTTCGCACAGTCTGTACCAAGAACAGAGAGGGGCACCTCTACCTTGGAGCCGTTTATATCCATTTGCCTGCCCACAGGCACTGCCGATATGAACAATTTTTTGAAAAGCGTTTATACGGATTCCAAAGACATGGGGTTGCTTGCAAGTGGCATCGGCATCAGGACAGGTTATTTTCCCCTGAACAAATTCGAGTCCTATATCAAAATCATGGCTAACCGCGGTGCTGACTTCAAATCCTCGCAGAATAGCTATTCATTTGTTAACAACTGGGGTTTTTCCACAGGTTTTGAGTACTATTTCGGCAACATTAAGGACTTGGTTGTTTTCAGTGCTAACATAGGTATTGGCAACGAGCAGGTTGATTACTGTTATTCCGATTTGTGTGTGCATTACAGCAACTGGGTTTTGGAATTTGGTGCTACGTTTTGGCTTACACGACTGGGCATAAATGTGTCGTATACTCCAGCCATAGTAAAGGGCTCGCCACGGAGTGCCTCTAACATTGAGAACATTCCTGAAATGAGCCTGAACAATATCAGTTTCGGATTACGTTTCAGATTTTGACAAATAAAAAAGAAGTCGGAGACAACAATGGGCCATTGCCGCATGGAATAAATCAGAGACAATATCAAAAAAAGTTTCCCGTGTCTGTTTCTCAGCACGGGAGGCTTTATTGGCATCCAGAAAAACAATTAATAACATTAAAATTTAAAAACAATGAAAAAAAGAATTTGCATCGTATTGCTGGCCGCGCTCCTTTTTTCAGGATGCGAAAAAACCATGTCAGTGTTGTACGGAGTTCGCAACATAGACAAATTCGAACAGGAACGATGCGACGATTTTGCCGCAAGTGTCGTGAGGGAAAGCATATCCCTCTCGGCACTCGTGAGCGACAGCCTGCAGTTTGTGGCCTATTGGAATCTTTTCGCCGACACTCTTTGGAAAAGAACAGCCGTGCAGCCTGTACAGATACTCTATTTTATGGGCGACACGCTGGTTTCGTACCATGTAAACTGTTATGCAAAAGGCGGAATGGCCTCTTTGGACTGGAACACCGACAACCGTTTCGGACAGTTTCCGCCCCAATCAGCCGTACCGCTGACAACACTGCAGTTGAGTTTCCCGCAAATTGCAGAACTATATGGTGTTGAGGCAAAAAAAGATTTGAAGATTGTGGTTTTTTGGACGAACATGCTGGCAAAAATTTCAAAAAGCGCTGTGAATGCAGCTTTGGACAATGTTGAGAAACACGGCCAAAACAAAAAATGCGAGGTGTTTATCATTAACACCGACAAGTTTTTTATAAACGCACAGGAAAAGTAAGAAAAAAAATCAAAAAAAATGAAAAAAAATTTGGTTTATTGAAAATAAATCGTAACTTTGCAGTGTTATGATGTTAGTGTAATATACTTACATAACACCACAACAGACTGAAAAACAATAAAATATACGATAATAATAAGGCTGTATAAAACATAAAAACCAATGAAAAAAATGAAAAGTCCAACCCCAACACATCCCACCGACCCGCCTTTAGGCTGAGGCGGCCTTTGCCCACTGGAAGCCGTGCGGCAGAGGCACAAGAGGCGAACTTGACAAAACGCAGCTTAGGGCTTCCGCTGAGGCGGCACTGGCTCAGGATAATAAAGGGGGTGCTATAAAGATACAATAAAAAACAAAATTTCAAGTTTAAAATTAAAAACAATGAAAAGAACAAAAACAATAGTGGCTATTGTAGCCGTTGCCATAATCGCATGAGTAAGCATTTTTATGGCCTGCACAAAGGAAGAAAAGAAAGACAGAATAAATTCTTCAAATAAGGATTTGAGTACAGAACTAAACATGACCCCGGGCGAATTGCATAATATGTTGTTGATAAACAGCTTGCAACATCCGTATTATGGAACAGCAAGCGAGTATACTCTGCTACAACAGGATTATGCTTTACTACAATCTTTGGGAATGCCAACAGACATCACTTTTGATGCCTTTGTAGATGGAATAGATACGACTGGTGTTGAAGACGACATTTCTCTTTATGAAATGGTTCTTGCTGACGTTGTGAATAATAATTATTCGGATTTCTTCGTAGAGCTATCATATAAACTCAACCGTGCAGGTACGATAATCAGCATAGACTCGTTTCTGACTTATATGCAACTGATGCAGGACACGATAGCAATGTACGCTGATTTGTCAGAACATGAGAGAAACGTACTGACTGGTGCAATATCTATTGGCATAAAAAGTGCCAATTTTTGGGAATACGATTATCCAAATATGATAGATAGTCTTGTGGCAAGAGCGCGTAGAAGTGAAAATGAATGCTCTAATTGTAATTGTTTCATAGACAGGGACCCTAACTTTACCTGTAGAGAAAATGCCAGAGTGCGTTGGGCTGATGTAAAAGGATGGTTTCGAAAAAACAATTCAACTAGATGTATTTCAGCCGAAAGCGCTTCACGTCGCAAACATCAGGAAATAGTGAATGAACATGGCGATGGTTATACACAAGATGAATAAAACATACATAATCTTAGTGTTTTGTGCATCCGTCTTTATTGCGGGTGCACAAAACATTGTCAGCATCAGCGGCAAGGTTGTGGATTCCGAAACTGGCCTGCCACTGCCATTTTGCAACTGCTACCTTAAAAATAGCAATGTGGGTTCGGCAACTGGCTTGGACGGGCGTTTCGACATTAAATCCAATCACGACAACCTGCCCGACAGCCTGATTGTTCAGTTTGTGGGATACGGGAAACTCACACTTGCCGTGAGCAGCAAAGGCGAAAATTTTGGCAAAATAGCTCTTGCCCCACGCAATATAGAACTCAATAGCGTGCTTGTGAAAAGCCCCCCCCGAAACTGGAACAGGACGCTGAAAACCATTTTTGACAACTGCATTCACCGAGCTTTCAAATGTCCAAATGTTGCTACGGTTTACTTTAAGGATACTTACGGTTTTCACAACGACGACAATGCTACAGAAGTGGCTGTAAATGTGCTGTTTCCGGAAAAGTCGGAACGTCGGTTTAACCGCAACTGGCTACTTTTCGGCAACTGCGGCACCGCCGACGAACGCTATTTTGTTACAGGGCTCCGAAAAACCGAGAAAGGCATCGTTATGCAACATCCAGAAAAGTTGCGCAATGGCTATGGAATGTTCGACTGTAACGGCCTCACATATCTGCTTAACAACAACGTTTACTTCTACAAAAACAGTGTTGTTGAAAAAATAGCAGCAAATGCGCTTTTCCGCCTTGTGAAAATAGACACCATAGATGGAAACACCTTATTCACAATTGAAGGCCAGATACTGAAACACGACGAAACAACCGAAATCATGATAAGTTTCGACGAGGCGAACAACATTATACACTCCTACAGCCTGAAAATAATCTGCGATACCCCCAAAGGGAAATCAACAGAGACATTTGTTTTCAACTATCGTATTTCAGACAATAGGGCCATCCCGCTGTTTTTTCACCATCAGGTTGTAGATGAAGATGTTGTCAACGACAAAACGTTTACATCGTCCCAAGAAGCTTTGTTTTCGGATACTCAAGAGCATAATGGAAATGAAGTGCCTGGCATAGAGTCCAAAGACAAAAACAGTTTTGAATTTCAGGGCATAACCTACGACAAGGAGTTTTGGGACAACTACACCATAATGGAATAGATTTGAATGCAAGGATGTCAAGTTTATAACAATTACACACAAATAAAGCAGTATAAAACTATGCAAGTGAGATAATAACTCCCCGTCGTTGCGGATATGTTATCCGCAACGGAACAGCAAGGGAATGTGCAATTCCGTTAAATAGGAAAATAAAATAAATGATAAAAACTATAAACAACAAATAAACAAATAGTTAAACATTAAAAAACAATTTATTATGACAAAAAGAACCATTTTTGCAACCATAGCCGTTGCACTTATCGCAGGTGTAAGCATTTTTGTGGCCTGCAAAAAAGAGGAAAACAGTAAACGCACACACGTTCAAGAGTTGGTGTCATCTGCACACGATAAGGATTTGTCGGAAGATGAGCTCAATGAACTGATACAGAGCTATGATGCGAAAGTTACAGTTCTGGATAGTGTGTATTATGTTACCACTTATTATTACATGAATGCGGACTTTTGTGTGAAATCCTACACCGATGCGGACAACACAACTTTTACCGGTCTGTGTTTCTGTGAAGGTGAAGCACAGCACACTTTCACATGGATAAACGACAATAAGATTAGAGTCGATTGCGATGATTTCGCAGATTAGGTTTTCTTGAAAGACTTTGTTTTCATCGCAACAGAAGGAAAAATAACGTTTGACTTTAAAGTGGGGGAAGTGGAATACACAGGAACCACAATAGAAGTGTCCGAAACGGTGATGGAATCCTTTATGGGGTTTGTAAATGGCAATATGACCTCACTGCCACCTTCGGTTGGTACGGTTGTTGGTCGGGCAATAGGTAGGTACATTGCGTCTATAGACGAGGGTGCGCTTAACGAAAATGCCAGACAATGTATTAAAACAATGGAAAGGAATGCTAGAAATTGTATACTGTCGGGCGGTTCGCCGAGTATATCACACAACATTTTGCATCAATTGTGTTCATTTGTTTGTAATATGCCAAATCCGCAACAATAATTTGATTGGGAATCCTGTTGTTTTTCACAATGGGTTCCCAAATTTTAATGTTTGTGTTTTGGTGAAAAATGAATGACTCAATAAATCCTGTTGCGGCAAATATGTCGTGTTCCACAAAAATAACCTGAAATACAATATAATAAAAACATTGATTTGCAGTTATTGTTTTTGCAACTACAGAAAACATCAAACAATCAGAAACAATAAAAACACAGATAAACCATGAAAAAGACATTATTTTGGGCAACTTTGGCCGTTGCAATTGTGGCGGGAGCCTGCATTTTCGCTTCCTGCTCAAGCGGCAACAATAAAACTAAAAGGACAGTGCTGAAAACAAAGAACGGCAACTGCAATATGGCTATAACCGACGAGGAATTTGCCAAACTGATGGAAAGTTGCGATGTTCAGGTGATGGTTGCGGACAGCGGCTGCACCACAAACACCTTCTTCTTTCAGGACGAGGACTACCGTCTGCTTATGTACAGCGAAAAAGACTCGTCGGTTAGCAATTGCGGCCTGTGCTACTACTACAACGACGCGGAGATTGTCCTGAAACGCATCGACGACAAGTCGCTGAAGCTCTATTCCGACGATTTTACTGAACCCGTGGAAATTGCAGACGTTCTGTTCGACAAGTCGGGCAGGGAGTTTTCTTTCACCTTCAAGTGTGGCGGAAAGCAGTACGACGGAGCTTTTATCGTGTCGAAAGCCTATTACGACGAGTTCGCGCAGTTTATGAAAGGCACAAAAAAGTCGTTGTCCGACGGCGTGAAACTTACCTTGGGCAACGCTTTTGTAACCTTCGTAGTAGGCAACAACCCCGATGTGATGAAGAGTTTTCTCGCCAAGGATTGTATGCAGAGTTTCGAGATTTGTGCAAAAGAATGTATAACCCACGGCGGCACGCCACGCATCTCGCACAAACACATGCACAACTGGTGCTCGTTCAACTGCCAGATGTCCCAGCCCGCCGACACCACGAAAGAAAAAAAAGTAAAGTAAACTAAAACGAAACAACCTCGTAGAGGTTGCCTTTCAGTAAGACACACATAACAATATGATAGAAATAAAAAATCTCAAGTTCGGATACCGGAAAAACCAAAATGTCCTCGACGGTGTGGACCTATCGTTGGAGCCCGGTAGAATAGTAGGCCTCCTTGGCAAGAACGGGGTAGGCAAAACAACGTTGATGCAGCTGATGTCGGGAGTGCTGTTCCCCACGCGGGGCACCGTAACGGTGCTGGGCAGGGAGCCGCGCAAGCGCGAGGCCGAGTGCCTGTCGCAGCTCTTTATGCTGCCCGAGGAGATGCCCGAAGTGCATCTGAGCATCGACAAATATATGAAAATCAACGCACCGTTCTATCCCGATTTTTCGGAAACGGATTTTGTGGAGTACCTGCGCGAGTGGGAGATCACAGACATGCGGCAGTCGTTGGCCAAGCTGAGTCTCGGCACCCGCAAAAAGGTGTTCATAGCTTTCGCCTTTGCCGCCAACACTCCGCTGTTGGTCTTGGACGAACCCACCAACGGCCTCGACATCCCCAGCAAGACGGTGTTGCGCAAGCTGTTGCGGATAAAAGCGTCGGAAAACCGTCTTATCGTCGTCAGCACCCATCAGGTGCGCGACCTTAAGAACATCCTCGACGCGGTGGTAATCCTCGACAACACCCATGTGTTGCTCAACGCCGACGTGGAGCGCATTTGCGACAAGCTCTATTTCGGCATCGCCGACGGTAGCGAAAACCCCGACGAGGTGCTATATTCCGAGCCCTCGCTGGCCGGCACGCAGGTAGTGCGTCCCAACCGTGGCGGCGAGGAGTGCGACGTGGACGTGGAGCTGCTTTTCAATGCGGCCTTCAACGCCAAACAGAAATTCACGGAATTGTTCAACAAATAATAGGAGGGAATGCAAAATGTTTAGTTTCAAAAGAATGGCAGGCGTAATGAAACGCGACTGGGCCAATAACAGGAAATTCTTTTTTATACTTATTGCGGCGCTGTTTCTCGTACAGTTTGCTTTTTCGTTCACATTTTCAACCCTCAAAGTTGGAGCAGTGATTTATTTGGGTCTTATTGTGGCCATAGGCAAATTGGCGTTTTGGGATTATCCCAACGGCAACCGTCGTTTGGAAGCATTGTTGCTGCCCGCCACCACAGCGGAGAAATACGCTGCGCAATGGCTGTGGGCATTTGTAATTCTGCCCGTCTCGGTGGTGGTTGCTGTTGCGGCGGGGCAGTTTCTGGGTTTCACCCTGATAACGCTGGTAAATTCTTCTATCTGGATAAATCCTCTTACGTTTTTTCTTGGCCTTGGCTGGGATTTCGTATTTAAAATGTTGCTAGTGGAAACCGTAACCTTTGCGGGATGTCTGCTTTTCCGCAAGAGCCGCACGCTAAAGACATGGCTCGTCGCCGCGGGTTATGCCTTCATAATGTTTACTATGTTTATGACCATAGTGTATTTCAAATTTGTGGTAGATGCCAAAACTGTGGCTATATCAACCAACGAACAGGCTACGCAGTTTGCCATGAGTATAGACGACGCAATGTCCACCCCATGGTGGAGCTCCGATGTGGCTTTGGTAATAACGACAACGGTGGTGATAGTGTTCCTGCAAGTGTGGACCTATTTCCGTCTTAAAGAAGAGGAGGCATAACTATGAACAACAATGCAATACCCATATACCTGCAGCTGGCCGAGAACTTGTGCGACGACATCGTGTCGGGCCGTTACCACGAGTACGGCCGCATACCGTCGGTGCGCGACTTGGCCATCACCTACGAGGTGAACAACATCACCGCGCTGCATACCTTCGAGTACCTTGCCGAGAAGGATATAATCTTCAAGCGTCGCGGCGAGGGCTATTTCGTCAAGGAAGGCGCCGTGAAACTCATCACCAACAGCCGCAGGCGGAATTTCTACGAGAACATACTTCCGCAGCTCTTTGTTGAGATGAAGAAGAACGGCATCTCCATCGACGAGGTGGCGCAGAAATACAACGAGTCTTTAACCAAAAACGAGGAGGATCAACAATGAAAATACGTACAACGACCAAAGTCCTGCTGATAGCCTTGGGCGTATTCACCCTGTTCTGGATCGTCAGCTGGATATGTATGTGATTGGCAATTAACAATTAATAATTAATAATTGAATTGTATGTAGGTACGCACTGCGTGCGTCCGAATACATGTTTAAACACAAATTGCCATAACACCTGAAAGGTTGATGAACACCGCTAAAATAAATAAATTTGTGAATAATTACCCATAAATAAATTAATGGTACATTCACGGGAATTTTCGTAAAAAAAACGACCACGGATGATACGGATGAAAATGGATTTTGTAGGGGCGAAACATTTTTCGCCCCTTTTTGTAGGGACGCACTGCGTGCGTCCGAATACATGTTTAAACACAAATTGCCATAACACCTGAAAGGTTGATGAACACCGCTAAAATAAATAAATTTGTGAATAATTA
>JAFSOU010000133.1 GCA_017443265.1 Bacteroidales bacterium | reverse complement strand
GCAACCGACGGTAAATTATTATCAACCAAAAAGATGTCTTATTTGGCGTCGCGACCGGCTTTGATAGCGGCGATGTTGGAGTTCACCACCTCCTCGCCCTTGCGGCCGAAGATATGACGGATGGCGTTCTCCAGTTCGGCGAACTCTATCTCCAGATGAGGAGCGGCGGCGCCGAGCAGAACCATGTTGGAACGTGCTTTCACGGTCTTGGCTATCTCGTTGGCGTCGAAAGCGAGGCAATTGTTTATTTTCTTAAGCTCTGCCATCACTTTTTCGATGTCGGGATAGTTGTTGATGTTGACAAAGGGTGCCGAGTTGGTGATAATCCAGCCCTCTTTGGCGAGGAACGGCAGGTAGCGCAGGGCTTCCATGGGTTCGCTGGAGAGTATGATGTCGGCTTTGCCTTCGGGGATGACGTCGGAGAAAATGGGCTTGTCGCTCAGACGCAGGTGTGAGAACACGCTGCCGCCGCGCTGCGACATGCCGTGGATTTCGGATTGTTTTACGTTGAGTCCCACGTTGAGGGCTGCGTCGGAAATTATCTTGGCCACGGAAACAATGCCGTCTCCGCCAACGCCACACAGTATGATGTCTTTCTTCATTGTTCTAATCTCCTATTATTTTTTGTCGTTTAAGTGTTTTTTGAGTTCCACAAGGCATGTGCGTCGCGGAATGATTACGGAAACGCCGTTGTAGGCCACCTCTTCTTCGAGGATTTTCACAAATTCCTCGTGGTTTTTCTTCAGTGGCACAATGGTGCGGATGTGTTCGGGTTCCACGCCCACGCCCTTGCATATCTCGGCTATCTTGCAGTGTGCCGACGAGGGCTGGCCGCCGGTCATGGCTGTGATGTCGTTGTCGAGTATCATCACCACCACGTTGGCTTTCTCGTTCACACAGTCCATAAGTCCGGTGATGCCGCTGTGGCCGAAGGTGCCGTCGCCAATCACTGCCACGGAGGGGAACACTCCCACTTCGGAGGCGCCTTTGGCCATGGTGATGGAAGCGCCCATGCACACGGTGGTGTCGATGGCTCCCATGTTGAAACCGAGGGTGTAGCAGCCTATGTCGCCGAACACTTTGCCGTGCTCGTGTTTTTTCATCACTTCTATCACGGCCTCGTAGCTGTCGATGTGGGGGCAGCCTTGGCACAGTGCCGGAGGACGGTTGGTAACCACTTCGGGCACAGGAGCGCCTTGTTCGGCTTTGAAACCGAGGGCTTTGGCCACTTTCTCGGCGTTGAGCTCGCCGTCGCGGCGTATGGTCTCGTCCAAACGGCCGAAAACGCGTTTGCCTTTGCCAAGGAATCCTTTAACAAGCTCTTCCACAAAGGGTTGGCCGTCTTCGAGTACCAGTATTTCGTCGCATTCGTCGTACAGTTTGTTAATCATATTGTACGGCAGGGGGTATTGGGTAACTTTAACCACAGGGTGTGGGCAAACGCCTGTTGGGAAGTTTTCCATCAGGTAGTTGTAGGCTATGCCTGTGGTGATGATGCCCAGTTTTTTGTCGGTGCCGTCGATGTACTTGTTGTAGCCCATCTCTTCGGAGGCTTTGGTGAAATCGGCCTGTTTGTCGATAAGGTTGCGGTACAGACGTTTGGCGTTGGCGGGCAGCAGCACGTAGCTACGCGGGTCGCTTGGGCTGCTGAGGGCGTTTTGCGGCAGGGCGGCTTTGCGTTCCACGCCGGCGCGGCTGTGGGCCAGACGGGTGGGTATGCGCAGCAGCACGGGGGTGCCCAGTTTCTCGGAAATCTCGTATCCGCTGAAAACCATGTCGTAGGCTTCCTGCTGGCTCGAGGGCTCGAGCATGGGAATCATGGCCCAGTGGCCGTAGAAACGGCTGTCCTGCTCGTCCTGCGAGGAGAACATGCTGGGGTCGTCGGCAACGACGATGATAACGCCTTTGGTGCCGATGATGGCGGCATTCATAAAGGGGTCGCCGCACACGTTCAGTCCCACGTGTTTCATACATGTCATGGCGCGTTTGCCTGCGTAGGCCACACCTATGGAAGCCTCGAGAGCCGTTTTTTCGTTGGCGCACCAGTTGGCGATAACGCCTTTCTCCTTGGCCTCTTTGGATTTAATCACATACTCGGTGATTTGTGTGCTTGGGGTGCCGGGATAGCTGTTGATGGCGCTTCCTCCCGCATCTATAAAGGCTTGGGCTATTGCCTCGTCGCCTAATAAAAGTAACTTTTGCATTGCGATATTTTTAGTTATTATTTTTTGAACTTGGAAATGCAAATATAACGATTTTTTGCGGGATAAACAAATAATTTATGTAAAATATTGACGGACAATCGATAACAACAGCGAAGCTTTGGTATTGAAATATCGTTTGGCACAAAGGAAAGGATGATTTGCAACGGTTTGGCGACGGGGAAAACGCAATCGTTTTGTTTTTTGAAAAAAATGTCGTAACTTTGCAGAGTTGAAATATCACAAAAAAAATACTAATTATGTGCAATTACACAATATCTATCAACGACAAAATCATAGACAAAGTGCGCCCCGCTTTTGCCGATGACGAAGCTTTGTCCGATTGGATGCAGCAGCAGTTGGAACTTATGCTTGTTAGATATGCAACTGGGTTGGAACAGAACCAAAGACACGACGAACCTTTGTCGATGCGTTTGCGCGGTATCGCAACAGCACCCAAAGATTTCGATTACAAACAGGAACTTTCCAACCGCATTGAGCTATGAAACACTATCTTGTTGACACCAACGTTGTTATAGACATGCTTTTAAACCGCGAAGGTGCGGATGCTGCTTGCGCCGTCATTGACGGAGCGGAAAGGGGTGAATATGCCCTTCATTTGTGTGCATTGTCTTTCACAAACATTTACTACTCTCTACGCAAGATGCTCTCGCACAGCGACCGCATATCATGTTTGATGCAGCTTCAGGAAGTGTTGCATGTTTTGCCTGTTGATGCCTCTGTGATAAATGCCGCACTCTGTTCCGACTGGAGCGACTTCGAAGATGCAGTGCAAAACTTCACCGCTGTTTCCGACGGACGTATCACGGGGATAATAACCCGAAACACCAAAGACTTTCAAAAATCCTCACTGGAGATATTGGACTCCAAAGTTTTTATTAAAAGAAATTAACCAAAAATCAATATTTTATATAAAAAAAACACATAAAACACAAAACAGGATAAAAAACACAAAACTGAAGAGCCTACAGAATAAAACGGGCAAAAAGAAAATATGAAAAAAGTTCTATTAGTCAGCATTATTAGCCTTATGGCAATAACAACAACAAGTACAATTATAGGCTGCGGAAAAGACAATAAAGAAACAGATGAAGATGCCGACATTACTCCTGCCGGATTTGTCGATTTGGGTTTGCCAAGTGGTACAAAATGGAATTCAGTAAATGATTCAAGCACTTCTGATCCGCTATTTTTTTTCACCTGCGAAGAAGCCATGGCAAAGTTTGGTAGCCAACTGCCAACAGAGGAGCAGTTTCAGGAATTGATTTCTCAATGCACATCCACGTGGAATGAGGAAAAAAAAGGACGAACCTTTGTGGGACCTAATGGTGACTCCATTTTTTTCCCGGCTTCAGGTTACCGTAATTGCAATAGTGGCTACGAACAGTATATTGGTACGCATGGCTACTATTGGTCATCAACCTCATCCGGTAGCAATACAACTTATATGAGATATTTTAGTATTAATCCCAGCTTCGCTAGTGTGGCTGGTTTGGACAGGGCAAACGGCATGTCTGTGCGCCGCGTACACAAATAAGTAACAAAAGCCAGTATCGCCATTGTGGATAATAGCCACAATTTTCTTGAAAAGATACGATTTTTCTTGAAATAGGCAAAATATAAAGTTATAATCCGCCCATTTTCACTACTGTCCCGTTAAAGTGGACTAATCTTTCTTTGAAATCGCTGAAATAAAGTCTTTTACGAGTAGTTTGAGGAGTCAACGGACTTGATTTTGTAACTTTGCGGCCTAAATGGTCTGCATATGTTTCAAGATAAGTT
>JAFSOU010000132.1 GCA_017443265.1 Bacteroidales bacterium | reverse complement strand
GAAAATTTGTTGTATTTTTGCACTGCCGATGAAGCGGAGATGAGCTCTGCTGGGGAGCAACTCATCAAGGAATAATCGGCAGGGTTTTATGCCAATGAAAGGACTGCCATTCACGGTAGTCCTTATTTCATTGGACAATACTCTCCGATGCCTCAAAAACCCAATGAGCGGCC
The DNA here is from genome assembly GCA_017443265.1 of Bacteroidales bacterium. Classification (GTDB taxonomy): domain Bacteria; phylum Bacteroidota; class Bacteroidia; order Bacteroidales; family P3; genus UBA1219. The sequence goes on along the minus strand of JAFSOU010000132.1, from coordinate 13,209 downwards.
TTTGTGCCGCAATCTATATATCATGTGCTGAAATACTCCATTATCATTTTCACCTTTCTTCTACGGGACAATCCGTTGTGGTTGCGCAGCTTGTTCTTGAGATCGGAGAAATGCCCGTCGAGGCAGTTCGTGGTGTTGGGTATGTTCAGCTCCCGCCACTCCTCGAAAACAAACAGATGAGGCATATTCCTTCGCAAGCTGCGGTATGCCTTGCGCAAGTTCATATGCGTGTATGTGGAGCGTTCCTGTCCGTCCTTCTCGAAAAAAGTTCTCTCATCCAGGGTTTCATGCCACTTGGCATACCACACGTCCAATGAGTTCTCGAAACTCCTCCTGTCGCTGCACTTCAGCAGGAGGGAAAGTTGGCGCAATTCCTTGGAAGCCTTAAGTTTAGGCCTCTTTGTGAGATACTTGGAGACTGTCTTTACCTGATGGAAATGACATAGCTGGACGGGTATGTCCTTGAATGCATTGAATATGCCGCGTCTGCCATCGGCTACAATGGCCTGCACACTGTACCCCATTCCCTTGATGTGTTCAATGCCCTCCACATACCCTCTCACTGTCTCGTTGTTTACAATCCTGACAAGGAGCGTTTTGCCGTCAAGACTGTTTTTGAAAACCATAACCCCTGTATCGCTGAAATAGGTGGTGTCCATCACCACATTGGCGACCGTGATTCCTTTTTGGAGCGAGCCGGGCTTGGCCTTGTCTATGCATCGCTGTATCGTTCTGGCTGAGCAATGGTATTTTGCCGCCAATTGGGCATACGTCTGTTTGCCTTCCAGATAATCTCTGAATATTATTTGGGGACTTCTTCTGTCTCCGCCTTGGAATTGTCTACCACAAGCGTGACATTTGTACATTTGTTGCCCGTTCTTGTTGCCTTTTTTCTTGACAATTGGGCTCCCACAGAAAACGCATTTTTTTTGTTCATAACCTTTGAACGCTGTAATACGTTGATTGTTACATGTGTTATGCTGATTTCAGCCTACCATTTGTCCATTACCCCCACTACCTTTAAATAATCTCTCTCAATCATCCATGAAACGTATTCAAGAATAATTTATGCATGTGTGCGAAAATACATTTCGACCCAAAGCATTATATTTGCAGAGTTAAATGAAAAAATTTCCTGAAAAGTTTTGTAAATCAAAATAAAATTGTATATTTGCAAAAGTCATCATTTTTTTTAGTACAATACAAATCATCAAACTGTAAAACGATTATGAAAGAATTGAAATGTCCCAAATGTGGAAATGTGTTTTCGGTTGACGAAGCCGACTACGCCGACATCGTGAACCAAGTAAGAACTGCCGAGTTTGCCGCCGAGGTGCACAAACGCGAACAGGAACTGCTGCAGCAGCAACTCCTGAAACAGCAACAGGTCCAAACCCAGCTGGAGGCCAAGCACCAGTCGGAGCTCAACAGCAAGGAGGTGGAAATAGCCCAGCTGAAGGAAAAACTTTTGGCCGACGAGCAACAGAAACAATCTGCCGTGGCCCAGGCCAAAGCCGACAAGGACAACGAGATAAACCAGCTGAAATCGCAGCTCCAACAGAGCCAGAACAACCTTCAGGTGGCCGTGCTGCAGGAACAGCAGAAAGCACAGCAGCAACTGAGCAACAAGGATTTGGAAATAGAACAGCTGAAAACAAGGGCGATATCCAAAATCAACGAGAAAGACTCGGAGATTGCCGCCCAGAAACAGAAATACGAGAGCGAGCTGAAACTGGCTCAGGAGCAGGTGCAACTCTACAAGGACATGAAAGCACGCCTATCCACCAAAATGGTGGGGGAGACGTTGGAAATACACTGCAGCACGCAGTACAACACCTCGTTGCGCTCGCTGATGCCCAATGCCTATTTCGAGAAAGACAACGATGCTTCGGGCGGAAGCAAGGGCGATTTCATCTTCCGCGACTACGAGGACGGCGTGGAATACATCTCCATCATGTTCGAAATGAAAAACGAACTCGACGAAACGGCCACCAAGCACCGAAACGAGGACTTTTTCAAGAAATTGGACGCCGACCGCAAGGCCAAAAACTGCGAGTACGCCGTGCTGGTAAGCCTGCTCGAACCCGACAGCGAGCTGTACAACACCGGCATCGTTGACGTGTCGCACCGCTTTCCGAAGATGTATGTAATTCGCCCTCAGTTTTTTATACCGATAATTACACTCCTCGCACAGACTTCTAAAAAAAGTCTGGAGTACAAAAAACAGTTGGAGATAGCCAAAAGTCAGTCGGTTGACGTTACCAACTTCGAAAACCAGCTGGAGGAGTTCAAAAGTAAATTCGGCAACCACTACCGTCTTGCCAGCGAGAAATTCCAAAAGGCTATTGATGAGATAGATAAGTCCATCGACCATTTGACGAAGATACGCGAGGCGTTGCTCAGCTCGGTGGATCATCTGCGTCTGGCCAACAACAAAGCCGAGGATCTTACCATAAAGAAACTCACCCGCAACAACCCCACCATGAAAGCCAAGTTCGACGAAGTACGACAGAACTCTGAACCCGAGGAGATTGGGTGATGTGTCGGTGTCGCATCATTCGACTATGAACTACAAAATAAGGACGAGCGACCGAAAGGTCGCTCGTCCTTTTCAATATCAACTGTAAACTATATCAGTGAACTGTGATCTGTGAACAGTGATCAGTCAATTGTCCTTTGACTTTAGACCTTTGACCAATCAATTCCGAAATCCGAACTATTCCACGATCGTGTTCCAGTTGTGTTTGTCTTCGGCTTCGCCGAGCTGTATGGCGCGGAGGGCGTTGTACAGTTTGGTGCTCCACGGGCCGGGTTCTTTGCCGAACACGTAGCTCTTGCCGGTTTCAGGGTCGTCAAGACGCTCGATGGGGCTGATAACAGCTGCTGTGCCGCAGGCGCCGGCTTCTTGGAATGAGGAGAGCTCTTCAACGTCGATGGGGCGGCGTTCCACTTTCATGCCCATATCTTCGGCCAGTTGCATCAGGCTCTTGTTGGTGATGGAGGGCAGTATGGAGGTCGATTTCGGGGTGATGTAGGCACCGTCCTTTATGCCGAAGAAGTTGGCAGCGCCGGCTTCGTCAACATATTTCTTCTCTTTTGCGTCGAGGTAGAACTCGCAAGCGTATTCGCCGCCGTGGCAGGCTTCAACGTGAGCGCGCAGCGAAGCGGCATAGTTACCGCCCACTTTGTAAACGCCGGTTCCCAGAGGAGCGCTACGGTCGTATTTGCGGGTGATGACGTAGGGGTTGGCTTTGAAACCGCCCTTGAAGTAAGGTCCCACGGGGGTTACGAATATCAGGAAGAGGTATTCGTCGGCGGGTTTCACACCAACGGTGATGCCGGTGCCTATCAGCAGGGGACGCAGGTAGAGGCTTGCGCCGGTGCCGTAGGGAGGAATGAAACGTTCGTTCAGTTTGATGACTTTTTTGCACATCTCCACGAATTTCTCTGTGCTGAGTTCGGGCATCATAATGCCGCGGCAGGTGCTCTGCAGACGTTCGGCGTTGGCCTCGGGACGGAACATGCGGATTTTGCCGTCTTTGCAACGGTAGGCTTTCAAACCTTCGAAAGCTTCCTGACCGTAGTGCAGGCTTGATGCAGCCATGTGGATGTTGATGTTTTCGTCGGACGAAACTTCTATCTCGCCCCACTGTCCGTTACGGAAGTAGCAACGTACGTTGTAATCTGTTTTTACGTAGCCGAAAGGAAGGCTACCCCAATCTATATTGTTCATAATGAGTGTTTTATGTTAATATAATCTATTTGTTTGCGTTTTACGAAGATACAAATTATTTTTCAATATACAAACTTTTGTTTGCTTTTTGAGCTTTTAGTTGTTTAATCGTTTGGTGTTTAAATGTTTATTTGTCGGTGATATGTTGCCCTTCGACTTCAGACTTTGGACCTTTCAACTTTCAACTTTCAATTATCTTGATCACTTTGTCGCGGTTAAGGTAGTTAGAGTATAAATTATTGATAATCATATTGCGGCGTTCTGTTTCGTGGTTGGTGAAGGATTTAGTGCGGAGCTCTGCAATTTTGTCGAGGAATTCGTTGGGACTGTCGGCTATGTGGCACACCTGTGCAAGTCCCGAGCCATCCACCATATTGTTGTTTACCAGACAGAAACGTCCCGAAAACAGCGAGTGCAGGAGCTTCAGTTTCAAACCTGTTGTCTGTTGCGTGTACATTATTATTATATGTGCGTTTTGTATCAGCACCCTCATGTCGTTGTCGGACAGATTTTCTAGTAGCTCGATATTTTTATATCTGGAAATCAGGATTTTGAGTTCTTTAGGCGGCTTCAGACCGGCAATTTTTACAGGAATGTCGATTTTTGAAAAAACGTTGGTTGTCAGCCATTTGGCGGCGGAGCTGTTTTCCGGTACCGAGAGGTTGGCATGGTAGAGTATGTAGCTGCCCTTGCCTTGCAGCGAGCAGATTTCGTCAAATTCGTGGAAGGGTGGTATCAGAGTGGCGTTGCCGAATTTGGCATTGAGGTAGTCGTTCTCCTTCTGGTTGAGGGTTATCAGATGTTTGGCTTTGGCAAGGATTTTCTCGAAATTCCGCAGCTTGCGCGCCTCGGATTTCAGATAGAGCCGTCGCAGCGGATTGCGCTCTTGGTCGGCCAAAAGTCTGTAATATTCGTGTTCGATGTTGTGGATGCGCACTATTGTGTTGCGGTCGGCGAAACGGCTGTCGTTCAAAATGTCGCAGCAGTGCACTCCTTCGATTAGTATTGGGTAGTCGTCGAGCAAAAGATTGCCTATCAATTCGTTGGAATGACGGGAGCAGACGATGTAAGGCGTGCGGCGGAAAAGGTTGCGCACCGAAGTGTCTCGTTTATAATAGTTTACCGAAAAACACATGGCCCTCAGTTCGTCGGAATGACTGCGGCCGTATTCGAAACAGTGCAGATGAATCTTGACTCCGGCTCCGGACAGCATCCTTATGCGGTGGTACACGTCGATAACGCCGCCGTAGTTGGCAGGGTAGGGGATGTCGAAACTTATTATATGTAGATGCAAGTCATTCATCTGGGGTGAGTTATATTTCAATTGTGAGTCCGTCGTAGGCCAGTTGCACGTTGTGGGGGAGCTCCTCCGACACATCGGCGTGCAGTCCCATCGAGTGGCTGATATGGGTGAGGTACGCCTTTTCGGGATTCACCTGCCGTATTACCTCAAGGGCTTCGGGCAGACAGTAGTGCGAAAAGTGTTTTTCTTTGCGTAAGGCGTTAATTACCAGTGTTTTTGTGCCATGGAGTTTTTTCATCTCCTCGTAGGAAATAAAGTTGGCGTCGGTGATGTAGCTGAAATCGCCTATGCGGTAGCCGAAAATTGGCAAGTCCTTGTGCATCACTGCTATAGGTATTACTTCTATGCCGTCGGCCACGATGAAAGACCGTAGGTTGTCCACGGGGTGGAGGTTGGCTTCGGGCAGACCTTTAAACTGGTGTTTTTCAAATATATAGTGGTAGTCGCGTTGCAATACGTCGAGGGTTATCTGTCCCGAATAAATGTCCATGGGCTTGTGCTGCACGTAGTTGAAGGAGCGAATGTCGTCGATGCCGGCCACGTGGTCGCGGTGGTGGTGGGTTATGAGAATGGCGTCGAGGTGGGAGGTGCTGGTGCGCAGCATCTGTTCGCGGAAATCTGGGCCTATGTCGATAAGTATGTTCTTGCCGCCGATTTCCACCAGTGCCGAGGTGCGCAGACGTTTGTCGCGGCTGTCGCCCGATGTGCAGACTCTGCATCCGCAGGCGATAACCGGCACCCCTTGTGATGTCCCTGTGCCCAAAAAAGTTACTTTCATCGTTGTTTTTTCTTCTGTACCTACATAACCTTTTTTGTGCCGAAAAATTGTGTGAAACCGAAAAAAAAGACTTTCAAACATTTCTATGGTTATAAGTTCGGCGAAAGAGCGTCGGGGAACGCAAAAAAAATCGTATATTTGCAGATTGTTTTATAACAATTTGCCAGTGTCCGTTTTGTCGGTATGTGGCTAATTTTAAGCGTTAAACGAAACAATATATATATGTACGCATTGTATAAAAAAGAGTTGGGCAGCTTTTTCTCGTCGCTGATTGGCTACCTCACTATCTTTGTCTTTCTGTTGCTCAACGGCTTGATGCTGTGGGTGATACCGTCCGATTTCAATATTCTCGACTACGGTTTTGCCGATATGAGCCCGTTTTTCCTCGTGTCGCCGATGCTGTTCCTGTTCCTCATTCCGGCCATAACGATGCGCATGTTCGCCGAGGAGAAACGCAGCGGCACTATGGAGCTTCTGCTTACCAAACCACTGTCCGAAGCCACCATCGTTACAGCCAAGTTTCTTGCGGGACTTACCCTCGCATTTCTGGCCATATTGCCCACAATAGTTTATTACATAACTGTTTACCGCATTGCCCAGCCTGTCGGCAACGTGGATAGCGGCGGGGTGTTCGGCTCGTACATCGGTTTGCTGATGCTCGCCGCCGTGTTCGTCGCCATAGGACTGTTCTCGTCGGCAATAACCAAAAACCAGATTGTGTCGTTCATCGTGGCCATAGTGCTGTGCTTTTTCTGCTATTTTGGCTTCGAGATGCTGTATCAGATGCAATTGGGTGTGCTCAAGCCTATCAGTATTACTGTCAAGTCGTTGGGAATTTACCACCACTACGAGTCGGTGAGCAGGGGAGTTATCGACACCCGCGACGTGCTTTATTTCCTAAGCGTTATTTTCCTGTTCCTCACCTTCACCTATCTGGTGTTGCAGTCGCGCAAATGGAAAAAATAAATGTGTTTGACTTCTTTCGATAAATATATGGAAACCAAAAAGATAGATAACAACAACGGACGTTCTTCGCAAAAACGCAGCATCAAACGCAGCAGCCTGCTGTTCCTCGGTGCGGCAATACTTATCGTTGTTTTCGTAAACCTCATCGGCAGATACGTTTACACCCGTTTCGACCTCACTTCAGAGAAACGTTACACGCTTTCCGATTCCACCAAGAAACTGCTACGTGGCATCGACGAAACTATTCTTTTCCGCGTGTACCTCGAAGGCGATTTCCCCGGCGATTTCAAGCGCTTGCAGAACGAAACCAAGGATATGCTCAACCAGTTCCGTTCATACAACGAATACGTGGAATACGAATTTTTCGACCCCAACGGCTTCGACGACAAGGAAAAACAGCAGATGTTCTACCAGCAACTTGCGCAAAAAGGCATACAGCCCACCGTTATCGAGGACAAAGGCGAGGGCTCTGTGAAACGTCAGATTATCATCCCCGCGGTGGAGGTTACCTACAAAGGCCGCACAACGATAGTGAACCTTCTGCCCGGACAGAAATGGGTGCCTCAGGCCGAGGAGCTGAACAATGCCGTGCAGGCTCTCGAATACAACCTCACCGACGCTATCCGCAAACTGTCGAAAATCCAACGCACACGCATCGGCTTCCTGCAGGGACACGGCGAGCTGGAACGCGAAAACATCTTCGACATACAGATGGCACTTGTCGATTACTACACTCTCGAAAATGTTACCATCGACGGCAATGTGAACTCGCTTACCGAGCGTTCGGTCAATCCCAAGGACTCGTCGTCGTACATATTCAAAAACCGTTTCGACCTGCTTATAATACCCAAGCCCACTCAGCCTTTCAGCGATCAGGACCTCTACATCATCGACCAGTTTGTGATGTACGGCGGACGCATTTTGTGGCTCTACGACCCCGTGGCGATGGATATCGACAGCCTTCAGAACAAGGATGTGGCCATCGGCGTGCGTTTCCCGCTCGAAAATCTCGACGAGATGCTTTTCTGCTACGGCGTGCGCGTCAATCCCAACCTGTTGCTCGACATACGCTGTATGCCTATACCGATGCAGGACGGCACCATGGGCGGCAAACCTACCATCAATTTCCATCCGTGGTACTATTTCCCCGAGTTTGTGCCCACCTCCGACCATCCCATCGTAAGAAACCTCGACCTGATAAAAGGCGAGTTTGTGAGTTCTATCGACTTGATTGATAACGATATACAGAAAACTGTGCTGCTCACCACTTCGGAGTATGTGCATGTGAGCAACGTGCCTGTGCGTGTGGACCTTGGCGTGGCGCGTGTGGAACCCGACCAGCGTCTGTTCAACCACCAGAACCTGCCCGTGGCCGTGTTGCTCGAAGGCCAGTTCCGTTCGGCTTGGCGCAACCGTCTGTCGCCCTCGTTTACCGAAATTCCGGAAATGGGCTACCGCGACCTTAGCGACACCACCAAGATGATTGTCATTTCCGACGGCGACATGATCCGCAACCGTTTCAACTACCAGTACAACCAGCCATATCCGCTCGGCTACGACAACTACACACGGACAATGTATGCCAACAAAAATTTCATCCTCAACGCCGTGAACTACCTCTGCGGCGACGAGGACATACTAACCCTGCGCTCGCGCGAGATAAAACTCCGCAAACTCGACCCGATGGCTGTCAAGGAACATCGTCTTAAATATCAGCTTGTTAACATCATTATGCCAATCGTGGTCCTTGCCGTTGCCGGAGTGGTGATAGTGCTGATAAGGCTGGTAAGGCGTAGGAAGCATTAAGATAGTAGAAAGTAAAAACACACCGACAAATAAATGAAAAAACGTAACAAGATAGTAATTGCCATAGTGCTTGTGCTGGCAGTTAGCGCCTTTTTCGTGGTGCGCCACGGTGCCCGCAAGTCCACCTCCGACGTGGTTTACCACATCGAGGACATCAACTCGGTTACCAAAATTTTTATGGCCGACAAACTCGACAACAAAGTCCTGCTCGAACGCACCTCCGACAGCACTTGGGTTGTGGATGGCAAATACCCCGCCAGCGAGGGAATGATGGACATGCTGCTCGAAACCCTCAACCAGATGCGTATCCGCCAACGGGTGAACAAGGCCGCCAAAAAGAACATCGTTGATAATATCTCGGTAAGTCATACCAAAGTGGAAGTGTATCAGATAGTTCCGTTTATCAACTGGTTCGGCGGCAGGTTGCAGCTGTTTAAGAGCGAGAAACTTGTGGCTACATATTACATAGGCCACGAAACGCAGGACAATATGGGTTCCTACGTTTTCCGCGAAGGCGACGACGAGCCGTATATCGTCCATATCCCCGGATTCCGTGGCTATCTCGGCCCGCGATTCGAGCCTGTTCCTGAGCTCTGGCGTAGCCATCGCATTGTGGACCTGCCTGTTACAGAAATCCAGTCGGTGAAAGTGGAAATCCCCAACCAGCCGCAGGAGTCGTTCGAGGTGTTGCGCAACGGCGAGGCTTTCGACTTTTACTGTCAAGGCCAAAAGATGCCCGTATTCGACACCATGCGCGTGGGACAGCTGCTGTCGTCGTTTGTGAACCTCAATTTCGACCAGTTTGCAGGCGTTGTCCCCAAGGTGGAACTCGACACCACTTTCTCTCGCCAGCCGGGATTCATCCTCACCGTTACCGACACCGCAGGCAACGCCCGCAGCCTCAGCACCTATATCAAATTCACCGACCCCGACGCCATCGCCACTATGCAGGGCAACCAGACTATGGCCGATTTCTTCGACCTCAACAGGCTTTACGCCATCCTCGACACCAAGGACACCGTGCTGATTCAGTATTTCGTTTTCGACAACATACTGCAACCCGCAAGTTTCTTCCTCGGAAAAGATGAATAAATTGCTAAATAACTGAACCATAAAGCTATGCGACCGCTGATACTACTTACCAACGACGATACCGTCCACGCCAAGGGACTGAGAGTGCTTATCGACGCCGTGCGCGATTTCGGCGATATTGTGGTGATGTCGAGCGATGTGAACGGCTCAGGCATGTCGCACGCCCTTACCTCGGCAGTGCCACTGCGCACACGCGTGGTGAGCGAGGAGGAGGGACTCTGCATCTACTCCTGCAACGGCACTCCCGTGGACTGCTTCGACCTAGGCGCAGGATACTACTCGCCCCGCCGTCCCGACCTCGTGCTTTCGGGTATCAACAACGGCAGCAACGCCTCCATCAACGTGGTATATTCCGGCACTATGGGCGCCGTTATCGAAGCTTCGATGAAAGGCTACGACGCCATAGGGTTCTCGTTGCTCAACCACGACCTCGACGCCGATTTCTCGGCCTGCGTGCCTATAGTGCGCAAGATAGTGGCCGATGTGCTTAAAAACCATCTGCCCAAAGGCACTTCGCTCAATGTGAACATCCCCGACCTGCCTTACGAGCAGATAAAAGGGATGCGCGTGTGCCGTCAGTCCGAGGCTTTCTGGGCCGACAGCCACGAAAAACGTATCGACCCCATCGGAAAACCTTACTGGTGGCTTACCGGCGAATTTATCTGCGACGACCGTGAGCCCGGCTCCGACATCCACGCCCTCGACAACGGCTATGTGTCCATCGTCCCCACACATTTCGACTATACCGACTATAAAAATATAGATACTTTGCAAAATCGTTTCAATCAGTAGTTTATGAAAAAAGACAATGCCCTTTTCGGTGTTTTGGTGTGTTTGGGTTCGATAATTGTTACAGCCCTTGTGGTGATAGCCGTTTTCGTGTTTTTCAAGATTCCTTTCATGGGCAATATGAAATATTTTCTGGCCGCTTTTGTCCCGGCGATAGTGCTGTTGCGCTATTATGCTAAAAATCTGCAGTTTATGCATACTTCCAAGGCTATTATGATAACGCTATCGCTGGTGCTTGTGGCTTTTATAGTTTTTCTTGTAAGAAGTAAAGAGATAGCTCTGGGGTAAAATCTGAAAATCTGACAATCCGATAATCCATGAAATACTACATAATAGCAGGCGAGGCTTCGGGCGATTTGCACGGCTCCAATCTTATGAAAGCCATTTTGCGCAACGACCCGCAGGCGGAAATCCGTTTCTGGGGCGGCGACCTGATGCAGGCCGTGGGCGGAACGCAGGTCAAGCACATCCGCGAACTTGCCTTTATGGGCTTTGTCGAAGTGGTGGCAAACCTGCGTACAGTGCTGAAAAACATAGCTTTCTGCAAAAAGGACATTGTGAAGTTCCACCCCGACGCCGTCATTTTTATCGACTATCCGGGCTTTAACCTCAAAATAGCCAAATTTACTCATGCTCAGGGTTTTAAAAACTTCTACTACATCTCCCCGCAGGTGTGGGCGTGGAAAAAAGGCCGCATCAAAACTATGCGCCGAGTGCTGGATATGATGTACGTTATACTGCCTTTCGAAAAGCCTTTCTACGACCGCAACAATGTGCAAAATGTGGAGTTTGTGGGACACCCCCTGCTGGATGCCATCGCCGAATTTGACAAAAACGCCCAGCTTGCCGACGATTTCCGCAGCCGCAACGGCCTCGACCAGCGGCCAATCGTAGCTTTGATGCCCGGCAGCCGCAAGATGGAGCTCCGCAAAATGATGCCCGATATGTGCCATCTGGTAGCACAACATCCCGAATATCAGTTTGTTATTGCTGGTATGAAACTGCTTGGCAACCAGATGTACACGCCCTACATCCATTCCGACAACGTGTCCATTGTTTACGACCAGACCTATCCCTTGTTGAAAACCGCTTTTGCGGGCGTAATAACCTCAGGCACAGCCACTCTCGAAGCCGCACTGTTCGACCTTCCGTTGGTGGTGTGCTACAAGGCCAATGCACTTTCGGTGTTCATCGCAAAACGCTTTGCCAAAGTGAATTATATCTCGCTAGTCAATCTCATTGCCGACAAGCCGGTTGTTAAAGAATTGATACAGAATGATTTGAACCCCAACGACCTTGAGGCCGAGTTCCGCAAAATAACCGTTGACGAATCCTGCCGCCAGAAGCTGAAATGCGAGTATGCCCTTCTTAAAGAGCAGCTTGGCGGCGAAGGTGCTTCGCAACGCACTGTAAATTCGATACTTAATTACTTAAAATCCTCTGCCGATGCTTAAACGTGCCATACTGCTTTTAATTGCTGTTTCCGTTCCTTTTTTGCTTTCCGCCGAAAAGGTGAAGGTGCGAATCTACTCCGCCACCAAAATCACACAGGCCGTAATCTCTTTCGACGTAGGACGTTACGTGGTACGCGATGCCGCCGGCAACATCATTTCCGACACCCTCGACCTCAACCGCAGCGTGGAGGTGCGTCTGTCGGGAGGCAAGGTGTGGGTAGCCGCAAATGCATACGAATTAGGTACTTTCGACAAAATTTCCATCACCGCAGTGGATTCGTCAAACCTCTTCTGTATCAACCCCACAGGCAAGAAACAGCGTACCTACGAGGGCGATGTTTGTGTCAAAGTGTTGAAAAATAATCAGTTGGAGTTTGTCTCGGAGGTGGATTTCGAGACCTACATAGCCGGTGTGGTGCAGTCGGAGATTTACGGCAAACCCGACCAGACCGACATTTTCCGTGTGCAGGCCATCATCTCGCGCACTTGGGCCCTGCGCAACAAAAACAAACACAAGTCCGACGGCTACAATTTCTGCGATGACGTGCACTGCCAAGCCTACTACAACCGCTGCATACGTCCCGAAATAGTGTACGGCACCCTGCAGAGCGTTGGCGAGATACTTGTGGACAAGGACGGCAAGCCCATCGACACTCCCTTCCACTCCAACAGCGGCGGACAAACCGCCAACTCCGAGGACGTGTGGTCGGCTAAAATTCCCTACCTGCGTTCCGTGCCCGACACTTTTTCTTACCGCATGAAACAATCCGTTTGGAAAATGGAACTCACTCGCAACGAGTGGCTTAACTATTTCTCCAAAAAGCACAAGCTCGACATCTCCGACTCGTCACTTTGCGACGAGCTGCTCAATTTCCGTCAGGACGAGCGCAAATCGCGAATCCACAACATACCGCTTACCCGCCTGCGCACCGATTTCAAGCTGAAATCAACCTTTTTCACAGTTTCCACTAACGGCAACAAAGTTACCCTCAACGGCCGTGGCTACGGTCATGGCGTGGGCCTAAGCCAGGAAGGCGCTATACGTATGGTGTCGCTGGGTTACAAATATCAGGAGATACTGATGCACTACTACAAAGGAGCCATCATCTACCGCGATATGAGCATAGTGGACCCCAAATATCAGGGCGTTGCCAGCGACCTTAAAAAGATTATCGAAGAGGATAAGAAAGACAACGTGAAAGCCTCGGCCAACAAAGGTTTGGAAAAGCTTTACAGCAAAAAAGAGCGCGAGGAACGTGAGGAGGTTTATGTGGAGGAGGAGCAGGAT
>JAFSOU010000131.1 GCA_017443265.1 Bacteroidales bacterium | reverse complement strand
CAGTTTTCACCACGTCGGCCTCGCCAAACAGTACGGGCATCGATTTTATCTTTTCCAACGGTATGTCCACAGTGCTCATCTGAACCCCTTTAAGGTCGTGCTCGCGCTCGGCTGTTACCACAACGGCTTTCAGACTTATCGAACCACTGAGTTTTATGTTCAAAACAGTGTCTTTAGTCAAGCGGAAAGTGTAACGCACTGGCTGATAGCCCACAAACGACACTTTGATGGCCACTTTTCCGTCGGGCAGGGTGAGTGAGAAAAAACCGTAGGCGTTGGTTACTGCGCCTTTGCCGGAAAGACTGTCGAACACGGTGGCTCCGATGAGCGTTTCGCCGCTAGCCTCGTCAATCACAGTGCCGCTTATGGTGTGTTTCGACGCACCTTGAGCGACTGTGGCAAAAACAAACGACAGAATAACAAACGTATATCTTATTTTACTCATAATCAAATAATTATAATCAATCTTTCGGTGCAAAAATCTGCATCTGACAGTTCTTGCAGTCGAAATGCAGAGGCAAGCGCCGTCCGTTGTTCTCAAGCGTAAGCTCGCTGCTGAAATCGGGTTTCACCTGATGCCGTAACAAACACTGTCCCAGCTCGTAACGTATGCAGTATTTGGTAGTCATCAAAGGCTTTCCGGCGTAGTCGAGGGTTTTCTCCAAGCCAAACTCCAATGTCTCTGCCCCGTGCCTTTGGTAGAACTCCAACGCTTTGTGGTTGAGGATGTTCTCACGAAAATCGGTCGTCCCCTTGAAATAAGGCACATCGTTTTTCTCGAAAGGCACATCGGCAGGACGGAAATGTTCCAGTCGCTTTTGCTGAAGCTCTTCCAGACACCTGCGGCGCAGTCCGTTAAGCACCGAAGCCGGAATAAAATAAGGCTCAGCGCATTGATTTTCAACACTATCCACACAAAACACCGTTTCTCCCGATTTGGAGAGCTGGGCAATGATGTTCTGCTGTGCCTTTTCGGGATTGTTGGCGGCTTGTTTTTCACAATTCTCTGTTACACAAGCTATTACACCATCTTCGTCGGTGGCTTGCAACGAAAAACCGCTGTCTGTGTCGGAAAAGACTAGTTTCACCCCTACCCTGCGTTCGGCCGATTTTTCGGACTTCAGCTGTTTTTCGAAAGCAAAGTCGTTGTTGCGGTACAGCTCAGTGCCGGGCACAATCTCGTCGGGCATATTGTTGGGATAGAGCTTGTTGCCAATCACACGGTTGACCGAAAAGCCCTGCAGGGTGCCGCTGATGCCGAAGAAACAGAGTCCGTCGCCGGCGGTAACTGGCAGCTCGGTCTTGCACACAAGGGCGTTGCGGTCGGCTTTCACAATCTTGCCAATGCGTTTGCCGATGGATTTCTGCGTGGTGAACGACGCCATGGGCTGACGGTCGCGAAGGAAATAGTCGGTGAAACCGCGGTTGAAAGTGCGCTCCACGTCCGGCTCGAACGAAAAGACACACCGCCCCGTCGATGCCTTTTTCCAGTCCTGCTTCTGTAACAAAATATCGTCCAATAACTTACGGTAGTAAGCCGTAACATTTTTCACATAACACAAGTCCTTCAGCCGCCCTTCGATTTTCAGCGATGTTACTCCCGTTTCCAACAATTTCTTAACGTGTTGCGAAGCGTTGAAATCTTTTAGCGAAAGCAGATGGCGGTCGGAGACAAGGAGTTTGTTTTCGGCATTGTAAAGGTTGTACGACGAACGGCATGGCTGCGAGCAAACGCCACGGTTGCCGCTACGGCCGTTGATGTACTGACTCATATAGCACTGTCCGCTAAGACACACGCACAGAGCACCTTGCACAAAACACTCCAGCTCTGCGGTGGTGTTGGCACGTATTTCGGCAATCTGCTCCAACGAGAGCTCGCGGGCAAGGATAATCCTTTGAAAACCAACATTTTCAAGAAACTTAATGCGTTCCAACGAATAGTTGTTCATCTGTGTGCTGGCGTGCAGCGCAATGGGTGGCAGGTCTGTTTCCAAAAGTCCAGGGTCTTGTATTATAACTGCGTCAACGCCAATGTTATAGAACTGACGGATAAGCTCCACGGCCTGTTCCAGTTCATCGTCGAAAAGCGAGGTGTTGAGAGCCACATGCACCTTGGCGGCGTAGAGGTGGGCGTAGTTGACAAGCGCCTCGATGTCGGCCAGCGAGTTGCCCGCCGAGGCTCTCGCACCAAAGGCGGGAGCTCCGATATACACTGCATCGGCACCGTGGTTTATGGCCTCTTTGCCAAACTGCATATTCTTGGCCGGAGCCAGCAGCTCGATACGATGTGTTTTGTTTCGCGACATTATTTTTTGAAAAAACGCTCAAGATTGGTGGAAACGGAGATGGTGTTCGGTGCCTGCCCGAGGTGGTAGTTGTTGCGAGCATAACCGATGTTGATACGCTTCACACGAAGTCCCACTCCATACGAAAAACCGCTCATATTGCTGATGTCGGCGGTCTGCATCTCCTTGCTCTGACGGTAGCTGTAGCCCAGCCAGATGTTGAAAATGTTGCCCGGACAGAACTCCACTGCCACATCGAAATGGCGGAACAGGTTGTCGATGAAACCTTTAAAAGCTTTCTCGTCGGTACGCTCGTTGGTGAAGGGGTCCACGGTGTAGGTGGGATTTAGGGTGTCGCTGTAGCGAAGGTTCCAACGCTGTAACTCGTTGGCCGACAGATAGAAACGGAACGGTGCTTTTTTCAGTTTGTACGACAATGCCGCCGACAGCTCGAAAGGCAGCCGCTCGCGTTTGCCGCTGAACGACACTATCTGTGCTCCTACATTACGCGCTATCAGCGTGGAAGCGAACGACTTGGAGTTGTTTACATACGACCCGGCGATGTCGAAACTCAGCGCCACAGCCGTGTAGTAGTCGTATTGCGAAAGCACCGGACGGAAATTCACACCGATGGAGAAATTGGAGTCCAACGCCCTGCCCCACCCGATATGGAACACATAATCGGCGGCGTGGAAAGTGCCGTCTTCCACCTCCGCCTCATCGTAGCGGGTAAATTTGCCGTAATTGACATACTGCATGCCAAACACATAGCTGCCGAACTTTTCGAAAGTGCGGCCGTAGGCCACCGAGCCGTAGTTGGTTCCGGCGAAATGGTTTATAAAATTGATGCTGAGGGCGTTGTGCAGACTTGCATTGATAAACGACGGATTGCCGAAAGCCACATTTATATCGTTGTCGGCCACAGGCAGGTAGTTGAAACCTATGCCCGCCACGCGCGGGTTGGGTGCGAGGTTAAGCGCCGAAAGCACGGTGTTTCCCGCTATCTGGGCCGTCGCTGTGTTCGATGCCAAAATGGCTGTTAATATAAATAGGTATAGTCTTTTCAAAAAAAACGCGTTTTAATATTGGTAAAACGTTGTTTTTTCGGTTTTATTATTTGACGGGAAAAATTTTCAGTCATTCGAAACCAGTCGAACAGGAAAACCATAGCACCTTTGTAGGCAGTGCGACATTCCCACCCAACCATAATAACTGAAAACATAAGCGTTTTCCGAATCGCATGAGAAGCTTGACCAATAGCCAGCCATGAATCCTTTACCGTACAAATGTCCGTCGCAATAGCGGTATCCGAGAGCTGGCAGATAAATGGAATTACCGTTAACTGCGCTTACCAAGTAACCGCCGCCCATCCACGACCAATCACAGTATGCTTTCAGTTCCTCCCACTGCTCCTTGGTAGGCAATTGTTGGCCGAAACTTTTCACGGCTTCATCGTAAGTGAAGAAATAGCTGCTGTCGTTGGGATTGGACTCGTTGACACTTTTCCACAATGTGCCGCTCGGCAACCCCAAATCGACAAATTTCTGGGCTTGGGTTGCCATTGCAAAGAAGTACACCACTACGAACACAAGCAGTTTTTTCATCGGTAAAACATCATTATTCCGTTTTGCAAAAATACGATTTTTTTTTAAATAAATGGAAAAAGTGTGTTTTCCGAATCACAAAAAAAGCGGATGTCCGTTGGGGACACCCGCATTCTTTGTTTTATGGAACTTGAAATGTTATTTCTTAACAACTTTTCTCATTGCCACACCGTTGTCGGTAACCACGCGGAACACATAAACGCCGCTGCTCAGGTTGCCGAGGTTAATGGTTTTGGCGTCGTTCACTGTCATCACGGTGGTGCCGTTCATGTCGATAACATCCACATAGCGGAAGCCGTCGGCCATGATTGTTACATTGTCGGCAGCCGGGTTGGGGAACAGCTGAACATCTTCGCTGCGCAGAACTTCTCCCAATCCGTTTACACTGGAGTAAACATTCAGCATCCAGCTGTAGTTAGTTCCCGAACTCATCAGTTCATTAATATGCTGCCAAGTATTACCATCGGAAGATATCCAGTTGCTGTTGGGATTGCCCGAATATGCACAAGCCGACACGGGGAATGTTGACGTTGCGCTCATCACTATCCAAAGTGTCTTGCTTGCATCAACGGCAATGGGGCTCGAAAAGTCGAAACTCTTGTATCCGTTGCCCATGGCAGAGGTTACGTTCAACGTTGTGGAGCCAAGCTCTGTTTGAGGAGCCGTGGCAGAGCCGCTATACACTTTCGCTGTATATGAAGCAGGATACTGTGCATTCACATAATATTCCACATGATGCACTTGAGGGAAATTGGTTAAATATTCGGGAGGGAACGAAACCGCCCAATAACGTTTTGCCGAAGTGTTGTTGCCAATACCAGTAGAATAGGTGGAACCGAATGTGTAAGAAATCACATTTGCGGGAATAGTGCGGGTTATTACCACCAAGGTGTCGTGGTCGGTGCCGTTGGCGTTCGACACGGTAAGTATGACACGGTGAGGTCCATTGGCGTTGAATGTGGTTGAAACGTTGTAGCCAGTATCTGAAGCTGGTGTGCCACCGACAAACGTCCAACTTATTGTTACAGGATCCACTGTGTTTACAAGGGCATTCATAGCTACCGGGAATCCGGTGAGACCAGAAGCAGGACCGTCTATCTTGCATTGCGGTGCGCTTCCTGGACGGGGGGCGCTGTTAGCAATGGAACGTATGTTGGTGATTGACTGTGCAACTTGCTGGTAGCTAAAATAGCCGGATAGGTTGACGTACTGGCCATAAGGAGTTACTAACATAAGTGTAGGAACCGAACCCGCGTACAACTGGGCGCAGGTGCGCAGACAGGTGCGGTTGGCATCGTCATCGATGATGGGATAAGGGATGCTGTCGCCATTTGCATTATGTGTCCAGTCGCCTTGGGTTTGGGATGCATAACCGCTACCGCCTCTAGGTCCGAAAATCTGCTGGGTGGTGTTTGACGACTCACATTCTACCCAAATCACCTGGAAATCAGGTAAAGCGTTGATTTGCTCCAACATTCCGGAAATGTGAAGATTCCAGCAAGGACCGCACCATGTGCAGGAATAGTCGATAACGACAAACTTGCCTGAATCGAGGAAATCCTGTAACTTTACGGTGTTGCCGTAAACATCTGTAGCCACAAATGGAGTTCCAATGTTGACCCACTGCCTTGTGAAAGTCCGTGAACTTTTGGCACCGAGGTCGATAAACTCGTCACTGCCTGTCGAAGTGGTGAATTGTGCCATTGCAGCCGAGCCTATAGTCAATGCCGCAATAATAGCTAATAATCCTTTTTTCATAAGATTTGAAATTTAATTATGTATTTTTATTATTATATAATGTTAACTTTTAAGAAAGTGCAAATTTACTTTTTTTTTTCTTATCTGCAAAAAAAAAATAGCAACACAAACGCTATACACTGATTACCAATATTTTAATCCTAAAACATTATATCTTTTAAATAAAAATCCATAAATAGAAAATAATAATTCCATCGTTTTAATTTAGTTTTTTTATCCTCATCATATTAAGGCACACAATAAAAACAGCTGCGATTCGTTTTTTTTCGTAATTTTACAATTTGAAACTTCTAATAATAAAGATTATTAACCATAAAACATCCAAAATCATGAAAAAAAGAAATCTATTTTTTGCGCTGTTGCTGAGCGTTTCGGCAATGGTTTTCGCACAAGAAAACAACAACGTATGGATGCCCCATGGCTACCAAGGTTTTCTTGAGATGAACTCGGGTTTCCAAATAGCAAACAAAGGCAATTCCACCACGGGAGTATCCACCACCCACGGTTTTTATTTCAACGGCCACACATACGTTGGAATAGGCTTTGGAATGGATTTCTGCGACATACGTGGCAATAATTCCAGCGACATTATTATCCCCTTCTTTGCAAATGTCAACTACCTGTTTTCCAATAAATCCAACGTTTCGCCTGTTGTCAAGATGCGTCTTGGCTCGTACGTTGGCAGCTACCACGGCACATACGGCGACCTCGGCATTGGAGTGCGTTTCGGCTCACGAAGGGATTTTGCTGTAACAGTGATGGTTACTGGCACATTCTATTCCAACATCAAAGACAATCGCATGCATACAGACGAATACCCAAGCTCCTATGTAGATGTCGATGGCAAAAACATCTCCACTGTTTCGCTGCGCTTTGGCATCGAATGGTAATACATTCGTTTTACGATGATATAGAAAAGGTTCCACCGAGGGAACCTTTTTTTTATTTCTTTTTAAAAAAACACTTGATTGCATATCCCACACAATAAAAACAGTTGTTTCTCGTTTTTTTTCGTAACTTTGCATTTCAAATCAAAACAAATAGAATATTCACAAAAAAACGACCATAACATGAAAAAAACAAGTCTTTTCATCGCCTTATTGCTGACGGTGTCGGCAATGGCTTTTGCACAAGAAAATAAGAATGTGTGGATGCCTCACGGCTACCAAGGTTTTCTGGAGATGAACTCCGGATTCCAAGTAGCCAACGGGGGCAATTATACAACAGGAGTTTCCACCACCCACGGCTTTTATTTCAACGGCCACACATACGTGGGAGTTGGTATGGGACTGGATTTCTGCGACATCGAAGGAAACAGCTCCAGCGATTTGATCGTACCCTTCTTTGCCAATGTCAACTATCTGTTCTTGAACGACAAAAACATCTCCCCTGTGGTCAAAATGAGTCTGGGGTCATACGTCGGCAGCTACCATGGCACATACGGCGACCTCGGTTTTGGCGTGCGTTTCGGCTCACGCAGGGATTTTGCCGTAACAGTGATGGTTACTGGAACTTTCTACTCCAACCTTAAAGAAGAACAATATCATTACGACGATGTATCGGGCGTTTATTCAACCATCGAAAACTACAAAAACATCTCCACCGTATCGTTGCGCTTTGGCATAGAATGGTAAAACACAGACACAAACGATATACAAAGGGCATCTATCGAGATGCCCTTTTTTATTTGCAGTAATTACGAAAAAAAATACACCAAAACGCTTTTATAAATACTTTTTTCTACGGAAATGCGTTATTATATTTTCGCAACAACAGCAGACTTTGACAAATAACGTTTTAAAATATTGTATCACAGCACTTTTGCTACTCTTGGCATCTGGCAATAGCCTTTTTGCTCAAAGCAACATAGTTTTCGGCACCGTTACCGACAAGGACAATCAGCCGATGGAATACGTGTCCGTGAGCCTTTTGAACTCAGCAAAACCTACCGGTACCGTTACCGACAAATATGGCAAATACAACTTAAAAATCCCCACAAACGGCAATGTTACCATCCGTTTCTCCTTCACAGGATACGAAAGTCAGGATTTTTCTTTCGCTGCCGAAGGCAACACTAGCAAAGAACTGAACTGCAAGATGTTACCCTCATCGCAAACTCTCGATGCCGTTACCGTGCGCGAGGAGCGCAGCCGCGAGACATCTTTCACACCTGTTAAAATAGACAAACTCGACGAGTTGGTGGGGCCCGTGAAAACCGTGGAGAGCCTTATCAAAACCCTTGCCGACGTCAGCTCCAACAACGAGATGAGTTCGCAGTACTCGGTGCGCGGCGGCAGTTTCGATGAAAACCTCGTGTATATCAACGATGTGGAGATCTACCGTCCGTTCCTCGTGCGTTCGGGACAACAGGAGGGTTTGAGCATCATCAATCCCGACATGGTGAGCAACATACTTTTTTCGCCCGGCGGTTTCGATGCCAAATATGGCGACAAGATGTCGTCGGTGCTCGACATCACCTACCGCCGCCCCGTGGATAAATTGGCCGGACAGGTATCGATAAGTATGTTGGGCGGCTCAGCACATATCGAAAGTGCCGTGAACGACCGTTTTACAGTAACCCTCGGTTTCCGCCGACATTCCAACAAATACATTCTAAAATCCCTCGACACCGAAGGGGCTTACACCTCGGCCTACACCGATTTCCAGACAATACTGAACTACGACATCAACAAAAAAACGTCGCTGTCGTTTTTGGGCATCTACTCCAAAAACCGTTACGGCATTGTTCCCGAAACACAAACCACAAACTTCGGCAACTTCTTCGAATCCATGCAGTTGCGAGTATATTTCGACGGACAGGAGATAGACCAGTACCGCACTCTTTTGGGTGCTGTAACGCTCGACTACCGTCCCACCGACAAGCTGTCGTTCAAATGGATAACTTCGGCGTACAACAACAACGAGAGCGAGGTTTACGATGTGCAGGGACAGTACTGGCTTTACGAACTCAACGTGGGCTCCGCCATCGGAGAGAACGAACTTTTCGACCGCGGTGTGGGCACTTACCTCGAACACGCCCGCAATTTCCTAACAACCAACGTCGCCAATACCGAAATCAAAGGCTCCTACCTCGCTTCGAGAGGGCGCTGGGATTTCGGCGCCAAGGCGCAATATGAGGGCATCTCCGACCGCATTCGCGAGTGGATGCTTATCGACTCTGCCGACTACACCATCCCCAACACTCCCGACATTCCAGGCGATTCCACAAATCAGCCACACTCGCCTATGCTCCAGAATTTCGCCCGCTCGCAAAACGATCTTAACAACGGACGTCTGTCGGCTTACGTACAGCGCAGTTGGGATTTCCGCATCGGAGAAAACAAACTCTCGCTGCTGGCAGGCGTGCGAGGACAGTACTGGAGCTACAACGACGAATTTTTCGCCAGTCCGCGACTCAGCCTCAACTACAAGCCCAACTGGAAACACGACATGCTTTTCCGCCTTGCCGGAGGCATGTACAACCAGTCGCCATTCTACCGCGAATACCGCCGTCCCGACGGCAGTCTGAACCCCGACATCAAGTCGCAGAAATCGTATCAGGTGAGCGGCACCCTCGACTGGAACCTGCGGCTGTGGGACAAGCCCTTCAAATTCACCGCCGACATCTATTACAAATACATCACCGACCTTATCCCCTACCAAATCGACAACCTGCGGATACGCTACATGGCCAACAACGACGCCGTGGGCTACGCCACAGGTATAAGCCTGCGCCTCAACGGCGAGTTTGTGGAAGGCATCGAATCGTGGGCAAGCCTCTCGCTGATGCAGACACAGGAAAAACTCTTCGACAATGAGACACAGACATGGGGCGGCTGGCAGGCGCGTCCCACCGACCAGCGGCTGTCGTTCAAACTCTTTTTCCAAGACTACCTGCCAAGCCTGCCGTGGTGGCAGATGAGCCTCAATTTCGTGTACGGCACGGGATTCCCCTTCACCAAACCCTTCCAGACCGACTTCAGCACCACACACCGTCTCCCCTCCTATTTCCGTGTGGACTGGGGCAACGCCGTGCACCTGAAAAGAATTGCCAAACTGAAAAACGCTAAATGGCTGCAAAAAATCGACGACGTGGTGATTAGCGTGGATGTTTTCAACCTGTTCAACTACAAAAACGTGGTCTCCTACCTCTGGGTTGCCGACTACGACAACAAATACTACGGCGTGCCCAACTACCTCACAGCCCGACAGATAAACGCAAAACTAACCGTTATTTTCTAAAACATTATGGACAATCCCGACCGCAGACAGAATCCCGTATCAAGCCAAATCAACGCCAAAGGCATTGACATAGAGGCGTTAAGACCCGCCACACACTCCCTAAAAAACGGCATTCCGCTCGATGTTTTCACCTCCAACGCTGTGGAAATCATGCGTATGGACTTTGTTTTCGAGGCAGGCAAGGCATACACCGACAACCCCCTTACGGCAATTGCCGCCATGGCCCTCGTTACCGAAGGCACAACCGAACACTCGGCCAAAGAAATTGCCAACTTTTTAAATTTCAGAGGAATAACCATCGATCGCACCCTCGACAGCCTCAACACCTGTTTCACTATCTATCTGCAAAACAAATATTTGGACGAGTTTCTGCCACTGTTGCGGGAGATTTTCACAACCCCCTCTTTTCCCAAGGACGAGTTTGACATTTACTTGAACAAAAAACGGCAAGAGTTTGAAAAACAGCAACAAAAGACTTCTTACATAGCCTCCGTAACCTGCATAAAAGAGCTGTTCGGCAACGAAGGGCCGTTTAGCAAATACCTCTCGGCCAACGACTTCGAAAATATCACCGTTGACGATGTGCTTGCATTCCACAAACAGTTCTACAACTGGGACAACTGCCGTATTTTCCTCGCTGGAAACATCACTTCCGAAAACATCAATTCACTGAACCGAACCTTCGGCGACATAGTTTTTGACAAAACGCATACTCCTATCGAACCAAAAGCGCCTACAATTCAATCAGTTACACAAAGCATCAATATGCCTGCGGCTGTGCAGACATCCATACGCATCGGCAAAATAATCGACCTGCCGTGGAATTCGATGGAATTCGCCAAACTTATGGTAGCCAACAACTTACTGGGCGGATATTTCGGCTCACGCCTGATGATGAACGTGCGCGAGGACAAAGGTTACTGCTACGGAATTTTTTCCTCCATGCAGGTAGAACGCAACGCCATCTACATGGTTATTTCCACCGAAGTGGGAACCGATGTTACGCAAGCAGCTGTGAATGAGATTTATAACGAGATACGGCGCCTGCAATCCGAACTTGTGCCCGACGACGAGCTGCAACGCGCCAAGAGTTTTATGATAGGCGATTTTATGCGCAGTGTGGACGGCGTTTACGAACTACTCGAACGGCAACGCACGTTTTTTGCCTCGCACAGCAACGACTCTTTCACAAAAAACTACCTCAACGCCATCGAAAACACTACAGCAGAGGAGATTATGGCACTGGCTACAAAACATTTCAAAACCGATGAGTTTGTCCAGATAACCGTAGGAAATATTTAAACCATTATAAACCAAATTATTATGTTGAACTTTTTTTCAAAGAAACAGTCCTTTGAAAAGGACACCATACGTCTGAAAAACGGCAAAGATTTGACAATCACATTTTTGCGCCACGCCTCCCTCCTGTTCGAATACGACGGCAAGGCCATCTATTCCGACCCTGTGGCGGAGTTCGACGATTTCCATATCGATTTCGAAAAACTGCCCAAAGCCGACCTCATCCTCGTCTCCCACGACCACTACGACCATCTCGACTGCGACACAATAGAAACCATTGGCAAAGAAAGCACCACAATTGTTTGCGACGGAACTTCGGCAAAACAGCTCGAAAACGCCATCCTCCTGCGCAACGACCAAAGCATCAGTCTGTTAGACGGAACAATCACTGTTGAGGCCGTGCCCGCCTACAATATCACCGAAGGTCATCTGCAGTTCCACCCCAAGGATCGTGGCGACAACGGCTATATACTAACTATCGGAGGTACAAGAATTTACATAGCCGGCGATACAGAAGACACCCCCGACACATATTCAATAAAAGCCATTGACATAGCCTTTCTGCCTGTAAACCAACCCTATACAATGACGTTGCAACAGGCTACCAAACTCGCCCGCGCCATCTCCCCCGCAATCCTATACCCTTACCACTTCACCGACACGGATATTGCACAGCTGCCCAACCTTTTGAGCGACACAGCTATAGAGGTGAGATTGCGGAAAATGCCGTAATTAGTTTGGAGTTTTGAGTTGGAAGTTTGGAGTTTTGAGTTTCCCCGTAGGGTATTCCTCTTAATAACAAAGACAACAACACACAAGATTATTCCCCGTAGGGGATTTCTATTAATAACAAAGACATAATACGCGAAAAAAGTCTTCCTCGTAGGGATTCCTCTTAATTACCACCAAGTTCTCACTCGCAGTTTTCCTGAATGTCGTCGAACCATTCCAAAAGATATTCGGCATAGTCCTGCTTTTTGCCACAGGGGACAAGCACTTTGGTTGCAACAGCGTCGGGGATATATTGCTTGCTATTTCCATTCCCCAACGACACCGATACCCCTTCGGATGACGGGGGCAAATAAAATGCATATAAACCTAATGCTGGCGGTTTGGGACTTTTGAACTCCAAACGTTCTAACTTTGTGCAACTGCCCATAAAAGCCATATCGTTCACAAACTCAACGGATTTCCCCAAGGTTATGGAAACAAGGCTTTCGCAGGAGCCAAACGCAGCTTCTCCTATTACTTTCACCGAATCGCCGATTATTATTTCCGGAAGAGACTTACATACGGCAAATGCATCCATTCCTATCTCCTTCAATGAATTCGGCAACGCCACCGATTTGAGATCCTCACAAAACATAAACGACTCTTCTCCGACTCTTTCCAACGATTGTCCCAACGAAATCCTTACCAAAGTACTACAATTTCTAAACGCTTTATTTTCGATAACTGTAACTGTATTCGGCAAATCAATAAAGGTTATCTTGCTAAACAAAAATGCGCTGTTGCCTATAGTTTTCACCGCGTCCGGCAGAATACATGTGGGATCGTTTCTGCCAATAGGATAAGCCACAATGGTATCCATCCGCTTAGTGTACAAAACGCCGATGGAGGAAGTGTAACGTTTATTTTTGTAATCTACATCAAAATCCATAAGTGAGGTGCAGAAGCCGAAAGCACAATCCCCTATGTTTCTTACGTTTTTCGGGATATTTATCTTGGAAAGCGAAGTACAATACAAAAATGCGCTGTCGCCAATGCTCCGCAATTTGTCGTGAAATTTGACATTTGTTAGTTTCTCACAACCGCAAAAAGCATAATTGCCTATGGCAACGACTTTATAAGGAGTGTAAAAAGTTCCTTCCCTTCCGGCGGGACACAGCACTAGAGTATCCAACTTTGCGGAATAAAGTACATTGTCCACCGCCTTGAAATGGGTGTTATTTTCCGACACCTCGATATGTGACAGGCTTTTGGCATTTTCGAAGGCGCAACTCCCTATTTCTGCCAACGAGCTGCCAATCGACATCGTTTCAAGTCCTCGGCAACCAGCAAAAGCCAACGGACCAATTGTTTTTAAGGAATTAGGCAGAGATAACGATTTCAGTCCTGAACAATGGATAAAAGCCATGGACTGTATTTCCACAACCGTATTGGGAATTACCACCGAAGTCAGGTCCTTTGAACCCGAAAACGCCCCCATGCCAATTGCCGTCACTTCGTATGTTATTCCATCGTAAGTAACCGTTTCGGGAATGACAACCTCACCCGAATACTTGTAACTCTTTGGCCTAGCAGATGTTACTTCAACCGTGTATGGTGCTGCCTTTCTTGTAATATTGTAGTGTATCGAGTTTACCTCGAAATCACTGGCAGAGACACATATCACCGTTTGCAGAAGGACTGAAAGCAATAGGATTCTTTTCATAATACGACTCAATTTCAATCAGTTGCCAAAAATGGCATGTCTCTTATTTTCCGTGCTTTACAAGGCGCACGCATACTGCCGAGCATTTGGTCTCCTTGCTCACACCCACGTGGCCTTCGGCAAGGAAAAGACGTTCCACACCGTCGCCGTTGGGGGTGATGGACCAATAGTAGCCTTCCAGATTGGCGTTTTTCACACTGCCGTTGCAGTCGCGTTTTCCGGTAAGGGGAAGGAATATCGAGTTGCCGTTGGGACCTGTAACGCGGTAGCCGTCGCTTGTCCACACCCATTTGCAGAAACGCCACAGTTCCATAAACTGCTTGGCGGTGGGCAGTTTGCCCTCGAAACGCGTAGTGGCGGCCTCGTAGTCGAAAAATCCGAACTCGTTGGTGGCTTTCCATTTTGTGCCGCTGGGCAATCCCATATCCACGTATGCATCGGCCTTGTCGCCGTCGGAGGCAGCGTTTGTGTTACCATTAGGTGAAATCCAAGCCACACACACTGCAAGTGTAAGGCACATAGCTGAAAAGAATATAACTTTTTTCATCATTTATGTTTATTTACAATTATTTATTTGTTCTTCAATGGTTTGCAATACCATACCTTGTTTTTATGTTTTGCAAATATACGCATTTTTTTTGAATTACACATTTTATAATAAAAAAGGCGGTCGTTTAGCGACCGCCTTAACAAATTATGATGTTTTTGTTTTATGCATAGAGCTCTTCGAAAATCTTGCGCAGTTTGGGGCATTCGCGAAGTTCCTGCAGTGTGAATTCGGCGTGGCCTTTGGTGTAGCCGTTGCCCATAATCATATTCACGTCGCTGCCGATACCTTCGGCGCCGAGGCTTGCCTTGGTGAAGCTGGTGGCCATGGAGAAGAAATAAACCACGCCGTCGTCCTTGGTGATGAGGATGGCTGTCATTTCTTGGTCGGGAACGTTAACGCAGTTGATGGTAACGTCGGCCATTTTGCCGTTGGTGAGACGTTCAACAAGTTCGTAAACCTCAACGGGAGTCATTCCGGCTGCGCTTTCTACCACGTCGCAGAAACCGAGGTCTTTGATACGCTGTGTGCTCTTGGGGCTGTTGGCAATACCGATAACCTTGCCGGTAACGCCTACACGTTTCTTGGCTTCGTAGCAGCAGAGCATACCGCTCTTTCCGCCGGCGCCGAGGATAACTACGGTTTCGCCATAGTGGCACAGTTTTGCTGTTTGTGCGGGAGCACCAGCCACGTCCAATGCCGATAGAGCCAGTTTTTCGGGCATATCGTCGGGTATTTTGGCGTAGATACCGCTTTCGAACAGGATGGCCTTGCCTTTGATGTCCACTTGGTCAACGTCGGGACGGATGGCGAGGATTTCGTCGATGCGCAGAGGAGTGAGCGAGAGGGAAACCAGAGTAGCGATGCGGTCGCCTTCTTTGAGGTCGATTTTGCCTTTCAGAGCGTCGCCGATTTTCTCTACTTTACCCAGCAGCATGCCGCCCGAGCCGGTGCGACGGTTGCGGTGTTTGCCCTGCAGTTCAACATTGAGGAGCATCTCTTTCTTTATCTCTTCCATAACTTCGGCCTCGTCGTTGGGGTTCTTGGCCTGCGATTTGGCATAATTGTGAATATCGGTGAACGAAGCGGAATCGATGTTCAACGTCTGCACGTCGATCAGGATTTCGTTGTCGTAGATTTCGTCCATGTTGTTGTCGATCTTGTTTGCCGGTTGCGGCAGAACGCCCTTGGGCTCAATTACACGGTGTACACCGTATTTATTACCTTTTTTTTGCATTTTACTACGTATTTTACTGATTATTATTACTTTATTATTTATTGTCTTAAACTAACGTTTTGCAAATATACGATTTTTTTTTATATTTTTGAAATGTGAGTAGAGAAAAAATTGTCTATTGTTTATTATTGAACTGATTAATTGTTGAATTTTAGCCGTCAGTAGTAAAGTAAGTTGTTAGTGGTAAAAAAGAGGGGCTTCGACAAGCTCAAGCACTGCGTTTGACACAAAAACGAAAAACAACAAAACTGTAAACTATAGATCATAAAACACATATAATCTCTCAACTCTCTGCCATACAAAGCAAAGATTATGAGTCCCTGCCTCCGAACTTAAAAACAGAGGCCCGGAAAACCGCACCTCTGTTTATTTTTTTGTAAAATACTTTATTATTATAAGACGTTCGCAACCAATCAATTTTGGACGAGGCGAACGGATAGCCCCATGCACTTAAAAACATCATGTATGTGCGCTCCTCCGTACGAACTGCTGAGTAGGCGAAAAGCGTAGTCACGATCATAAGGAGAGGACGACCAATAGCTTCCGTAGTAGCCAACATAGCCCACAGATCCATCGCAATTGCGGTAACCCACAGCGGGCATAAAGATTGATTTACTGTTAGGCCCCACCACTTCGCAACCTTTTTTTGTGTCATTCCACGTCCATTGGCAACAGGATTTAAGCTCATCGAACTGTTCTTTAGTCGGAAGAGCAGAGCCGTATTTTTCCATTGCTTCATCATAGGTATAAAAGTCACACGTGTCGTTTGGCTTGGTTTCATTTACGTTTTTCCATTTTGTTCCGCTGGGCAAGCCCAAATCAACATACGAATCTGTGGGTTCTTCCGTCTCATCATCGTTCTTAGTGCAACTAATTATTGCAACGATTGAAAGTGCCGTTAGGCACATCATGCTAAAAAAGGACAACTTTTTCATTTTTGATTTTTTTTTTGTTTGTAATATGGTTAATTATCTGTTTTCATGTCAAAAAGGATTGTCTGTAAAATATTGACTTTTGTACATGCCGTACATGCCACATTCAAGTTATAAATGCAACACTACAATTATTTTCAAAATTTGATTTTTGCAAATCACGCCTGGCTCTTGCAATCACTTGCAAGAGTAAAATATGGGGACAAACAGCAATAAGCGTTGTATTTATTTTCAAAATCAACATTTTGCCCGCATTGTGCATAGTGGGGGAGGGTAAAATACTGATATTTAATAAGTTACAACAAAAGTCATTGCGACAACTCTTTAAAATTGTTCTAATTATCTGTTTTTCAGTAGTCAGCATATATCAGTATTATAGTATTGATTTTGCAAATATACGAATATTTTTTCTAATTCGGAAATCGGATTTCGGATTTCGGATTTCGGAACCATTTTTTTGGAAAACAATCAAAAACAACAAGCCTGTCCTTTCCTAAAAAAGGTTGACTCTTTTGGTTGGTTTTGACTGTTTTTTGTTTACTCTATTTTATCCCAAAAACGGATATTGGTTTTACTTTATTGTACTAAGACTGATTTTCGT
>JAFSOU010000130.1 GCA_017443265.1 Bacteroidales bacterium | reverse complement strand
GAGGTTCTATACTTCCATGATTTTCTGTGCTAACTATTTCCTTTTTGCAGGATGTAGCCATTGCCACTCCCACCAAAGCCACCGCAACCAGCAGTAAGACTTTAAATAAAGATAACTTTTTCATTGTGTTTTATTTTTTATTGTTTAATGTTTCTTAAAATTGCCAATTCCTGTGCTGTTCCATTACGTATAACATATCCGCAACGATGGGTTTTCTGGTAATTTCTTACATATATATAATAACGCAACAAAATGCCAAAAATCACAACCCACTGAAAAAAACTTTATATATTTTTGTAAATAATTGGTCTATAATAACTTGTATTAAAAATATTGTCCGCCATAGTGCCATAATTGACTGATTTTTTTTGATGTCTTCAAGGTCGCCTGTCTCCGACAGGCATGGTTTTCGTTATCTGTCGTAACACCGCACTTTGTGCGGTGTTACGTGCGCCTTAGGCGCGTGTTGCATCTCCGACGCTAGGTAGTCTCGAAGAGACTTTACGCACGAAGTGCAAATAACGCCACACGTTAGTGTGGTGTAAACAAGTAAATGGAATAATGCCTCTCGGAGAGAGGCGACACTGTTTCAATGGAAAAAAGCACAACAACTATAACAGCGTACAATATCTGTCTATAATTGTATTAGAGCGAAAATATTTACTCACCTTTCGTATGTTCATATATATGTGTTTAGGGGTGCCACTACGTGGCAGAATTACGAAGTAATCGTGAACACCTATAAAATAACAACATGTGAACAAATCACACAAATCTTTTCAAATCTATCAAATTATATTTGTTGGATTTGTTTTTATTTGTTGGATTTCTCGCCGTAGGCGACAAGCAAAACTTATTTTCGCAAATGCGAAACTTGAATATTTATAGTCTCGTTGATGGAGGGCTGTCCGGGTGTTTAATTGTTGATGGTTTATGTGTTTTGAATCGGTTGTTTGTTGTGGCAACTCCGAATTCTTGGCTGATTCCGAGTGCCGGCCCACAGGGCAAAAACCCGTCCGAGCATGGCATTGGCACGAAAAAAATCGGGATTTAGTGTGTTTTGTGTAACTTTTTCGCTTTTTTGCAGTTAAAAAGTACAGAAACACCGCCTTCGGGTGGATTGTATCTTTTTGTATAATTATGGACAACTTGCAGATAACCACCACTTTGGACACTCTCTGTGAAGCCGCGCGTAAACTTTTGCAGGCTTTTGCCGAGGAGCGTTTTTTCGCTTTCTACGGCAAGATGGGTGCCGGCAAAACCACCCTTATCAAAGAGCTGTGCCGTGCCCTCGGCTCAACGGACAACGTGTGCAGCCCCACTTTCGCCATCGTAAACGAGTACCTTGCCGCAAACGGCGACCCCATCTATCATTTCGACTTTTACAGAATAAACAGTCTTTCCGAGACTTACGACATCGGTTACGAGGAGTATTTCTACAGCGGCTACTACTGTTTCACCGAATGGACCGAGAAAGTGGAGCCTCTGCTGCCCGAATCGTATATCAAAGTGAGTATAGAGGAGCTGCCTTCGGGACAACGCCTCATCACCGCCATAAAAATCTGACATTATGGGAATATTGAACGAGATAGAGAACGAGCTGGCCACGCTGCCCGAACTCAAACACGACAAAACCGCCAACAAAAAATACCTTATCGGCGTGCCCGACGAGAGTGCCGACTACGAGACGCGTGTGGGGCTCACCCCGCAGGCCGTTTCCATACTCACCGCCGCCGGACACCGAGTGCTGGTGGCCACTGGCGCAGGCAACAACGCGGGGTTCAGCGACTTGGAGTACTCCGAGGCCGGCGCCGTCATCGCCGACCGCCACACGGCCTTGCAAACCGACATCATTTTCAAGGTGCAGTCGCTTTCCGCCGACGAGATAGAGCTGGTGAAACCCAAGGCCACCGTGTTTTCGGCGCTTACGCTGAAATATCACGACTGCCAGTATTTCCGTGCCTTGCACGAACGAAAGATTACCGCCGTGGGCTACGAGTTTATGGCCGACAGCCGCGGACACCACAATTTCCTGCGGGCTATGAACAGCATTGCGGGCAACGTCGGTTTTATGGTGGCCGCCGAATACCTCTCCAACCCGGGCTATGCCAACCGCTCCATGCTCGGCTCCGTGGCAGGCATACCGCCCACCGAGGTGGTGATACTCGGCGCGGGACGCTCCGCCGAAACGGCTACCAAAATGTTTGTGGCGGCAGGGGCCAATGTTAAGATTTTCGACAACTCCATCTCGCGTCTCAACGAGATTAGCCAACGGCTGCAAACGCCTGTATATACGTCTGTTATATATCCCGAGCTGCTCAAAAAGAGCATTGCCTCGGCCGACGTGCTTATCGCCGCTTTCCACTCCAACGAGCCCGACTCGCAATACATCGTCAGCGAGGACATGGTGGCCTCGATGAAACAGGGCAGCCTCATCATCGACATCAGCATCGACCTGCGCAACACCATCGAGACTTCGCAGGTTACAACCATTCCCGACCCCGTTTTTGTGAAACACGGAGTGCTGCACTACTGCGTGCCCAACATGCCCGCGCGTGTGCCAAAAACCGCTTCAATGGCCATCAGCAACTTGCTGGTTCCCATACTGATGCGTATCGCCGAAGGCTGTAGCGTCAACGAGCTTCTGGCCGAGAACGAGGAGCTGCAGCAGGGCACCTATTTCTTCAACGGCATACTCACCAACCAAACCGTAGCCGACTACGTGGGCCTCAGCGCCAAGGACCTGCAAATACTGCTGAAACTTCCATTAAGTTGAAAATTGAAAGTTGAAAATTGAAATGCTCCTTGCCCTTCGGGCAGTTTAAATGCTCCTTGCCGCAAGCGGCAGAAATCTAATAAATCTTACCAAATCAAACAAATAAAAAGTAGAAAAATGATTTGAAAGATTTGTTCAAATTTGAAAGATTTCTCGCCGTAGGCGAAAAAAATATAAGTGAGCGAAGCGAACAAATTTACAAGATTTACAAGATCTCGCGAAGCGAAGCTGAGCAGGAGAACAAAAAAAGATTTACAGACACAAACGCACTATCAATGCCAACCCTCACCATCATACAGAAGAAATCGCGGCTGATGCCTGCGCTGCCGCACAAACTGGTTGTCGACAACCATGTGCTGGGGATAATGAAAGGCGCCGAGACCAATGTGGAACTTCCTGCGGGACAGTACAATATAATGATTCAGAGCATGATACCTTTTTTCTCCTCCTCTATGGACGTAACGGTGCATGGCGGTGTGCGCAACGTGCTCACTTTCAGCGACAGGGAGAAGATTTGGGATGCCCTGCTGGTGGTGGACATGGTGCTGTGGGTGGCGGAGTTGTTTTTCGAGCTGCCCTCGCCGTGGGATATTGTCTATCAGGTGTTTACCAACGGCTATCTGGTGGCGTGGCTCGTTTACGAATGGGTGATACGCAAACGCTATTTCCGTATGGATTTCGGTACTTATAAACTTGCTTGAAAATGAAACGATTATTCGCACTTCTGACACTTATGGCTACGTTGCTTTCCAACGCCAACGCCCAATCCACCAGCCTGCGGGACTTCGAAGGCCGCTACTGGCTTGCCGTGGCCGTACAGCTGCCGTTGGATCTCACTTTCCAGCGCAGCGGAGACAGCGTGGTGCCAGTTATCTACTCCGTGTTTCAGGGCAATGCCGCCATACATCCCACCTCGTGGAGTTTTTCGGGCGACACCCTCGTTTTTCGCAACAAGGATATAAGTCTCAAAATAACAGCTGTTTACAATCGCAGTGCCAACACTTTCGACGGCACTTTCAAACAGTTCGTCACCAGCGAACGAATCACCTTCAACCCCACCGAAGGCCCTTTCAAGGCCAACCGTCCGCAAACCCCTCAGCCGCCTTATTCCTTTGATGAAGAAAAAGTTACCGTAACTTTCAAGGATGGCCGCACCACCCTTTCGGGTACGCTCACCCTTCCCCGCAAAGAGGGCCGTTTTCCCGCCGTGGTACTTGTCTCCGGCTCGGGGCAGCAAAACCGCGACGAGGAGATTTTCCTCCACAAGCCTTTCCTCGTCATCGCCGACTATTTCGCCCGCCGTGGCATTGCCGTGCTCCGCTACGACGACCGCGGTGTGGGCCGTTCCACCGGCGACGCGTCCAAGGCTACCACCCTCGACTTCGCCAACGACGCCCGCGGTGCCTTCGATTTCCTGCGCAAGCATCATCGCATCGACCGCTGTCGCATAGGAATTGTAGGACACAGCGAAGGTGCGCTTATTGCCCAAATAGTGGCAGCTCAGTGCCGAAAAGTGTCGTTCATTGCTTTTTTGGGCGGTCAGGGCTGTTCCGGCGCCGAGATACTTCTGCAGCAAAACCGGCGCTTGTTCGAGCTGCAGGGCGTTGCCGACACCTTTGTCGAAAAACGTCTCGCCTGCATGAGGGAGTTTTTCGTCGTTGCCGACACCATAGGGCCCAAGGGCAAGATGATACCCGCCTTGCAGGAGGTGATAAGCCGCAATTGTCCATCCCTTACCCAAAGCCAGCTGGAGGTCGTGGGCTTGGACAAGAAATCGCTGTTCGGGTGGAGCCAGCAGCTGCAGCTGCCGTGGTTCAAAACCTTTCTTAAACTCACTCCCGCCGACTATCTGCCCAAGGTGAAATGTCGCATCCTTGCCATTGGCGGCGAAAAGGATGTGCAAGTGCCTGCCAAAGAGAATCTTGAGCAGATAAAAAAGCTCTCCGGAGGTAAGGCCGACACCCGTTTGATGCCCTCGCTCAACCATCTGTTACAGCACTGCACCACCGGCCTGCCCGACGAGTACCTCTCCATCGAGGAAACCATCTCGCCCGAAGTTCTTGAAATCCTGGCCGATTGGATTTTGGAGAAGTGAAAATACTGCACTGTTTCCTTCTTTTGTGCTTTTTGTTTGTTTTATCTCTCAAAAACGCACTACTGCTTATTTTTTAATGTTTGCAATGTTGTATATTGTGATAATAAATAATTTATATTATAACTTTTGTCAAATAATCCAACCTGCGTATTTTTTTCTTGCATATTACCAAAAATATTGTATCTTTGCAAAACGATTTTCTTTTGAAAATCTGTATAACGAATTTATAATCACTAAGATAAGATATACAATGACAGTTGAAGAACGCTTGCAAATAGTGCCCAAGGTGCAGAATGCGCTGGCACAGATACGTCCCTACCTGCAACAGGACGGCGGCGATGTGGAATTTGTAGAGATGGACGCCGCAGGTGTGGTGTTTGTACGTCTGCAAGGCCATTGCGGCTCGTGTCCCCACGCTCTGATGACTCTCAAACAAGGTATCGAGGCTGCTCTGAAAGAGGCCATCCCCGAAGTAACAGCCGTGGAACGTGTAATTGATTAACTTGTAAACCAATGATTTACACCAAGACAGGCGACAAAGGCACAACTTCGTTGGTTGGCGGCACTCGGGTGCTCAAATGCGACGACCGTGTGGAGTCGTACGGCACAGTGGACGAGCTCAACTCGTACATCGGGCTGATAGCAGTGAAGTGCGAAGCCATCAGCCAAAGCATCAGCGACGAGCTGAAAGGTGTTCAGAATGAGCTGTTTGTGATACAGACACTTCTTGCCACCGAGGATGCCGAACTTTGTGCCAAACTGCCGCAGCTGCCCGCCGAGGCTGTTGCCCGTCTGGAACGCAGCATCGACAGTATGACTGCCGAACTGCTTCAAAACAAGGCTTTTATCATTGCCGGAGGTAGCGAGGTGTCGGCAGTCACACACGTGGCACGCACGGTGTGCCGCAGGGCTGAGCGTTGCTGTGTGCGCTTGAACCAACAGCAACCCATTGACGAACAGCTGCTTAAGTACATCAACCGTTTGTCCGACTATCTGTTTGTACTTTCGCGTTTCTTTCTGAAACTGGAGAATAAAACCGAAATTTATTGGCAATCACCTAAATAGAAACACAAAAATATTCCTATAATATGTATTGGACATTAGAATTGGCATCAAAACTGGAAGACGCTCCGTGGCCCGCAACCAAGGAAGAGCTTATCGACTTTGCGCAGCGTAGCGGTGCACCCATGGAAGTGGTTGAAAATCTGATGGAAATAGAGGACGAGGGCGAGGCATACGACGGTATCGAGGATATCTGGCCCGACTACCCCACCAAAGAGGATTTCTTCTTTCAGGAAGACGAGTATTAAACCTACGTCTGTTTCAAAAAAATGCGTTTCGGTCCCTTGCGGGATTGGACGCTTTTATTGTAATAGTTTGATATGAAAATAGTTGTAGTCGGTTCTGGAAACGTGGCAACCCACTTCGCCCGTGCTTTTCGCGCCTCGGGCAACGATATTGTGCAGGTCTATTCCCGCAACATCGCCCATGCGCAAGTGCTTGCTTCTCAGCTGGATGCGCAGGCCATCAACCGTTTTGCCGACCTTGCCGACGACGCTCATCTTTACCTCCTTGCCATCCCCGACGATGCTCTGTACGAGGTAGTTTCGCAGATCTCCCCCAAGCAGGGCATAGTGGTGCATACCTCCGGCTCCGTGCCGATGGACGTGCTTAAGCCGCTTTCCGCAAAGATAGGTGTGGTTTACTCGCCGCAGACTTTCATCAAGTCGTTAGAAATGAACTATTCCGAACTTCCCATCTGCCTCGAGGCCAGCAGCAGCGAAGTATTGCAAACGCTGAAAAAATTGGTCATCCCCGCTTCCAAAAACATATACGACATAAGCAGTGAGCAGCGCCGCAAACTGCACCTCGCCGCCGTATTTGTAAACAATTTCGTCAATGCACTAAATGCCACAGGGCAGGACTTGACTCGAGAAAACGGGGTTCCCTTCGACATACTGTTCCCAATTATGGCCAGCACCGCCGAAAGAGCCAAACAGGGCGACCTATGGCAGCTGCAGACAGGACCTGCCGCCCGCGGCGACAAACAAACCATAGCCAACCACCGCAAACTCCTTTCATCCGACCCCGAAAAGCTGCAAATTTACGACCTGATGACCGCACTTATACAATCCCACACCCGATGCAAATAATAGACACCCACTGCCACATGTACGACGAAGCTTTCGACACCGACCGTGCCGAGGCTGTGCAACGTGCTGTGGATGCGGGCGTTGCCACGATGCTCCTGCCAGCCATCGACAGCCAGAGTGTCGCCTCTTTGGAGGCACTTTACAACAGCAATCCCGCAGTGTTCCGCAAGATGGCAGGACTGCACCCCACTTCGGTGAAAGAGGATTTCTGGGAGGAGCTGAATTTGGTCGAAGGGCTCCTTTCCGACTCTCCCGACGACTATGTGGCTGTTGGCGAGATAGGTCTGGATTTCTATTGGGACGACACTTTCCGTGCCCAGCAGATAGAGGCGCTGGAGTATCAGTTCGATATGGCGTCGCGGTTTCACAAGCCTGTTGCGCTGCATGTTAGAAAGGCGTACAACGAGATGTTCGAGGTGCTGAAGGCCAATTACGCCAAAGGGCTTACCGGCGTTTTCCACTGTTTCGGCAGTTCGGTGCAGGAGGCGCGCAAGGCCATCAACATGGGATTTTATATAGGTGTGGGCGGTGTGGTTACCTTCAAAAACGCCACCCTTGCCGATGTGGTGCGGCAGATACCGTTGGAGCGTATCCTTATCGAAACAGATGCCCCTTACCTCGCCCCCGTGCCCTATCGCGGCAAACGCAACGAGAGTGCCTACTGCACAATTATCGCACAAAAAATCGCCGAACTGAAAGACGTTGATTTTGAAACCGTTGCCGAAGTGACAACTAATAACGCCACGGTGTTGTTCGGGCTATAATTTCGTATTATTTTTGCAAGTTGCTGCAATTTGCCTGAATGACTTTTTTGTTAAAATAATACCCCAACTGCAATATTTTGTAACATTGCACGTTAAAACAAAAACTTATTCGATGTCTTAATATTTAATGTGGTGCAAAGGAGCATCCAAAACGTGGAACAACAGAGCAGGCGAGAGCCACGTAAAAAAAAGGGTAGCTTAAGTAATTGAACTTTTAAAAATCATTCATTTATGTCGAAAAAAATCTTGTTATTAGCGTGTGCCACTATTATTTGCGTTTTTTCGCTGAGGGCACAGAGTTCATCAAAACTTTATTTGGAACTGAATTACGGTGCAATCCTGTTTTCCCAAAATCTGTCGGTTTTCGACAATAGCTTCACCACCTCCCGCTACACGAGCAACGAACTGGCTATAGCCTACGGCATGTCGGATAGCAGTGCGCTAGGTATCAAATTGTTAACGTCAGGCTATGAACTTCCTGAAAATTCCGAATTGATAGGACTGAACTTTGTGGGTTTGATGGCTCGCATAAATCGTCCAATACACCTTAATGGCGAATTGGTGATAAAACCTTTTTTGGAAGCGTCGCTTGGGTGCACTTTCCTCACCGACAATTTTTCTATCGATGCAGAAAAGTACGAAACCAAACGATATGGCTATGGCTTCGAAGTCGCTGTGGGCTTTAATGTTCCTTTAACCAAATTTTTGGAGATTGGTATGAAATGTGGAGAATTTGTTTCGTTCCTCGGCAGTCCTAAAGTTGATGTAGATGTGCCGGCTAAAGATTATAAGTTTGGCGAACAGATGATACTTGCACCACGGATTATGGGTACGATATCGATAAATCTATTTGGCTTTAGGAAATAAGTCCAGCACTGTTTTTCCGCACAAAGGGAGGGCTCGCAGATTCTCCTTTTTTTGCTTTATTAAGTGGTTGAGCCAAGAAAAAAATTACACGAAGAAACGAAAAAAAGAGCGTTTTAATCTCCTTACCAAAGCCAAACAATGCCAAAATGACATAATTTCTGTCATTCCATGCATCCGCTGTATGACAAAATGGCAGGTTGTCGCTTTTGGCATTGTTTTTGCAAATAGTAAAGTGTCTTGCGAAACAAAGCAAGGCAAGCAAAGACAAAAAAAAATAATAAACAACTTAAAATATAGGAGATTAAAACCATGTTATTAGCAAGAAGAAACAACGATTGGCTGCCCACATTGATGAACGAATTTTGGAACGACGAGTACATGCGCAAAAGCACTCCTGCCACCAACATCATCGAAAACGACAAAGAGTACAAGCTGCAGTTTGCCGCACCGGGCATGAAAAAAGAAGATGTTAAACTCAGCTTGAACGGCAAAGTCCTCACCGTTACGATGGAAAAATCGGAGAAAAACGAGGAGAAGAACGAAAAATTCCTGCGTCGTGAGTTCGGCCACACCGAGTTCTCGCAGAGCTACACCCTGCCTGAGGACGCCGACCGCAAGGCCATCCAAGCCAAAGTGGAGGACGGAGTGCTGAACATCACCCTGCCCAAACTCGCCCACGAAGCCAAGGAAGACGCCGTGAAATATATCGACATCCAGTAAATACCTACTCTTGTTTATGCAAACCAGCTGTTGCGGCCGCAGGCCGCAACAGCTGGTTTTTTTTTATGAATCTATATCACCGGCATCTCTTTAACTTCCGTTGTTGATAATCAAATATCGCTTAAACGAGCAGTTTAAAAATTGTTTTTTTTGAAAAAAAACGCATAACACTTGTTAATGTCAAGTTTTTTTGCGTAATTTGAAAAAAGTTTTAGTGTTGAATTGATTTTGTAAAAAATTGATATTCAATGCAAAAACTTGATTTTTTGATAAAATTCAAATCTTTTTTGATAAAAAAAACAAAAAAATAAATATATGTTACATGCTTTTACCAAAAATTACAACGACCTTTCCACCGAAGCCGGTTTTCAGTACGAATTTTACTGCGACTGCTGTGGCAACGGTTTCAAATCCACATTCAGAGAATCGAGCACCTACAATAGCCGCAAACGTACCGAAGGCTTAGGCCGTGGTGCCGGCTTGATAGGCAATTTGTTCGGCGGTGTGTTTGGAAGTCTCGGCAACGCCATCGAATCGGGTTCCCACGTTATTCGCGACCGCATGGAGGACCGCAGTCCCCAGTGGCGCAGGGAGCAGGAGCAGTCGTTCGACGAGGCTCAGGCCGAAGTGAAAAACAGTTTCACCAAATGTCCCTCCTGCAACCAATGGGTATGCTCCGACTGCTGGAACGAGGAGGAAGGTCTTTGCATCACCTGCGCTCCCCGCGAGAGCAGCTATGTGGCCAAAGCACGCAACGAGGCCATGCGTCGCAACATCGACGAGGAGGCTCAGACAGCCACGGTATGGCACGGCAAACTCGAGGAACGCACCACTGTTTGTCCGCATTGCGGCAAGCCTGCCGGACATGGCAAGTTCTGCAACAACTGCGGCCAGCCGCTCGGAATGGTGAAATGCCCCAAATGCGGTGCCATGCTTCAGCAAAACACCAAGTTCTGCAGCGAGTGCGGCTCGCCTGTAGGTGGCGGTAA
Organism: Bacteroidales bacterium; assembly: GCA_017443265.1. Lineage (GTDB taxonomy): Bacteria > Bacteroidota > Bacteroidia > Bacteroidales > P3 > UBA1219. The sequence continues at coordinate 39,073 of JAFSOU010000130.1, read as the reverse complement.
CGGCGTTTGTCCGCAATGCGGCACGCAAAACCAGCCAGGCACCAAGTTCTGCTCCGAGTGTGGCACTAAATTGTAGGCACAATGGGCGATCTCGGTACATACCACTGCAAGGTCGAAAGCAGCGGCCTTGTGGGTGAGGCAATAGGTATTATTGGTGCCGAAGCCTTGGAGATAAAGGCTGAAAAAAGCACCCTGCGGGTGGATTTTGCCGATATGCGGGATTTCAGGCTTCTGGATTACCACATAATTCTCGACACCTCCAACGGCAAGGTCGAGCTGTCGCAGTTGGGATTCCAGACAGAGGATTTCTTCGAGAAACTGTGGCAGGCTTACGCCCAACGCAGTCGCGAGGCGCTCTTTGTCGAAGGCGAAGCCCTTTATACCGGCGAAGGCGACTATTACTATACCGAACAGGGCGTGGAGGCTCACGGCATCGCCAAAGTGGAATTGCACGACGACTGTATGTGCCTCTTCCCCCACAACGACAAGGCTCGGCGCATTCCGTTATGTTTTGCCGATGCACCCTATGCGGCGGATTTCCAGATTTCGCTGAAACTCGACACAGGCGACAGCTATCGTGTTAGTCGCTTGGGACGCTCTTTCGACGCTGTGGTGGAAAAGATTGTCTCAACGCAGAATAAAACGGCACAACGTTGGCAGAAAGCTCATAGTGAACTCTCCGACAACCTTGGCGAACGGCTGGGCGCCGATGCAGGTGGCTATGATTGGATAAAAGCCCAAGGCTGTAGGATGATAGACGGACTCTACACTCCCGACGAGGAGGGGTTCTGGTTTGCAGGGATAAAGAGCGGAAAGGCAGCGGTGGAATGGGTTACCGAAGAACAGACCGCCACCTATCTATACCAGTTCCAGACCGACGACACCGTCTTCGAACGCTCTTTGCGACACGCCTTGGAGAGCTCGGCACTGCATCGCGAGGTGATTTTTACCGAGCTGGAAGGCAAACCGCTGTACCAGATGACGGTGCACCGCAGCTACCACCTTCGTTTCCTCCGCGACCATTTCGCAGGCCGTATCATCCACAACAGCATGTGGCAGGAGCGAGTGAAGGAGTTCTTCCAATAGATAGCGAGCGGAAGAATGATAGTTTTCAGTTATCAGTAATTATTGGCCATAGGTTAGTATTTTACAATTTACAATTGAATTTACTTTATTATCTATAGATATTGTGAGCTTTCGCCGTAGGCGAAAGCAATTTACAAGATTTAATAGATTTCACTCGTCAAAGGCGAGTAGGAAACAAATCAACAAGATTTACTATATCTCGCGAGCCGCAGGCGAGCAGGAGAAAAAATCCAAAATCCGAATAAAAAAAAATCGTATCTTTGCATATCATTCGTTGTAAGTTTTGAATAACGTAAAACTCGGCAAAACAATATGATACAGACAGTGGTAATATCCTTGGCGGTGTTTCTGGCGGTAATTCTGCTGCTGGTGGTGGCACTTTTGGTGCTGCGTGCCAAGCTTATGCCCGCCGGCGATGTAACACTCACCATCAACGACGACAAGAAGCTTACCGTGCCTACGGGCAACAGCCTTATCTCCACCCTCGCCGAGCAGGAGGTTTATCTGCCTTCGGCCTGCGGCGGCAAAGGCTCGTGCGGACAGTGCAAATGCCGTGTGCTTTCGGGCGGCGGCGACATACTGCCCACCGAAAAAGGCTTCTTCACCCGCAAGCAGCAGCAGGACCACTGGCGCCTCGGCTGTCAGGTGAAAGTGAAAGAGGACATAGCCATTGCAGTGCCCCAGTCCATACTCAGTATCAAAAAATGGGAGTGCGAGGTGGTGAGCAGCCGCAACGTCTCCACCTTTATACGCGAGTTCACCGTGCGCCTGCCCGAGGGCGAGACACTCTCCTTCCAGTCGGGCGAATACATACAGATAGACATCCCCAAGACTACCGTGCACTACAGCGACATGGTGGTCGACGAGCAGTACCGCTCCGACTGGGACCGTTTCCACATGTGGGATCTTGTGATGAAAAACCCCGAGCCCTGCACCCGTGCCTATTCCATGGCTAACCATCCCGCCGAGGGCAACATAGTAACCCTCAACGTGCGAATAGCCACCCCACCTTTCGACCGCAAGCGCGGAGGCTTTGCCAAGGTGAACCCCGGCGTTAGCTCGTCGTACATCTGGTCGCTGAAACCCGGCGACAAGGTGAAAGTGTCCGGCCCCTACGGCGACTTCCATATCAAGGACACCGACAAGGAGATGATGTTTATCGGCGGCGGAGCCGGAATGGCACCCATGCGCTCGCATATCTTCCATCTGTTCAAGACATTGCACACGCAGCGCAAAGTGTCGTTCTGGTACGGCGGACGCTCGCTCAAGGAGCTGTTCTATACCGACGAGTTCCGGCAGATAGCCGAGGAAAATCCGAACTTCACTTTCAACGTGGCCCTATCCGAACCGCTGCCCACCGACAATTGGGACGGCTACACGGGCTTCATCCATCAAGTGATTTTCGACAACTACCTCAAAAACCATCCCGAACCTGAAGAGATAGAATACTACCTCTGCGGCCCCGGCCCCATGACAGCCGCCGCCACCAAAATGCTCGACAGTCTCGGAGTGCCAAAGGAAAATATCCTGTTCGACGATTTCGGCAGCTGAAAATTCATTATTGACCACGGATGACACGGATAGAACAGATTTTTTTGATTAATAAGACGATTTATTAGATAGTACATAATAATTATGGAACCCGACAATCAGATTTTCAAGCATATACTGCCGTTGCAGATACGTTTCAACGACATCGACATGATGGGGCACGTAAACAACGCCGTCATTATGGAGTTTTTCGACTACGGCAAGATGAAATATTTCGAACATCTTGGTATCAACGTTGAAAAAGAGGAAGTTACGATAGTGATAGTGCATTACGAAGCGGATTTCCGCGGACAGATTTTCCTCGACTCATCCACCGAAGTGCGGACAAAAGTGGAGAAGATAGGGCAGAAGAGCCTCAACGTGCTGCAGCATATTGTAAGCGACGGCCAGGTGAAAGCTGTCTGCAAAACCGTTATGTCGGGATACAACCGCAAAACGAAGACATCCGATTTCATTCCCGAAAAACTTAAAAAAGCCATCACCGACCACGAAAACTGAAAAACTTTTGCAGTATTTGAAAAAAATGTCGTAACTTTGCAAAACCGAAAGTAATTAACGTAAATAATAATCAAAAATAGTAAAATCATGACAAAAAGAATTTTATCGCTCGCAGCAGCCATTATGTTGATGGTTGGAGCCAAAGCACAAAGCATTCAGGAAACCACCATCAAAATCGGTGATTTCACAGCACCCGCCTACACAGTAACCCTCGACCAGGACGGCGACCTCGTTAAAGACGCTATGAAAGCCCGTCTGAAAGAGGCCAAACTAAAAACCAAAAACGCCGACGGCTATGTAGCATGTCTGGATCAGGTTTTCTCCGACATCGTGGCAAAACCCATCAATTTCTACACCAAAGTTGAAGGCCAGGGCAAGAAAGACAACAAAACCGCCATCGTAACCGTGGCAGCCATCTGCACCGACCTCACTGTGGATCAGACTTCGCTCACCAACAACGTAAAGAACTTCCTGCAAGGCTTTGTTTCCTATTCAGCCAGATTCGAAGCCGCCGAAAAACTCGAGGATGCACAGAAAGCCCTGAAAAAAGCCGAAAAAGCTTACAACTCGGCTGTTTCCGACAAGGAAGGTCTTGAAAAAGACATCCAGAAAAGTCAGGACAAGATAACCAGCAAAAAGAACGACATCGAAGGCTACAACGAAAAAATTAAAAAATGCCAGGAAGACATAAAGGGATACGAAGCCGACATACAGAAATATAGCGGCAAACGCTCCGACTACGAAAAGAAAGTTTCCGAAACTGAACAGGTTATGAAACAGGCCCAGGCCGAAGTGGAGAAATACCAACGCCTCGCCCAGTAATTATCTAATATTCACAAGATGAGAATCTTACATCGAAGCTTTAAAGCGTTTCTGCTACCACTTTTCGCTGCGTTGATGCTTCTGTCGGCATGCAAAGGCAACTCGCAAGGCGTTACCGACCTCACCCTCGACGGGAAAATCGACAAATATCCCATCATTATGGAGATAAGCGTATGGGGGCACGGGACCAATATTATAGGGGGTTTTTACTACTATAAAAAGAATGGCCCTAAAAACACCATCGAGGTGTCCGAAGACCAGAACCTGCAGAACGGCGACGGCCAGAAACCTATCCTTCAGGAAATTGAAAAGGATGGCAAAATTACCGGCACTTTCTACGCCCAGTTTTGGGACGGCGAGGTGATGCACGGCACTTGGATACGCAGCCGCGACGGAAAACAGATGCCCTTCTCCCTTAAGGTGGTGAAACGCCACTGGCATTACATAGAATAGTTACAGAAACAGTCTGAAAACAAAAACAGCCGCAGAAATGCGGCTGTTTTTTTTGTGTTATAAATAATTGTCATTTCTCCAAAAACCTCGGCAAAACATCCAACCTTTCGTCGAAAAGGTCGGCGATGTCCCATTCCGGTTTAAGCCAAATAACATTGATGCCCAGCGACGCCGCGCTCTGCGTGTGTTTCTGGCAGTCGTCGACAAACAGCGTTTCCGCAAGGTCGATTTCCGTTTTTTGGGCTAACGAAAGGAAAATCTTTGGGTCGGGTTTCCGCAGACGCAGGTCGCACGAGAAGAAAACGCCCGAAAAGGTGTTTTTCATAAATCCCTCGCCTGCCCGCTGGTCGATGTAGTCGATAAAATACTCGGCGTTCACCACGTCGCTGTTGCTGAGCAGGAAAAGACGGTAGCGGGTGCTCAGTTTGGCAAGTGTTTCGGCGTGCTGTGGCGGAAAATCGGCCACCACGGTGTTCCAGCAGTCGAAAATCTCCTCGTCGGTGAGGTCGCACTGCAGAATGCGCCGTACCTCACTGCAGAAATCCCCGGTACTTATCAGCCCTTGCTCATAGATTTTCGTAAGTCCCTCTTCGCGCATCTTTTGGTAAGGCTTTTCCACAGCGGTAACGCCGTAGTCGCGGAAACGGCGGTTCATCAGCTCAAGGTCGAGGGTTATGATTGGACCGCAAAGGTCGAAGATTATATTTTTTATCATAATTTGTTGTTTGTCAAAAAATTATAAACGACATTCAAAAACAATTCCGGTTGGTCGTACTGCACCCAGTGTCCCGCATCGGGGATTTCGGCCAACGTCATATTACCGAAAACGGCTTTTGCTTGAGAAATGCCTTCGTTGTCGATGTATTGCGAGTTTTCTCCTTTTATTGCCAAAAGAGGAGTGTTTTCAATGTGCTCGAAATCAATATTTTGCATAAGTTCTGCGGAGCTGTTGGCAATAACTTGGGCATTGAATTTCCATTGCGGTGAGCCGTTGTGCATTGCAAGGCCTTTGGCCAACAGGTCGGCGAAGCGCGGCTCGATGCCTTGTTCGGCAAAATGTTTTTTTGCTTCGGCAAAGGAGTGGAGTGGGGGCAGGGGCTGTGCTATGAAATGCAGGAGCTGCCTAATCTGCTGGTCGGCGTAGGTGGTGGCAGGCAGCATGTCCACGGCCACAAATTTTTCGAAGCGAAATCCGTCGGCCAGCATCCGGAAAGCCACTTTGGCGCCGTAGGAGTGGGCAACGACGTGCGGGTGTTCTATGTGCTTGGATTTCAAGAAGTCTATCATTATTTCCGCAACGTTGTCGAAACGAATGCTGCCCGTATGTTCCGACAAACCGTGGTTGGGCAGGTCGGGGACAACAACGTGGAAACGCTCCGACAGCTTTCGGGCAACGGGAATCCACATATCCGAACAGCCCAATATGCCGTGCAGAATGACAACATCGGGGCCTTCGCCGCACTCCCTGAAAAAAATTTTTTTTGCCATGTCGGAAATAATTCTTATCTTTGCATTTCGGTTGCAAAGGTACGAACTTTTGCCAAATAAATCGTAATGTTCTGTTTGTTTGCTAATAATCAGGGCGTTTGAAATTTGATAAAGAACAAGAAACAACGAAAAAAATAAGTAATTATGGAATATGTTCTCATTATTATCGGTGCAATTTTTGTAAATAACATCGTTTTAGCGCAGTTTTTGGGTATCTGTCCTTTTTTGGGCGTGTCCAAGGACGTGAAAAGCTCGCTCGGCATGGGCGGCGCAGTGCTTTTTGTGATGCTTATTGCCACTATGGTTACTTGGCTTATAAACAACTATCTGCTTGTGCCCTTCGATTTGGGTTACCTGCAGACAATAGCCTACATCCTTGTTATAGCCGGCTTGGTGCAGATGGTTGAGATAGTGCTGAAAAAATCGGCTCCCGCCCTGTACCAGACATTGGGAATTTTCCTGCCTCTGATTACTACCAACTGCGCTGTGCTCGGGGTGGCCATACAAGTTGTTCAAAAAGATATGAACTTCCTCGAAAGCCTCACCTACGCTGGCGGCATTGCAATAGGTTTCACTCTTGCTTTGGTGATTTTTGCCGGCATCCGCGAGCAGCTGGCCCTTGTGAAAATACCCAAGGCCATGAACGGTGTGCCCATCGCCCTTATCACAGCCGGCATTTTGGCAATGGCTTTCATGGGCTTCTCCGGACTGGTGTAAAAAAATGAATTTTTGAGGTCAAAATTCGGGAAAAACCATCCTGAAAACCATAAAATTAGAGGGTCTTTTTCAAAAAAACTCTCTTTTTTTATATTTGCAAATTGCAATAATACAACAAGTTGCAAAAAAAAACAAAAAAAAATCATTTTTTTTGTTTCTATATCATAAAAATGTAGTACTTTTGCACCGTTCAATTCACAAAATAGATAACTTTAAAAATTAAAGAAAAAATGAAAAAAGTAATGTTTGTTTTGGCAGTTGCCGGTATGTTCGCTTTCGCAGCATGCAACAACCAGACTGCAGAAGCTACTGAAGACACCACAGCCGCTCAGACTGAAGAAGTTGCTACTGAAGCTACTGAAGAACAGACTGAAGCTACCGACGCTGAAGCTGAAGCTACAGAAGGTGTTGCTGAAGAAGCCGCTGAAACTCAGGAAGCTGCTAAATAAGCAAAACGAGTTTTTAGTAAAAAAAAGAGGGTTTGCAAAACAAACCCTCTTTTTTTTCGTTATACCAATGTAATCATAGTTTAGGAAAAATATGCGTAGATGTGGCATAGCCCTGCTGTTGACAATTCTAGCCGCGCTGCCTCTTATGGCACAGCGTAGTGGAAACGGCTTTTTCCAAACAGCGAAAAGCAGCATCGAAACATACGCCTTCGACTTCTCCCTTTCCGATTTCGATATCATACCCGACGGCGACTATTGCACAATAGCGGTGCAAGGCTTTTCTTCCTCATCGCAGGAGGCCGGCAACCCCGAATTGCCTGTTTTCCATCAGATTATTGCTGTGCCTCAGGGTGCAACGCCAAAACTCAACTTCACCGTAGGACCAACCGTTTCTCGCAGCCTCGGTCAACGACTGTTGCATCCGGCCCAGCCGCACCAGTTCAAAAACCGCCCGGCTGATTTTGTCATCGACAACGAAGTTTATGCCCGCGACGCTTTTTTTGCACTGCCCGCCGTTTCCATTACGGAACTCGGCACAATGCGCGGACTACGGCTATTGCGTATCACCGTGTCGCCTTTCCAATACAATCCGCAGCACAATGTTTTGCTGTTTCACTCAATTATTAGTGCCGAAATCACTTTCGAAGGTGCCGACGTTCAGGCCACTGTCAGCGAGTTGGAGCGGCACCATGGCATTTCGCCCGTCGCTGCCGTAGCCAACCGTGCGGCGTTTCTCAACCTCTTGTCGCACCAGCGTCAGATACCGCCAAAGCTCGTGGTTGTGGCGCAGGACACGTTCCAGAAGGCGCTACAGCCTTTCCTGCAATGGAAACGTCAGAAAGGTTTCAATGTGGTTGAGGTTTACACCCGCGGCGGCGACACCTGCACCTACATCCGTAGCCGATTGGACAGCCTCTGGCGCTCGGCCACACCCATTGACCTGTCGCCCGATTTCATTGCCATTGTAGGCGATGTGAAACATATTCCCGCTTTTGGAGGAAAAATAAGGATTCCTGGCCTTGCCGCACACAGCACCGACCTCTATTATGCCGAATACACCGGCGATTTTTATCCCGAAGCCGCTTACGGACGCATCTCCGTTGCCGACACCGCCGAGCTGACGTCTGTTTTGAACAAAATGCTTGCCTACGAACGTTATATTTTTGCCGACACCGCTTTCCTAAACCGTGTAACCCTTGTGGCAGGCCGTGAGAGTCGTGCACCGGCACCAACGGTTACCAATGGGCAGATTAACTACCTGAAAAGAACTTATTTATCCCAAAATCCCGATTTCGACACACATTATTATTACAATCCTGCCTCCGAAACGCAGTTGCACCAGATTGTTAGAGATTTGGACAGCGGCGCTTCGTTGGTCAATTACACATCGCATTGCCTTTCTACGGGTTGGTATCGTCCCACCTTCACCTCCAGCGGTGTGGACACGCTTTCCAATATCGGAAAATATTTCTTTGCTGTGAACAACTGCTGTCTTTCGAGCCGTTTTTCCGAGAGTCGCTGTTTTGGCGAGGCACTGTTGCGCAAGAGCGATGCCGGAGCTGTAGGTGTGATTGGCGCAGCCAACGAAACCCTTTGGGAGGAGGATTACTATTGGGCTCTTGGTGCCAAAGGCACTGTGTCGCTCGACGCACAGTACAATCCCGACAGGCTCGGAGTTTTCGACCGCCTTTTACACACCCACGGCGAGCCATACGCCGAAACCGCCACAACAGCGGGGGAGATGCTTATGGCCGGAGCTTTCGGACTGGCACAGATGGGGATGGCCTACGAAAATTATTATTGGGAGATTTATAACCTACTCGGCGACCCCTCGCTGATGCCATATTTCGGCATTCCGCATAATATCTCCCTCGACTATCCCGACAGCGTGCCGGCAGGGACAACCCAGATAGCGTTGCACGGGACCCCATACGCCCGTGTGGCTTTGATGCACGACACTCTGTTGCTTGCCTCCGTCCAGCTCGATTCGGCCGGATTGGCCACTGCGTTTTTTCCGCAGCCTATAGAAACCGATGCCTTGCTGCTCACCGCCACAGCGCAGTTCTGCAAACCGTTGATGGATACGATTGTGGTTTTTTCGCCAAGAGTTTCAAAGATGGTAATTGTATCGGCGGCTGTGTCGGACTCCTTAGGCGTGGGAGTAGCCGACCAATTTGTGAAGGCGGGCAACGCTTATGCATTTGATTTTGTGTTGAAAAATTATGGTGGCGACACCGCCAAAAATGTAACCCTCACTCTGCAGTCGTTGGACAGAAAATGCAGTGTGCCGGCATCCACTTACCACAAGACTTTCATTCTGGCAAACGATACGGCTTGCGCCAACGGCACCTTCACTTTTGTGCCGAATTCCACTCTGCCCGACAACGATATAGTTTCGCTCGTGGCCTCGCTCTTTTCCGACAACGGCGACACCTGCGTGCGACGTTTCGATTTTCTTGTCCGATCGGCGTTGGTGGAAGCTGGTGCGGTGTCGGTTGAGCGAAACGGGATTCCGGTTACTCAGTTGCGGCCGAGCGAGACTTATACCCTGAAAGTGCGCATAAACAATAGTGGTTCAGGAATTTCCGACACAGTGTTGGTTTCTGCACGTATAGAAAATAGCGGAGGCGTTGTTTCATCGCCCGACACAGTTGGAATAAACGCTTTGCAGCCGCAGTCGTCCGGCACTGCCGAATTTGTGTTTTCGATAGCCGCCAATGCCACATCGTATATCGACATAGCTGTTTCCGCAACTCATCGTGGCATTGTTGCCGAACGCATTATTCGTCTGCCTTTGGGCAAAGCCATGGAGACTTTCGAAAGTGGCGATTTCACTCGTTTTCGGTGGGACACCACACATCCTTTCGCATGGATTATCGACACTGTGTCGTCGCGAGCCCACGCCGGGAGCTTTTGTGTAAGGACGGCGCCTATAACTCACAAGCAGCAGAGCGTGCTTTCCATTGCTATGACCACCATCGCCGACGATTCCATCACTTTCTGGCGTCGCACTTCCACCGAGGCCAATTCCGACTATTTGTCGTTTCTTGTAGATGGTGTGGTGCAGGGTAAATATTCGGGCAGCGGACATTTTGAGCGTATGGCCTATTTCGTGCCAAAAGGCGAACATCTCTTTTCGTGGGTGTACGAAAAGGACGGCTCCATCAACGGCGACAGCGACTGCGCCTGGCTCGACGACATCACTTTCCCGCTCTCGCAGATGGATACCGCATACCATCCGCATACAGGGTTGGGTATCACCGTTGCCGACGGCGAAAAATATTGCAGGGTTTATCCCAATCCCGCCAATACATTCTTTGTTGTGGAAAACCTTGGCAATGACTGCTTTGAGATGACTCTTGTCGACACTTATGGCAAGGTTGTTGATAAAAAGATGATAACGCGTGGCGAAAAAACATACTATTCCACTGCAAAACTCCGTTGTGGCGTTTACATTTTGATTTTTCACGGCAAAAACGATGTCTTTGCAAATAAAATAATTATCACTAAATAAATGAGCGACACAATCTTTTTGATACATAGGAACTTGCCCGACGACACCACCAAAAAGTCGAATACGGTGGCATCGTCCGACACAGTGAAAAAAGATTTGCACGTCGCAAGCAAGGACACCGTTGTAAAGAAAGCTAAAACCGACACCGTCAAGACAGTCAAAGCTGAAAAAGCCCGCACCACTGCCGACAGCCAGAGACCTGTAAAGCACGAAACAATGACCGAGCTCCCAACCCAGCCAGCGGCGGAGCAGTCGGTCGCCACTGATATGGCCGTCGACACGCAGGCCGTGCCGTTGTATCCGCCTTACGTTTTTCATATCGACGACACAGTGCAGTACGAGCAAATCCAGCTTTTCGACCTCGACAGCCTGCTCACCGCCAACGACAGCGTGTTTTATCACCGAAGCCTTTTCAAAGGACATATCTACGAACCCAAGAGTAGCGCAACGCCCCAGCGTCACAGTGCCGACGTGCCTATGTGGGTTTTCCTCGCCATTGTACTTGTGGCATGCCTTTTGGGACGGGTGGTGTCGCGTTACAAAGGTAGCAAAACCGATATTATTCTCTCCCCCTTCCGACGTCTGGGTTTGAAAAGCCTCTTGAACGAGCGTACAATGAACAACCCTTCCGTTAACCTCCTCGTCGATTTTCTTTATTCGGTGTTGCTCACCTTGTCGGAATTTTTTGTAATAAATCATTTTGGGGTGACTATCACCGGTACGCCGATATTGGATTGCCTTCTGTTGGAGGGAATTACGTTTGTCTTTATTTATGCAAGGATAATGTTGGTGAAATTCATCGGCAGTGTGTTCAACTACAAGATAAGCACCAGTGCTTACGTCCTCAACCAGTCCATCTGCAACCTGCTTTGCGGAATACTGCTTGTACCTGCACTTTTGGTGGCATTCTACTCCAGCCTCGATTCCACGGCGCTTCTCTACGTCCTTACCGTCATCATTGTGGTAATGTTTCTGGTGCGTGTGGTGCGCGGCTCGCTGCTGATGCTCTCCGAATCGCAGTTCTCGAAAATATATATGCTTTACTATATGTTTGTGATAGAGTTAGTTCCAGTTCTTGTGATAGGAAAATGGATCACTTTACAAATGTAAACTCATTTATGTAAATTATTAAAAACCAATATAATGGAATTAAACGAAGATTTGAAAAAACTGGTGTTCCAGAAATCGGACCTCAAGCAATCCGTTTATCAAGCCACCAAAGAGGCTTTCGAACTTTTCAGGAAAAACACTCAGGAGCTTATCGAGGCATTCAAGGTGAAGGCAGTGGCCGAAGGCAACAAAACCGCTTTCGAGTTCAAAAACCGCGGCGAGTTCGAGTTCGAGGTGAAGTTTGCCGGCGATGTGCTCATTTTTATGATGCACACCAATGTTTTCGAGTTCTCGCGCGACCATGTGGTGATGAAAACCCCATACGTGAAAGAGGACCCCAAACGCTCGTACTGCGGCACCATACATATATACAACTTCCTTGCCGACTCGTTCACCTACGACCGCGACGCCGACCTCGGGTATATGATAGGCCGTGTGTTCGTAAACCACGAGAAACACTATTTCATCGAAGGCAAGCGTGAGCTGGGTGTTTTGTATAACAATTTCAACACCGCCGAAATCACCCCCGAGTCGGTGGAAAAAATCATCGAATCGGCCATCACTTACACCACCAATTTCGACCTGCTAACTCCGCCTTACGACGAGGTAAAATTGGTTTCTGTGGCCGAAATGAAGTCCGCTTTCGACAGAAAACCGATGGTAACGGGCAAACGCTTAGGCTTTCGTTTTCAGCAAGATATGGACTGACGGCGAAAAAAAATGCGACAAAATTGAAAATAAATTTTGTCAGTTTAAAAAAAGTTCGTAATTTTGCACCCGCAAAACGGCACCGAAAATTGCAAAAAAATGGTGCAAAAAAGTGCTGATTTTGTGCGAGCAAAATGGCCCGTTCGTCTAGTTGGTTAGGACGCAAGATTTTCATTCTTGAAATCAGGGGTTCGAGTCCCCTACGGGCTACAAAAAATATTTAATAAGAATATGGCAAATCATAAATCATCAAAAAAGAGAATACGTTCTTCCGAGAGAAGAAGAGTGGAGAACAGGTACTACGCTAAGACTATGCGTAACGCCTTGCGCGATTTCAGAGCTTTGGACGACAAAGCCGTGGCTATAGAACGCCTGCCCAAAATGACTTCTATCATCGACAAACTGGACAAACGTTCCGTTATTCACAAAAACAAAGCCGCCAACCTCAAATCCAAACTCAACAAAAAAGTGAACGCTATGTAATCCGTTACACAGCAACGTAGATATAAAGGCTGCCCGATACAATCAGGCAGCCTTTTTTGGATTCTCGTGTATGAAGACAGTCGTCCGTTTTCCAGAAAAAATCGTATCTTTGCCAAACGAAAACGAAGACAGTATGACCGGCAAACACAGGACAAGCCCAACCCAACCCGGCCCAACCTAGCCACAAGCACCCCCACAAGCACAGGACAAGTACCCCACAAGTACCCCACAAATCGCACGTTGAGAATCCAAATATTAAGAAATTTATTCTTGCGGTTGGTGAAAAAGAATTGTCCATTACGTCGATTTGTTCTAAAAGAGAGCCTTTTTGTTTCTTTTTGAAAATCAGGTAAAAACATAGTGAAATCGGAAATTTTTTTTGGAAGAATCGGAGATTTTTCTGTCAAGAATCGGAGATTTTTTTTGGAAGAATCGGAGATTTTTTTTGGAAGAATCGGAGATTTTTTGTATCTTTGCAAAATAATTCAAATGCTAATATGATAGAACGTGTTCAACTGAAAGAGCTGGCTTCCAGATTGATAGAACCTCGCAAAACGATACATGTGGTGGCTGGTCCACGTCAGGTGGGTAAGACCACCCTTGTAAAACAACTTCTTGCATCGGCGTCTGTGCCGTCGTTGTATTTCAATGCCGATGCAGTTGATGCCGACGACAAAGAATGGATTGCCGCACGATGGGATGAGGCCCGTGCAAGAATAAACTATTCGGGCAGCACCGAATTTTTACTTGTCATTGACGAAATTCACAAAATCAATAATTGGAGCGAACAAGTGAAACGAGAATGGGATGCCGACACCTTCGCCGATGTCAACATCAAGGTGATTCTGTTAGGATCCTCGCGCCTGCTGCTAAAAAATGGTCTCACCGAATCTCTTGCCGGACGTTTCGAGTTGTTTCCCATGGGACATTGGACATATCAGGAAATGCACGAAGAGTTCGGCTGGGACATCAACCAATACGTCTATTATGGGGGGTATCCGGGTAGTGCTGTTTATATTCCCAACGAAACCCGATGGCGGCGGTATATGAAAGACTCTATCGTTGCCCCTGCCATTGAAAAGGACGTGCTTCAAACTACCTATATATATAAGCCTGCGCTGATGCATCAGCTTTTCCGTCTAGGTTGCGGATATTCCGGCGAGCTGTTGTCGTTCAACAAGATGCTCGGCACACTTCAGGAAGCCGGCAATGCAACAACTTTGGTAAATTATATGGAAGTGTTGGGCGAAAGCAAACTTCTTACGGGATTGCAGAAATATAGCATCGACAAATCGCGCAAATATCGTTCCATACCCAAACTGCAAGTGTTCAACAATGCTCTGCTCACAGTTATGACCAATGGCATGAATTTCGAAAAAGCCTACACCAACCCGCAATTGTGGGGGCGCTGGGTGGAGTCGGCTGTGGGGTGCTACCTCCTCGACAAAGCCGATGAACTGGAGTACCAACTATATTATTGGCGCGAAAACAACGAGGAAGTGGATTTTGTTATAACCCGTGGCGAAAGTGTTGTGGCCATAGAAGTTAAAAGCGGCCGGCGACAGACCAACAGCGGTTTGTCTGTGTTCCGCGAAAAGTTTCACCCGAAGTTTTCGATGGTCGTTGGCGGCAATGCAATGCCTTTGGAGGAATTCTTTGGCGGAAATCTGGAAAACCTGCTTGGATAACGGTGAAAACAAAACAGCACCACACAGGCCTTCCAGCCGTGGAGAGTTTTGTGACTTGTTTTAAATGTTAGCATTTTGTTTTTATCTGAAAACTATGTAAAAACAAAGTAAAATCGGAGATTTTTCTATCGAGAATCGGAGATTTTTCTGCCAAGAATCGGAGATTTTTTTTTGTGCCTTTTCAAAAATTTTCGAAGGTAGGGGCTGGCAAAACAGAGGAAAATAGTTTTCTTTATTTTGTTCTGGAGAATAAAGACAATTACCTGTCATCCATGCCATTACGTCCGTTTTTCCGCAAAAATGGCCTTTCAACGTCCAAATTTGTTCATAATAAACACCAAAATGTTGATAAAATGAAAAAAAGCCACTCTTAAAACCGCCTTTTTGCAACAAAAACCGCAAACTATTTTCAATAAGTTACAAAAAAATAAATTTTGCAACATACTGTATATCAATACGCCCTAAAGATTTTAAGTTTTTTTAAGAGTTTTAAAGGTGAAAAGCTTGGTCAGTTCGGAAAAAAGTCGTATCTTTGCAGTCCCAAAAATGGGTAGAAAAGTATAAAAAACAACAGAAAAATATAATAAAAAGTAAGAAATGCCAACAATTCAACAATTAGTTCGCAAAGGACGTCAGGAGATGGAATACAAGAGCAAATCTCCCGCACTGGATTCGTGTCCTCAACGCAGAGGCGTGTGCACCCGTGTGTACACCACAACCCCTAAAAAACCTAACTCGGCAATGCGTAAGGTAGCAAGGGTACGTCTCACCAACCAGAAAGAGGTGAACGCCTACATACCCGGCGAAGGCCACAACCTGCAGGAACACTCCATAGTAATGATACGCGGCGGTCGTGTGAAAGACCTCCCCGGTGTAAGATATCACATCATTCGCGGAGCACTGGACACCTCCGGAGTTGACGGAAGAAGACAACGCCGTTCCAAATACGGTGCCAAACGTCCCAAACAAGCAGCCAAATAACAAGTAGATAACCCATTAGCTTTTATATAGAGATGAGAAAAGCAAGACCCAAGAAAAGAATAATTTTACCAGACCCCAAATATAACGACACACTGGTTACCAAATTCGTCAACAACCTGATGATGGGCGGTAAAAAGACCATCGCCTACAAGATATTCTACGAAGCTATCGACGTGGTGGCCGACCGCACTCAGGAAGACGGCCTCGAAGTTTGGAAGAAAGCCCTCACCAACGTAACCCCTTCGGTTGAGGTTCGCAGCCGCCGTATCGGTGGTGCCACCTTCCAGATCCCTTCGGAAATCCGCCCCGAACGTAAACAGTCCATCGGTATGAAAAACCTCATCGGTTTCGCACGCAAGAGAAGTGAGAAAACCATGGCCCTGAAACTTTCGGGCGAGATACTCGCCGCCTACAAGGAAGAAGGCTCCGCTTTCAAACGTAAAGAGGAAATCCACCGTATGGCCGACGCCAACAAGGCTTTCTCGCACTTCAGATTCTAAATCGAATACATTATATATAATAAGTAGAAACAGAACACAGCAATGGCCGACCTTAAATATACAAGAAACATTGGCATCATGGCCCATATCGACGCCGGTAAAACAACCACTACCGAGCGCATCTTGTATTACACAGGCAAAAACTACAAGATCGGCGAAACCCACGACGGCTCCGCCACCATGGACTGGATGGCACAGGAGCAGGAACGCGGCATAACCATCACCTCGGCGGCCACCACTGTGTTCTGGCACTACAAAGGCGACGAATACAAGTTCAACATCATCGACACTCCGGGCCACGTCGATTTCACCGTTGAGGTGGAGCGCTCGCTGCGCGTGCTCGACGGCGCCCTAGCCATCTTCTGCGCTGTGGGCGGCGTGGAACCGCAGTCCGAAACCGTCTGGCGCCAAGCCGACAAATACAACGTGCCGCGCATAGCCTTCGTCAACAAGATGGACCGCGCCGGCGCCGACTTCTTCTCGGTGGTGAACCAGATACAGGAAAAACTCGGAACCACACCCATACCGCTGGAAATACCCATCGGACAGGAAGACCTCTTCAAAGGAGTGGTGGACCTCATTTCCAACAAAGCCCTCATCTGGGACGAAGCCTCCAACGGCTCCAAGTTCTTCGAAGTGGAAATGCCCGAAGACCTAAAGGACACCGTCGCCGAATACCGCCAGAAACTTATCGAAGGCGTGGCCGAAGAAAACGAAGAACTTCTGGCAAAATTCTTCGACGACCCCGACTCCATCACCGAGGACGAGATACGAGCCGAAATACGCAAAGCCACACTCTCGCGCAAGATAACCCCTGTGCTGTGTGGCGCATCGTTCAAAAACAAAGGCATACAGTCGCTGCTCGATGCAGTGGCCGCCTACCTGCCCAGCCCACTCGACGTAAACGAGATAGACGGTATCAACCCCAAGACCGACAAAGAAGAGACACGCCAGATAGATGCCAACGCACCCTTCTCGGCACTCGCCTTCAAAATAGCCACCGACCCGTTTGTGGGACGTATATGCTTCTTCCGAGTATATTCCGGTTCCCTCGAGTCGGGTTCTTACGTTTATAATGCCTCCACCGGCAAAAAGGAACGCATCTCGCGCATTATGCAGATGCACGCCAACAAACAGAACCCCCTCGACCGTATCGAGGCTGGCGACATAGGAGCTGCCGTGGGTTTCAAGGAGATAAAGACAGGCAACACTCTTTGCGATGAGAAACACCCCATACTCCTCGAGTCGATGAAATTCCCCGAACCCGTTATTGGTATCGCCATCGAACCCAAGACTCAGGCCGACATCGACAAGATGAACAACGCCCTCGCAAAACTCGTAGAGGAAGACCCGACACTTGTTGTTGAAAGCGACGAGACTTCGGGACAGACCATCCTCCGCGGAATGGGCGAGCTTCACCTCGACATCATCCTCGACCGTATGAAACGCGAATTCGGCGTGGAGGTGAACCAAGGCGCACCGCAAGTGGCCTACAAAGAAGCTATCACACAAACATACCAGCACCGCGAAGTATATAAGAAACAGACCGGCGGCAAGGGCAAATTCGCCGACATTATTTTCGAAATCTCGCCAGCCGACGACGAAGTGAAAGGACTGCAGTTCATCAACGACGTGCGCGGCGGCAACATCCCCAAGGAATTTATGCCCGCCATCGAGAAAGGTTTCCGCACGGCAATGCAGAACGGCGTGCTAGGCGGTTTCCCGATGGAAAGCCTCAAAGTCCGCGTAATCGACGGCTCGTTCCACCCTGTGGACTCCGATGCCCTGTCGTTCGAGCTGTGCGCACAGATAGGTTTCAAGGAAGCCTGCCGCAAGGCAGCTCCCATACTGCTGGAACCCATCATGAAACTCGAGGTGATAACCCCTGATGCTTATCTCGGCGACGTAACCGGCGACCTCAACCGCCGCCGCGGAGTGCTCGAAAACGTGATAGCCAAAGTCGGAGCACAGGCAGTGCACGCCTACGTGCCCCTGTCGCAGATGTTCGGATACGTAACCACGTTGCGCACCCTCACATCCGGCAGGGCCAACTCCACAATGGAGTTCTCGCACTACGCCGAGTTGCCTAAGGAATTGACAGAATCAATATTGAAAAAATAAGTAATAACGATTTATAAATCAAAACAACGTGAATCAAAGAATCAGAATCAAATTGAAATCGTACGACCACAACTTGGTTGACAAATCGACCGAGAAGATCGTAAAGACCGTAAGAATGACGGGCGCTGTTGTCAATGGTCCTATACCACTGCCAACCAACAAAAAGATTTTCACCGTTAACCGTTCGACTTTCGTCAACAAAAAGTCGAGAGAACAGTTCGAGCTCAGCTCGTACAAACGACTGATGGACATCTACAGCTCATCGTCCAAAACCATCGACGCACTGATGAAACTCGAGCTCCCCAGCGGCGTGGAAGTTGAAATCAAAGTCTGAGATTACGGCAAAAGAAAGTAAAGAACGTCAGCCAATGCTCGACAAGCAAGCTGACAAGGAAAAAAACAAAGTAAAAAGTAACAAGAAATGTCAGGATTATTAGGAAAGAAAATTGGAATGACCAGCTTGTTCGATGCCTCCGGAAAACAACTTCCGTGCACAGTGATAGAAGCCGGTCCTTGTGTTGTTACACAAGTAAAGACAATTGAAAAGGACGGCTACGAGGCCATCCAGCTGGCTTTCGGCGAAAAGAAAGAAAGCCACACAACAAAACCCATGAGAGGTCACTTTGCCAAGGCAAGCACCACTCCCAAACGTTATTTGGCCGAATTCACCCGCTTCGAAGAGGGACACAAAAAGAAATTCGGCGAAGTGCTCGACGTAACAGTGTTTACCGAAGGCGAATATGTCGATGTAGTGGGAACATCCAAAGGTAAAGGTTTCCAGGGCGTTGTGAAACGTCACGGATTCAGCGGCGTAGGCGACAAGACCCACGGCCAGCACGACCGTCTGAGAGCCCCTGGTTCGGTGGGAGCATCGTCGTACCCCTCACGTCTGTTCAAAGGACTGCGCATGGCCGGACAAACCGGTAACAAACGCGTCAAGGTGCAAAACCTTCAGATAGTGAAGATTTTCCCCGAAAAGAATTTATTGATAGTAAAAGGATCCGTACCCGGAGCTAAAGGTTCAATTTTAAAATTAGAGAGATGGAGTTAAAAGTATATAATATCAACGGCAGCGAAACCGGTCGCACCATAAATCTGGACGATTCCGTGTTCGCAATGACCCCCAACGACCACGCCATATATCTGGATTGCAAACAGTATCTGGCCAACCAGCGTCAGGGTACACACAAATCGAAAGAAAGAAGCGAAATAAGCGGCTCAACCCGTAAACTCGGCCGTCAGAAAGGCGGCGGCGGCGCACGTCGCGGCGACATCAACTCGCCCGTGCTCGTGGGCGGCGCAAGAGTGTTCGGCCCCAAGCCCAGAGACTATCGCTTCAAACTCAACACCAAAGTAAAACAACTGGCACGCCGTTCGGCCCTCAGCTACAAAGTGGCAGAAAACGCGCTGATGGTTATCGAAGACTTTACAATGGACGCCCCCAAGACCAAAAAAATGGTGGAAATTGTTAATAATTTGAAAGTTGCAGAAAAAAAATCACTTTTTGTTTTTGCAGAACCAAATAATTTCGTATCTTTGTCAGCCCGTAACATCCCCAACGTAAGAGTGGCAAAAGGTTCAGATTTAAGCACTTATAGCATTATGAACTGTGCAAATCTTATCGTATCTGAGAGCGCTGTTGCGGAAATTGCCCGTATTTTGGCAGTAAAATAAACTAATTTCGAACAAAAAAAACTAAAAATACGATGGAAATTATAGTAAGACCGCTGATAAGTGAAAGAATGACAAAAGCAACGGAGAAATTCCCCAACCGTTGCGGCTTTGTCGTTGACAAACGGGCGAACAAATACCAGATAAAGAACGCTGTGGAATCGTTGTACAACGTAAAAGTTGTTGACGTGAACACCATGAACTACAGCGGAAAAAGAAAATCGCGTTACACCAAAGCCGGCTTCATCGAAGGCCGCAAACCCGCTTTCAAAAAGGCAATAGTAACGCTTGCAAAAGATAACACAATAGATTTTTATAGCAATATTTAAAAGAGATGGCTTTAAAGAAATTAAAACCGACAACACCGGGACAACGCCACAAAGTAGTTGTTACCTTCGACGACATCACAGCGTCGAAGCCCGAAAAGAGCTTAACCTTTGGCTATCGTAAATCTGGCGGTAGAAACAACCAGGGCAAGATGACCATGCGCTACATCGGCGGCGGTCACAAGAAAAAATATCGTATCATCGACTTCAGAAGAGAGAAAGATTCGATACCCGCAGTTGTAAAGACCATAGAATACGATCCCAACCGCACCTCGCGCATAGCATTGGTATGCTACGCCGACGGCGAAAAACGCTACATCATTGCCCCGCAAGGACTTAAAGTCGGTCAGACAATTCTGTCAGGTAGCGGAGTTGCCCCGGAGATAGGCAACACATTGCCATTGGGTGAAATCCCCTTTGGAACACTGATACACAACATCGAACTGCGTCCGGGACAGGGCGCCAAAATGGTTCGCACCGCAGGAGCTTACGCCCAGCTGATGTCGAGAGACGGAAAATACGCGGCAATAAAAATGCCGTCGGGCGAGATGAGACTGATACTCCAGTCCTGCAAAGCCACCATCGGCATTGTGTCCAACCCCGAACACAACCTCGAAGTGTCAGGTAAAGCCGGTCGCAGCAGATGGCTCGGACGCCGTCCGCGTACCCGTGGAGTAGTGATGAACCCTGTGGATCACCCGATGGGTGGTGGTGAAGGCCGTCAGTCCGGCGGACACCCGCGCTCACGCAAGGGCATACCCGCCAAGGGCTACAAGACTCGCGCTCCCAAGAAACAGTCGACCAAGTACATAATAGAAAGAAGAAAGAAGTAACAACGATTAACAAAAAGTAAAAAGAGATGAGTCGTTCATTAAAAAAAGGTCCGTACATATTCCACAAACTGGAAAAAAGAGTGGTAGAGGCCGCACAATCCAACAAGAAAGTGACCATCAAGACATGGTCGCGCGCCTCGATGATATCCCCCGATTTCGTGGGACAGACCATAGCAGTTCATAACGGAAACAAATTCATACCCGTGTATGTAACCGAAAACATGGTTGGACACAAATTGGGAGAATTTGCCCCCACACGAATTTTCCGCGGACACGCAGGACAAAAAGATAAAGGAAACAAATAAAACAATTCGCAGAAATGGGACAAAGAAAACACAATAGTGCCGAAGCACGCAAGGAAGCCAAGAAAACCGTTTACATGGCGAAACTGATGAACAATCCTACTTCGCCCCGCAAAACGAGACTTGTGGCTGATATGATTAGAGGTCTGGACGTGGACAAAGCCCTTGGAGTACTGCAATACTGCCCAAGAGAATCCGCCCCCAAAATGCGCAAGCTCCTCCTGTCGGCAATAGCCAACTGGCAGAGCAAGAACGAAGGCCAACGCATCGAAGACAACAAGCTGTACGTTAAAACCATCATGGTTGACGGCGGCCGCTCGATGAAACGCCTCCGCACAGCACCGCAGGGTAGAGGTTACAGAATAAGAAAACGTTCCAACCACATAACCATGGTACTGGGCAACAGAACAGAAGAAAAAGCTCAGAATAAAGTCGAAGCTACTCAAGAAGTAGAAGAACAAAAATAGTAAAAACAAAGAAGAACAAGAATGGGACAGAAAACTAACCCAATAGGAAACAGATTAGGAATCATAAGAGGATGGGATTCCAACTGGTATGGTGGCAGAAAATTCGGACCCAAGCTGGTAGAGGACAACAAAATCCGCAAATACCTGAGCGTCCGTCTGGCCAAAGCCAGCGTATCGAAAATATACATCGAGAGAACCCTGAAACTCCTTACAGTCACCATCAACTCGGCAAGACCGGGCCTCGTTATAGGCCGCAACGGCAGCGACGTGGACATACTGAAGGAAGAACTGAAGAAACTCACAGGCAAAGATGTGCAAATCAACGTGTTTGAGGTGAAACGACCCGAAACCGACGCCGTTCTGGTGGCCCAGAACATCGCCCGTCAGATCGAAGGCCGCGTTCAGTACCGCAAAGCCATCAAAACAGCCATTTCATCCACAATGCGCGTGGGAGCCGAAGGCATAAAAGTCTCCATCTCCGGACGTATCGGTGGAGCCGAAATAGCTCGTTCCGAACACTACAAGGAAGGCAGAACACCTCTGCACACACTCCGCGCCGACATCGACTACTCGCAGGCCGAAGCCCACACCACCTACGGACGCATCGGCGTCAAAGTGTGGATCTGCCGCGGCATAGTTTATGGCAAACAGGAGCTTGTGCCCTCCACAGTGGGCGGTCAAACTCGCGAAAGACGCGGCGGTGCACGCCAGTCGGCACCCGCACCCCGTGCAAGAAGAACAAGAAATAACAAAGGTTAAAAATCCAATAAAGAGAAGTAACAATGTTACAGCCGAAAAAAACAAAATATAGGAAGCAGCAGAAAGGGAAAATAAAAGGCAACGCCCACAGAGGCTACGAACTCGCCTTTGGTACTTTCGGTATCAAATCCCTTGAGACGTGTTTTATCACGGGAAGACAAATAGAGGCTGCACGTCAAGCGGTAACCCGTCACATGAAACGTGAAGGACAGATATGGATACGCATATTCCCCGACAAACCCATCACCAAGAAACCTAACGAGGTGCGTATGGGTAAAGGTAAGGGAGCACCCGAATATTTCGTGGCAAGAGTAATGCCAGGAACAATACTCTTCGAAGCCGAAGGCGTTCCCATGGAAGTGGCAAAAGAAGCTCTGCGCCTCGCAGCCCAGAAACTGCCCATCACAACAAAATTCGTCGTGAAACGCGATTATGTTGAAGAATAATAAACAAGCAGAAAAGAGATGAAAAACAAGTTAGTATTGAAAGAGCTTTCTACAGCCGAAATAAAAGAGAAGTTGGACGTTGAGCGCGACATGCTTCTGAAAATGAAACTGAACCATGCCGTTTCGCCAATCGAAAACCCCAATAAAATAAAAGAAAGTAGAAAAACTATCGCACGCTGCCTCACCGAACTTCGCCGCCGCGAAATAGAAGGGGAAGCCAAATAGTAAACAAATCCGAAGCAAAAAATGGAAAGAAACTTAAGAAAAGAAAGACTCGGAACCGTTGTAAGCAATAAGATGGAAAAATCCATCGTGGTGCTCGTAGAACGCAAGGTGAAACACCCCAAGTACGGTAAGTTCGTGAAAAAAAGCACCAAGTTCATGGCTCACGACGAGAAGAACGAATGCAACATCGGAGATTTTGTTCGCATAATGGAGACACGTCCATTGAGCAAAAACAAATGTTGGAGATTAGTTGAAATAATAGAAAGAGCTAAATAATTATGATACAGCAAGAAACAAGAATGACCGTCGCCGATAACAGCGGTGCCAAGAGCGCCCTGTGTATCAGAGTATTGGGAGGCACCAAGAAAAGATACGCCTCCATTGGCGACAAAATCGTGGTGGCCATCAAAGACGCCATCCCATCAGGTAACATCAAAAAGGGAGCTGTTTCGAAAGCCGTGGTGGTGCGCACCAAAAAAGAGGTGAGACGCGCCGACGGATCATACATCCGCTTCGACGACAACGCCTGCGTGCTGCTCACACCAGCCGACGAGCTCCGCGGTACACGTATCTTCGGACCCGTGGCACGCGAACTGCGCGAGAAACAATACATGAAAATTGTATCCTTGGCCCCCGAAGTTTTATAAACATTAAAAAAAACGCAAAAGACAATATGAAACTGCACGTAAAGAAAGGGGACACTGTAAAAGTGATAGCCGGCGATGACAAAGGCTCGGTCGGCAGAGTGCTCAAAGTGTATCCCGAAAAGAATCGAGCCATCGTGGAAGGTGTCAACATTGTGAAAAAACACACAAAACCCAATGCCAAAAACACCCAGGGAGGCATAGTAGAGAAAGAAGCCCCCATCCACATCTCCAACCTTATGGTTATGGAAAACAACGTACCCACAAGAATTGGTAGGAGAATCGACGAAAAAACAGGTAAATTAGTACGTTATTCTAAAAAATCAGGGGAGGTAATAAAGTAATATGGATTATCAAGTAACATTAAAAAAGAAATACAAGGAAGAGATAGTTCCTTCTTTGATGAAAGAGTACGGCTACAAGACTGTTATGCAAGTGCCGCGCCTGCTCAAGATATCCCTCAACCAAGGCCTCGGTAAGGCTGCCATAGCCGACAAGAAGGTCATCGACCAGGGTATCGACGAGATGACGCTGATAGCCGGCCAGCGCGCCGTAGCCACCAAGTCCAAAAAAGACATCTCCAACTTCAAACTCAGAAGAGGAATGCCCATCGGAGTGCGCGTAACCCTCCGCGGCGAACGCATGTACGAGTTCCTCGAACGTCTGATAACAGCCTCCATACCCCGTATCAGAGACTTCAGGGGCATCAACGACAAAGGCTTCGACGGACGCGGAAACTACACCTTCGGCATCTCCGAGCAAATCATATTCCCCGAAATCGACATCGACAAAATCGGCCGCATCCAGGGAATGGACATCACTTTCGTTACATCGGCAAAAACCGACAAGGAAGCAATGTCGCTGTTGAAACAATTTGGCTTACCATTCAAAAATCAAAAATAATAAGAAATGGCAAAAGAATCAATAAAAGCGAGAGAACGCAAAAGAGAAAAAATGGTTGCCCGCTATGCGGCAAAACGCGCTGCCCTTAAAGAGCAGGTGCGCAAAGGAAGCCCCGAAGAAGTGGAGGCAGCAGTAGTGGCACTGCAGAAACTGCCCAAAAACGCACTCCCCGTGCGGCTGCACAACCGCTGCCAGCTCACCGGCCGTCCCAAAGGATATATGCGCCAGTTCGGAATATCGCGTATCAATTTCCGCGAAATGGCCATATCGGGCCTTATCCCCGGCGTGAAAAAAGCAAGCTGGTAACAAGAAGTAAATAAAGCATTAAACATTAAAAAACAGCAAGAAATGGTAACAGATCCAATTGCAGACTATCTGACTCGGATGAGAAACGCCATAATGGCGAAACACAGAGTGGTGGAAATACCGGCCTCGAACCTCAAGAAGGAAATGACCAAAATATTGTTCGAGAAAGGCTATATCCTAAACTACAAATTCGACGAGGAAACCAAACATCAGACAATTAAAATAGCATTGAAATACCACCCCGTGACAAAAATGCCGGCCATATCCAACCTCACACGCGTGAGCAGCCCGGGATTGAGAAAATACGTAGGAGTGGACGAAATGCCAAGAGTGTTGAACGGATTAGGCATAGCTATCATATCCACATCGAAAGGCCTTATGACCGACAAGGAGGCGAAAAACCTCAACGTCGGAGGCGAAGTGTTGTGTTACATAAGCTAAATCCATAAAAAAGGAGAAAACAAGAAATGTCAAGAATAGGCAAATTACCGATTAAAATCGAAAAAGGAGTAGAAATATCCGTATCTCCCGAAAACGTGGTTACGGTAAAGGGTCCAAAAGGCGAACTCACGCAAAAGGTGGATCCCAGCATCAGCTTGTCTCTCGACAAGGACAACGGAGAACTGACACTTACTCGCTCCAGCGACGACAAAGCCCACAGAGCCCAGCACGGCCTCTACCGCGCACTGGTGAACAACATGGTTACCGGCGTAACAACTGGCTTCAAAGTCGTTCAGGAAGTTATAGGCGTGGGCTACAAAGTGCAGGCCCAAGGCCAGGTGCTCGAAATGGCTCTGGGTTATTCCCACACCATATTCTTCGAACTCCCCAACGAGATAAAAGTTGAGACAATATCGGAAAAGGGTAAGAACCCCCTGATAATAATGACCTCGGCAGACAAACAGCTGCTCGGTCAGGTGGCAGCAAAAATACGCTCGCTGCGCAAACCCGAACCCTACAAAGGAAAAGGCATACGATTCCAGGGCGAAGTGGTACGCAAGAAAGCAGGTAAAGCAGCCGCTAAATAACAATTAGTATAACAACAAGAAAAATCAGATACTAATGGCAACACAAAAAGACATAAGAAGAACTAAAATCAAATACAGAATTCGTCATAAAGTGAGCGGAACAGAAGCAACCCCCCGCCTGACCGTATTCAGAAGCAACAAAGAGATATACGCCCAGGTAATAAATGACGACAAAGGTGTAACAATGGTGGCCGCCTCCTCCTTGGAGAAAAGTTTCGACAAACAAGGCACCAAAACCGAAGTGGCAGCCAAAGTAGGCAAAGCAATAGCCGAAAGAGCAATAGCCGCAGGAATCAATTCCGTAGTATTCGACCGCAACGGCTACCTGTACCACGGACGTGTTAAATCGTTGGCTGACGCAGCCAGAGAAGGAGGATTAAAATTCTAAAAAGTTATGGCAGAAGTAAACGTAAAAAGAGTCAAATCAAGCGAGATCGAATTAAAAGACCGTCTTGTAGCAATAAACAGAGTTACCAAGGTTACCAAAGGTGGTAGAACCTTCAGCTTCGCAGCCATCGTTGTAGTAGGCGACGAAAACGGCGTTGTGGGTTACGGCCTCGGCAAAGCCAAGGAAGTGACGACAGCCGTGCAGAAAGGTGTCGACGACGCCAAGAAAAACCTCATCAAGGTTCCCGTGCTGAAAGGCACCATCCCCCACGAACAGATAGGTAAATACAGCGGAGCTAAAGTGTTCCTCAAACCCGCAGCTCCCGGTACCGGTGTTATCGCCGGCGGTGCCATGCGTGCCGTGCTTGAAAGCGTGGGCGTGAAAGACGTGCTGGCAAAATCCAAAGGCTCGTCGAACCCCCACAGCGTGGTAAAGGCAACCATCAACGCACTGCTCCAGATGAAAGACCCCTACACTGTGGCTCAGCTGCGCGGCATCACGCTTGATAAAGTTTTCAACGGATAAATAACGACTAATTACACATCGAGATGAAGACATTAAAAATAAAACAGGTAAAAAGCAAGATTGGTCGTCCTGCTCGCCAAAAAAGAACTTTGGAAGCACTGGGATTGCACAGAATCAACCACACCAAAGAGGTACAGGCCACACCCGAAATCCTCGGCATGATTGAGAAAGTGAAACATCTGATCACAGTAGAAGAAATTTAAGTAACACCGATAATTTTTAGAAACAGATATGAATTTAAGTAGTTTAAAACCTGCAAAAGGTTCGGTAAAACACTCCAAAAGAGTGGGTAGAGGTCAGGGATCCGGCAAAGGCGGCACATCCACACGCGGACACAAAGGCGCCAAAGCACGTTCCGGCTATTCCCGCAAAATTGGATTCGAAGGCGGCCAGATGCCCATCTACAGACGTCTGCCCAAGTTCGGTTTCAAAAACATCAACAGAGTTGAATACGTCGGCATCAACATCGACGTGCTGAACAAACTGAACGAAGCCAAACAGATCGAGAATTTCGACCTCGAAGTGCTGAAACAGAACGGACTCCTTTCGGGCAACGACAAGGTGAAAATCCTCGGACGCGGCGAACTCAACGCCAAAATCAACGTAACGGCACACGCTTTCTCCGAAGCTGCAAAGAAAGCCATCGAAGAAAAAGGCGGAGTAGTAACTGTAATCTAATAACAATTTATGAAGAAACTGATAACAACACTAAAGAACATTTGGGCGATCGAGGATCTGCGCAAGCGCATACTCTACACCCTCGGCCTCGTGCTGGTGTACCGTATAGGATCCTATGTTGTCCTTCCTGGTGTTGATCCAAGCCAGCTTACGGGCCTGCAAAACCAGACCCGCGACGGTATCTTGGGTTTGTTGAACATGTTCTCGGGTGGTGCTTTCTCCCACGCATCCATTTTCGCCCTCGGTATCATGCCCTACATCACTGCATCCATCGTGATACAGCTGTTTGTAATGGTGATACCCTATTTCCAGAAAATGCAGCGCGAAGGCGAGAGCGGACGTCGCAAGATGAACCAGATCACACGTGTGCTGACAATAGCCATCACCGTGGTACAGGCACCCGCCTACATCACCAACATGATATACCAGTTGGGCGCAACTCCCACCGCCATCTATCCCTTCGACGGTTCATCGCCCGGATTCTTCTTCTGGCTGTCGTGCATAATCATCCTCACCTCCGGCACACTGTTTGTGATGTGGCTCGGTGAGCGTATCACCGACAAAGGCGTGGGCAACGGAATCTCGCTCCTTATCATGGTTGGTATCATAGCACGTCTGCCGTTCGCTCTCTTCGGCGAATTCGCTTCCCGTATGGAAGAAGCCGGCGGCGGCTTGGTGATGTTCATCATCGAGCTTGTTGTACTGCTCGTGGTAATACTGCTCTGCATACTGCTCGTGCAGGGAACACGCAGAGTTCCCGTGCAATACGCAAAACGCATCGTTGGCAACAAACAGTACGGTGGCGTGCGCCAGTACATACCTCTGAAAGTGAACGCCGCAGGTGTGATGCCTATCATCTTTGCACAGGCAATCATGTTCATCCCCATCACTGTGATGGGATTCAACCACTCCGACTCGGCAATACTGACAGCATTCTCCGATTTCAACGGATTCTGGTACAACCTTGTGTTCGGCCTGATGATTATCGCCTTCACATATTTCTACACCGCTATCTCCATCAACCCCAACCAGATGGCTGAGGACATGAAGAAAAACGGAGGTTTCATCCCCGGCGTGAAACCCGGCAAGAAAACCGCAGAATACATCGAAGGCATATTGTCCAAAATCACCTTCCCCGGTTCCATTTTCCTTGCTATCGTGGCAGTGCTGCCCGCAATAGTGAGCCTGATGGGCGTGAACTCGCAGTTTGCACAGTTCTACGGCGGCACCTCGCTGCTGATCATGGTGGGCGTTATTCTCGACACCCTGCAGCAGATCGAAAGCCACCTGCTGATGCGCCACTACGACGGCCTCACCAAGACCGGACGCATAAAAGGACGTAACTCAATGTCGATTTCAGCGTAAAATTTAAAGATATACTTTCGGAAAAGCAATGATACGACTGAAAACAAAGGAGGAAATAGAGCTTATACGCGAAAGCGCTCTGCTGGTGGGAAAGACACTGGCGGAAGTGGGAAAATACGTTAAGCCCGGTGTTACCACCGCCTTCCTTGACAAAATTGGCGAACAATTTATCAGGGACAACGGTGCCACACCCGTATTCAAAGGCTACAACGGTTTTCCCGCAGCTCTTTGCATCTCCGTAAACGACGTGGTTGTGCATGGCATACCTTCCGAAGATATGTTTATAAAGGACGGCGACATAGTGTCCATCGACTGCGGCACCAACCTCAACGGCTACATAGGCGACTCGGCCTACACCTTCACCTGCGGTGAGGTGCGTCCCGAAGTGCTGCGCCTGCTCAAAGTAACCAAAGAGGCACTCTACCTCGGCCTTGAAAAATGCGTCGAGGGCAACCGCGTGGGCGACATAGGACATGCCATACAGACACACTGCGAGAAAAACGGATACACCGTGGTGCGCGAGCTCTGCGGTCACGGGGTGGGACTGAAACTCCACGAAGACCCCAGCGTGTCCAATTTCGGAGTGAAAGGCACAGGTCCCTTGCTGAAAGAAGGAATGGTTATAGCCGTGGAACCGATGATAAACCTCGGCTCCAAAAACGTGAAATTCTCACAAGAGGACGGCTGGACCTGCAGGACCAAGGACGGCAAACCTTCGGCACACTTCGAACACGACGTGGCCATAGGCAAGCACGCACCCGACATCCTATCGAGCTTCGACCCAATAGAAAACATTTAATAAATATAGATAATGGCAAAACAACCACCGATACAAGTAGATGGCACGGTAATCGAAGCTCTGGGCAACGCGATGTTCCGCGTGGAACTGGAAAACGGCCATGTGATAATAGCCAACATTTCCGGCAAAATGCGCATGCACTACATCAAGATACTGCCCGGCGACAAGGTGCAACTGGAAATGTCGCCCTACGACCTGACAAAAGGCAGGATAACATACCGTCACAAATAACAATAAAAGAAAAGAACAAAAAGAATTAAAAACAGATAAAAAAAGAAAAAAATGAAAGTAAGAGCATCTGTAAAGAAAAGATCCCCGGAATGCAAAGTGGTGCGCCGAAAAGGGGTTGTCTATGTAATCAACAAAAAAAATCCTAAGTACAAACAAAGACAAGGATAAAACAAATTTAAACAAGAATATAAATAGTTTATGGCAAGAATTGCAGGTATTGATTTACCCAAAAACAAAAGAGGAGAGATAGGCTTGACCTATATCTATGGCATTGGAAGAAGCACTGCCCAGAAAATACTGAACGAGGCAGGCATCGATGTGAACAAGAAAGTGCAAGACTGGACCGACGATGAGCAGAACGCTATCCGTAACATCATCGGCGAGCAGTACAAAGTGGAAGGCGAATTGCGCTCCGAAGTACAGATGAACATCAAACGACTGATGGACATCGGATGCTACAGAGGAATACGCCACCGTCTGGGACTGCCCCTGCGCGG
Organism: Bacteroidales bacterium; assembly: GCA_017443265.1. Classification (GTDB taxonomy): domain Bacteria; phylum Bacteroidota; class Bacteroidia; order Bacteroidales; family P3; genus UBA1219. The sequence goes on along the minus strand of JAFSOU010000130.1, from coordinate 8,511 downwards.
ACAAAGCACAAAGAACAATGCCCGTACTCGTAAGGGTAAGAAGAAAACAATCGCTAACAAAAAGAAAGCACCTAAAGGCTAATTAATCGGTGCGACCTTTGGCGGATTAGATTTTTTTTGACACCGGAGCCGAAGGTAGAAAAAAGGTTTAATAAAAAAAAGTAAAAAAAAAGAAATGGCACAAACTTCAAAACCAACCAAAAGAAGAGTTGTAAAAGTTGAACCAATGGGAAGAGCGTGCATATTCGCCTCTTTCAACAACGTTATTATTTCGTTGACAAACAATGCCGGTCAAGTGATTTCTTGGTCCTCCGCCGGAAAAATGGGCTTCAGAGGATCGAAGAAAAACACTCCGTACGCCGCACAAATGGCTGCGGAAGATTGCGGTAAGGTAGCCTACGATATGGGCTTGCGCAAAGTGAAAGCTTACGTAAAAGGTCCGGGTTCGGGAAGGGAATCTGCAATCAGAACAATTGACGCTTGCGGCATCGAAGTGACAGAGATTATCGACATCACCCCTCTGCCCCACAATGGTTGCCGTCCCCCCAAACGCCGTCGCGTGTAAGGAGATGTGTGAAAGAAAAAAGAGTATAAACTTATATTTTTAGTAAAAATGGCAAGATACACTGGACCAAAAACAAAAATAGCAAGAAAATTCAGAGAGCCGATTTTCGGCGCTGACAAATCTTTCGAGAAAAAGAAATATCCTCCGGGAATGCACGGCCAGAGCCGTCACCGCAGCAAAGTGTCGGAATACGGCACCCAGTTGAAAGAGAAACAGAAAGCCAAATACACCTATGGCATACTGGAGAAACAGTTCCGCAACCTGTTTGAGGAAGCTTCGCGCCGTGGCGGTATCACCGGCGAGGTGCTGTTGCAGCTCATCGAGGCCCGTCTGGACAACGTGGTTTACCGCCTTGGCATAGCCAGAAGCCGCGCACAGGCCCGTCAGCTCGTTTCGCACGCACACATAGCAGTGAACGGCAAAGTGGTGAACATACCTTCCTACTCGCTGAAAGAAGGCGACGTGGTTTCGGTTCGCGAACGCTCCAAATCTCTGGAAGTTATCACCGATTCGCTGGCAGGCAACGCCAATCGCTATAGCTGGTTGGAATGGGACGCAAACACCATGTCGGGCAAGTTCCTCAACTACCCGCAGCGTGCCGACATTCCGGAAACTATTCAGGAACAACTGATAGTTGAGTTGTACTCCAAATAATAACGGGATAGTCTGAATCTCAAGTAAACCAAGTACAAAAAGAAGTAAAGCGAAAGGAAACAAATGGCAATATTAGCATTTCAGAAGCCTGACAAGGTTATTATGGTAGAATCGGATGATTTTCACGGAGTATTCGAATTTCGTCCACTTGAACCCGGCTACGGCATCACGATAGGCAATGCGCTCCGCCGCATACTTATCAATTCGTTGGAAGGTTTCGCAATTACCTCAGTACGCATCGACGGTGTTAAACACGAGTTCGACACCATCCCCGGCGTGGTAGAGGATATGACCGACATCATCTTGAAATTGAAGCAGATACGTTTCAAACGTCAGATCGAGGAACAGGAAAGCGAAAGACTTTCGGTGAATATTACCGGAAAGACCGTTCTCAAAGCCGGCGACCTGAACGAATTTCTGAATGGCTTCCAGGTTCTCAATCCCGATTTGGAGATATGCCACATGGAACCCAACGTAACCCTCAATATGGACCTTTGCATAGAAAAGGGCAGGGGTTATGTTCCGTCGGAAGAGAACAAAAAAAGCACCGATCCTATCGGAGTGATAGCCATTGATTCGATTCACACTCCTATAAAGAATGTTCAGTACTCGTGGGACAACTACCGTGTTGAACAGAAAACCGATTACGAGAAACTGACAATTGACATCCAGACTGATGGCTCCATACACCCCAAGGAAGCGCTGAAAGAGGCCGCTAAAATACTTATCCAGCATTTTATGCTGTTCTCCGACGAACGCATCACGCTCGACGTGGAGACTCGCCAGACCAGCGAGGAATTCGACGAAAACACACTGCATATCCGCCAGCTGCTCAAGACCAAGCTCGTGGACATGGACCTCTCGGTGCGTGCGTTGAACTGCCTCAAGGCCGCCGAAGTCGAAACTTTGGGCCAACTTGTGGCTTTCAACAGAGCCGACCTTTTGAAATTCAGAAACTTCGGAAAGAAATCCCTCAACGAACTCGAACAGTTGGTGGCTTCCAAAAACCTGGATTTCGGAATGAATATATCAAAGTATAAATTAGATAAAGAATAAGACAATGAGACACGGTTGTAAACAAAATAAATTATCGAGAACTCATGCCCACAGAGAGGCTATGCTTTCTAACATGGCATCATCGCTGATAAAGCATAAGAGAATTGAAACCACTTTGGCCAAAGCTAAGGTGCTGAGAAAATATGTGGAGCCTCTGATAAACCGCTCCAAAATGGACTCGACCGCTTCACGCCGTTTGGTGTTCAGCTACCTGCAGGACAAAGAGGCTGTTACCGAACTGTTCAGAGAAATTTCGCAGAAAGTGGCCAACCGTCCCGGCGGTTACACCAGAATTCTCAAGACAGGCATCCGCAAAGGCGACAATTCGCAGATGGCCATGATAGAACTCGTTGACTACAACGAAAACATGCTGAAGGAGAACAAACCCGTCAAAGCCAAAACAACTCGCCGCAGCAGAGCCAAAAAAGCTACTGCCGAAACCGAGGCAAAACCCGTTGAGGCAAAGGCCGAGGAAGAACCCAAAGCTGAAGAACCGAAAGCTGAATAACAATATTATCTCGGCAAAAAGAGAAAAGAGCATCCCACTATGGCGATGCTCTTTTTTTTGTGCCCACTAACGGCACTCCGGCCAGATTTGATAATTTTTTGGATTTTTCGTTTGCAAAAGTGCCAAAAAAAGTGTATTTTTGCAGTGAGAAAAAAATGACCGATGAAAGCTCCCGAACAGATAACGAAAGTTGGATTACAAATCCAAAAACTCAATTGCGGTGGATTGCAAATCCGCCGCAACTGGAGAATGGGTAAGGGGTGTTTATGTATATGAACACGGGAACAAGGTGTATCCGTATAAAAACTATAAATAATGCGATTTATGAATGATTTGAAAAAAAATAGTACATCCTGTTTTATGTGTGACGGTGACACTTGCAGTATGTGTGAGTGTGTTCGGTTGTCTGTCAGAAAAATATAGCGTGTCTACATTATCTGGATTATATGAGGAAAATGATGCCATTTATGGTCGCTTGATGAGTTTTCATATCTCACTAAACCCAGACGGCACCTTTGAGTGGCACTATACGTATGATATAGCTGATTTGTCATCAGACGGTAACTGGTGGATAGAAGGAAGATATGTAATCTTGAATAGTTTTGTCCAGAATATAGACTGTTTCCCTGTGGATGTTCATCAAGTAGGCACATCTCCACAAACAGATGGCGTTAGAATCCTGTGTGATAATGTTGCATATCAAAATTGTATAATGTATTTTTTAACAGATGGGGATTCTATTGCAATTAATTCGGATACTATAAACCTTGAAAGCAGGAAGTTTCCAGACACAATCAATATCTGTATTAAAGCAAATGCGAAATCAGGGGTTATATCCAAGTCTGACAATATTATCATTAAAGCCCCCGGTATTTATCGAATTGAGACAACGGGTATTTTTTTAAGGGAAAGGCCTTTAAACTACACCGAGTTAAAACAAAGAAAAATCAAAATTTTGAGCAAAAACAGAATTCAAGACATATTCTCCACAAATATAATTCTCAAAAGAATCAATCGTGATAATATGGAATAGAGGTGTTATTTCAATTATCAACTAAATTCAAATTATAAATGCCCCAATTAACCGCCGCATATAACCCCTGTAGCACAACCGGCTCCCGCCCCAACCAAACGATTTTTGCCAAAAAATCGACGCGCGTTGGGCCGAACAGTTACCCGGGAAGCGGGGGTATGTGAGCTGGATAGGGATTAACTGTTCTTGATTTTTTGCTCCACTTTTGTATCAAGACAAAAGTGGAATAAAGAAAAAAATCGTATCTTTGCAAAGCCAAACTTCATGCGATGCACACCGCCAAAGCAAATAGTATCACCATCGAGCCACCGCCCTTGACAGGCGGTACGGAGGCTGTTTATTACTTCCATTCTGACCACCTCGGCTCTGCGAGTTGGATAACCGATGGAACAGGTGCGGCGGTGCAGCACCTACAGTATTTGCCGTTAGGTGAACACTTTGTAAATGAGCAAAGTACAGGTTATAATGAGCGTTTTACCTTTACAGGCAAGGAGCGGGATGCAGAGACGGGTTACTACTACCACGGGGCAAGGTTTAACAGCTCGGATATTGGCTGGTTGAGCGTGGACCCGATGGCGGACAAGTATCCGGGCATTTCTCCGTATGCGTATTGCGCTTGGAATCCGGTGAAACTGGTAGATCCGGAAGGAGAGGAAGTACGCAGGCCCCCTAGATATGCCGAGAGTAATCAAAATTATAGATTTGTTAGTTCTAACGCAAGGTATACCGAGTATAGACATTCAAGTTCAACAACAATAAGATATGGTAAGACTGGTGTTAGAAATCTGGAACATTTACATAGTCCACAATATATTGCGACTCAAAAATATAAAGGAGTTGAATCGCAATATAATTTATCAAGCGGAATTCCTAAAATAGAGCATGTTGCAAAATTTGTTCAAAACACATTAGAGTTCATAAATAAATTCTCGAACAAAAACAAATATTCAATAATAGAAGAACAAACATATGAATATACTGATAAAAAAGATTATCATAGCAAAAGTTATTATATAGTATTTGATGACCCAAAATTACAAGAAATGTTTGATGAAGCACAGTATAAATGGAAGCAAGCACATGATTATATATCAAAAAACTATCGTGACATATTGCCTGAGGGCTTTTGGTGGTATAATTCTGAAGGTTTTAAAAAAATAGAGCAGCTTGACAAATCTCCTTTGGATACATTATTAGATGATTTCAAGCAAAATAAAAAGGACTATAAAATAGTAAAAAAAGAAATACATCCTTTACCTACTATACAACAAACAAATTATTAAAAAAATGGGAAAAAAAAGAAAAAATAAAAAGATATTAAAAGATATATTTAATATAACATTTTATGGTAATTACACCCCAAAAACCAAATTTGGAGATTATTTTTCATTCTTCTTTAATTCATTGTTTATAATTATTTTTTTATTTTTGGTTTTTTATGTAGTCTCAATTATTCCTTTTGACAGAGATGCAGCTGTTTTATGGTAATACATATTTCGTTGTAGTATATAAATAAGAGATATTAGTTCTCAAAAAACAAATAATAATCTAATAATGTTGAGCAAGATACGCAATTCCTCAAACTATCCCCCCTCCACCAGAAGGCTGTGCGGCAAAATACAGGGCTACACCGCTACGGCCAAAACCTACGCCTACGCCCCGAATGCCAAGCCCCACGCTGTGCGTAGGTACTACAATGGCCTTACCAACGAGCTTTACGGCTTGCTTTGGGATGCCAACGGCAACCTTGCACAGCAGACGGTTTACAGTGTGGCGAACAACGCCACAACCTACCTTTGATTTTTTTTGCTTTACGCTTGCAAAAGTGCCAAAAAAAGTGTATTTTTGCAGGTTATTTCCAAAAAGAGCACTAACTGCCATTTTGGAGTGTAATGAGTTGAAAGACAGAAACTAATTTAATTCAACATATATTTAATAATCTTAAAAAACAAACTAAAATGTCACAAATTATTGGAATTAAAGGACGTCAGATCCTGGATTCGAGAGGCAATCCAACTGTAGAAGTAGAAGTTTACACCGACCAAGGTGCTTTTGGCCGCGCCGCCGTGCCTTCGGGCGCATCCACAGGCGAACACGAGGCCTGCGAACTCCGCGACAACGACGAAAAAGTGTTTATGGGTAAAGGCGTTTTGAACGCTGTGCAGAACGTAAATAACGTGCTTAATGAGGAACTTAGAGGTATGTACGTGCAAGACCAGCGCGCTATCGACAACCGCATGATCGAGCTCGACGGTACCAAAAACAAAGAGAAACTGGGCGCCAACGCCATACTCGGTGTATCGCTTGCCTGCGCCAAGGCCGCTACAATGGAAACCGGCCAGGAGCTGTACCGCTACCTCGGCGGCACTGCCGGCAACACCCTGCCTATACCTATGATGAACATCCTAAACGGCGGTGCTCATGCTGATAATCCTATTGATTTTCAAGAATTTATGATAATGCCCGTGGGAGCTCCCACATTCTCCGAAGCCCTGCGTATGGGCGCCGAAGTGTTTCACAACCTGCGCAAAGTGCTGAAAGACAAAGGTATGTCCACCAACGTGGGCGACGAAGGCGGTTTCGCTCCCAACCTCGGCTCCAACGAGGAGGCTATCGAAGTGATACTGCAGGCCATCGAAAAAGCCGGCTACCGTCCGGGCGAAGATGTTTATATCGGCCTCGACCCTGCTTCGTCCGAGTATTTCCTGAAAGACGAAAACATGTACTGCCTGAAATGGTCCACCAAGGAGAAACTTACTCCCGCTCAGATGGTCGATTTCTGGAAAGACTGGGTTACCCGTTACCCCATTATCAGCATCGAGGACGGCATGGCCGAAGACGACTGGGACGGTTGGAAACTGCTTACCGACACCATCGGCGACCGCTGCCAGCTGGTGGGCGACGACCTGTTTGTTACCAACGTGGAACGTCTGCAGATGGGCATCGACCGCAAAGTGGCCAACTCCATACTTATCAAGGTGAACCAGATTGGCACCCTTACCGAGACCATCGACGCCATTAACCTGGCCTACCGCAACGGCTACACCGCCATAGTAAGCCACCGTTCGGGCGAGACCGAGGACACCACCATTGCCGACCTCGCAGTGGCTATGAACACAGGACTGATAAAGACCGGCTCAGCAAGCCGCACCGACCGTATTTGCAAGTACAACCAGCTGCTCCGTATCGAGGAGGCGCTCGGCGACGACGCTTACTATCCCGGAAAAACGTTCAAATACGCCAAATAAAGTTTTCATATTATTTAATGAAAGGGAGCCGGTTCGGTTCCCTTTCTTTTTTTGCAAAAATGCAATAAATCAGAACTTTTGACGTTGTTTGATATACATCGAAATAAAATAAGCATCGGAAAATACGAAAAAGTATTTTGTTTTTTCGGTGTTCCAAATATCAGAACGTTATGAAAATCAAGACAATAATATTTGCGTTTTTGGCTTTGCTGCCGATGGTTGGCTTTTCGCAAGCGCTTGTTGAATGGAATTTCGTCGGAAAGGTTAGGAAGGTCGTTTACAACGGATACCTTTTCGACAGCGTCTGCAAGCCACATTGGGACAGCGACACGACACGTTTCTATTCTCACAAAGGTATTTTCACTACCGAAGTGAAGACGCGAAGCAGGAACAGTTTGCGCGAGGAGTCGTTTAACGATATTTCCCGCGGAGAATTATATTCTCATACGGTAAGTCTTTACGACTCCCTTTATGGCAATATGAGGCCGCGTGCTGTTATTACCAAACATCCCGACGGCAGCACGAGTGTCACCACTGAATATAAGTATGTTTTCGACACAACCGAGAACAAATTGTATGCCTACCAATATAAGTCCGGAAAACTTGCCCGTATGGATGTGACTACCTTTGACAACATCGCATTGCCCGTGAAGGCTGTCATTTATTATTTTGGTGAAAAGGACACGATTACAGAGCATTTAGGATACGATAAAAGTATTTTGAGTAAAATTGTATCGAGCTATCATTATGTTTATGGCAACGCTCTTAATCTTTTGCAAACAATTGAGTATAAGTATTATAAAGAGGGAGTGTGCGAAAAGAATGTTTGGTTTTTCGATTCCGACGGAAACGTGATAAAAATAGCGAAATACGACCCCGATGACGAACTTGTGAATGAGATAGTTATGAAATACGACAAACACGGCAACCTTACCAAAAGAGTGACAACCTTTTACAACCTCGACGAGGTGGAGAAACACACCGACGAGTACAAGTACAAGTACGACAAGCACGGCAACTGGGTGGAGAAACGTTTCTTCGCCAACGGCGAATGTTATATGACCTCCTCACGTTCGATTGAGTATGAGGAGTGATAGCATAAGTCCATTAATAATAACATTTTATATTGTAAGTGCCTAGAAAAAAACGGTCTCGGTTCACGGTTGTGTTTCCACTTTGTATTTCTTTTTTCTCTTGAAATATGAAGAAACTGCCAGTGGCAGTTTCGATAGCGTAGCGGAGAATAAAAACAAATTCTCCGCCCTTACGGGCTATCGAAAAGTCCACTGGACTTTATTTTGTTCTCCGTCCTGCGGACTATCGAAAAGTCCACTGGACTTTATTTTGTTCTCCGTCCTGCGGACTATCGAAAAGTCCACTGGACTTTTCTTCATCCCTATCCAGCGCGCATTTGCCCACGCTTCCCGGGTAACTGTTCGGCCCACCG